>CAZZAW010000096.1:0-8569 GCA_964652405.1 uncultured Ramlibacter sp.
CTGGCGATCTTGATCGCGCCCACCTTGTTGCCCAGCTCGGCGCAGCGCTCCAGGCTCCAGCCCTGCTCCAGCCCGTACAGCAGCGCGCCGCGCCAGGCGTCGCCGCAGCCGGTGGGGTCCACCACCTGCGCGGCCTTCACTGGCGGCACCAGCCGCTTCTCGCCGGCGATCCAGACCTCGCAGCCTTCAGCGCCCAGCGTGACCACCAGGCCCTGCACGCGGCGCGAAATCTCCGCGCTGCTCCAGCCGGTGCGCTCGCTGAGCATCTTGCCCTCGTAGTCGTTCACGGTCACCCAGGTGGCCTGCTCGATGAACCGGGCGAGCTCGGGGCCGTCGAACATCGGCAGGCCCTGGCCCGGGTCGAACACGAAGGGAATGCCTGCCGCGCGGAACTGCTGCGCGTGCTGGAGCATGGCGTCGCGGCCGTCGGGCGAGATGATGCCCAGCTTGATGTCGGGCCGGGCGCCGACCTGCGTGAGGTGCGCCTGCATCATGGCCCCCGGATGGAAGGCGGTGATCTGGTTGTTGTCCAGGTCGGTCATGATCATCGCCTGGGCCGTGTAGCTGCCCTCCACCTGCCGCACGAACTCCGTGCTGATGCCCAGCGACTGCAGGCGCGCCAGGTAGTCGGCGCCATCGGTGCCCACTGTGGCCATGGGCAGCGGCTGGCCGCCCAGGAGCTTCAGGCTGTACGCGATGTTGCCGGCGCAGCCGCCGAAGTCGCGGCGCAGGCCGGGCACCAGGAAGGACACGTTCAGGATGTGCAGCTGGTCGGGCAGGATCTGCTGCGCGAAGCGGCCCTCGAAATTCATGATGGTGTCGAACGCGAGGGAGCCGCAGATCACGGAGGCCATGGAAAGTCCAGTCAGGGTTCAGGGATAGAAAGCCAGGAGCCGGTACCCGGCAATGCGCCCGGTGCTGCCGTTGGCCGCCACGCTCAGGGCGAGCTGGGCCGACCACTCGGCGCCCGCCGGGATCACGGGGCTGGCGGCGCCCAGGTCCCCAGGCTGCAACACGCGGCGCACCACCGGCTGGTCCTGGGAGTCGGTGAGGGTGAGCTCCACCGCGGGGATCGCCACTTCGACGCTGCCCTGGTTCTTGAGGGTGAAGCTGAGGCGGTAGGCATCGCTGCGCAGGCGGTTGAAGCTGCTGCTGTCCACCACGATGGACTCGATCTGGCGCGGCGCGCCGATCTCGCAGGCCAGCGGCTCGCACAGGGCCTGGAGCCAGGGCAGCAGCTCGGGGCGCAGCGACGCCAGCCGGTCGCGGTCGTGCACGGCCCACTGGAGTGCCAGCAGGCCTGCCAGCAGCAGCCCCACAAGGCCCAGCACCGCCCGCACCGCGGGCCGGCGCCAGAAGGCCTTGCGCCTGGCCTTGCGCACGAAGCCCAGCTCGTCCAGCTGGCTCTCGCCCGCACTTTCGCTCTCCGGAAAGTCCGTGGGCTCGGCGCTGGTGCTCGTGGAGGTGCCGAAGCCGGAAGGCGGCGGCGTGTCGTCCTGGTCGGCGCGGACGAACTCGAAGGGCGGATACCCGGTGTCGGCCTCGGCCACGCGCACCGGCGGCTCCAGCGGTTCGTGCGCAACGGCGGATCCGGAGTCGAGCGCGGACACAGGTTCCGGCACAGGTTCCGGCACAGGTTCCGGCACAGGTTCCTGCTCGGGGTCGGGCACTGGCTCGGGGGCCGCCACCGCGACCGCCTCCGGCCCGGACCGCTGGACCGCTTCTTGCGGCCGCTGCATGTGCGCCGTCGCGTCGAAGATCTCGGCGCAATGGCCGCAACGCACCCAGCCTTCGGAAATCTTGAGCTGGTCGGGGACGACTTTGAACATTGTCCCGCAGGCCGGGCAGCAGGTGATCAGGCTCATGAGCCGCTGATTCTAGGCGGCAGCCCCGTCAGGGGCGCGCGGTCATCAGGATCCAGCCGTCCTCGCTGTCGGCCACCTCCAGGCGGGCATGGGGCGCGTAGGCCGCCTTCAGCTCCTCCGCCTGCCGCTCCAGGATGCCGGCCAGCACCAGACTCCCGCCCGGGGCGACGTGCCCGCACAGCAGCGGCGCCAGCACCTTGAGCGGCGTGGCCAGGATGTTGGCCAGCACGGTCTGGTACCGGCCCTGCGCGAGTTCGGGCAGGCCAGCCTGCAGCTGCACGCCGTTGGCATGCGCGTTGGCCACCGTGGACTGCACCGCGGCCTCGTCGATGTCCACCGCATCCACCTGCGCGGCGCCGTGCTTGGCGGCGCCGATCGCCAGGATGCCCGAGCCGCAGCCGTAATCGAGCACGCGCTGGCCCTGCAGCGGGTTCCGCGCGATCCACCGCAGGCACATGCGGGTGGTCGGGTGGGTGCCCGTGCCGAACGCCAGGCCGGGATCGAGCCGGATCACCTGGCGCGCCTGCGCGGGCGGCTCGTGCCAGGTCGGCACGATCCAGAACTCGGGGGTGATCTCCACCGGCGCGAACTGCGACTGGGTCAGGCGCACCCAGTCCTGCTCGGGCACCGGGGCGATGCCCAGCACCTGGCAGCCGGCGA
Organism: uncultured Ramlibacter sp.; assembly: GCA_964652405.1. GTDB lineage: Bacteria > Pseudomonadota > Gammaproteobacteria > Burkholderiales > Burkholderiaceae_C > Ramlibacter. The sequence goes on from CAZZAW010000096.1 coordinate 2,526, forward strand.
AGAAATCCTGCGCGGCCAGCAGCAGGGCGGCTTCCTGCGCGCCCTGCTCCTGCGGGAACAGCGCCAGCACGCGGGAGCGCTGCCAGCCCTCCTTGGGGGGCGGCAGGCCCGGCTCGCCGAAGAGCGCCTGCTCGGCGTCGGTCTGCGCGTCGGCGTCTTCGACCGAGACGCTCAGCGCGCCCAGCGCATCCAGCGCCTCGCTGACCTGCTCGACGCGGTCTTCGGGGACGAGCAGGCCGAGCTCGTGCATCACCGCTTATGGTGGGACAGCCACTCTTCCAGGTAGTGGATGTTGGTGCCGCCGGCCATGAACTTCGCATCCACCATCAGCTCGCGGTGCAGCGGGATGTTGGTGTTGATGCCCTCCACCACGGTCTCGAGCAGCGCCGTGCGCATGCGGGCCAGGGCCTGCTCCCGCGTGTCGCCGTGCACGATGATCTTGCCGATCATGGAATCGTAGTTGGGCGGCACGAAGTAGTTGTTGTAGACGTGCGAGTCGACGCGCACGCCGGGGCCGCCGGGCGCATGCCACAGCGTGATGCGCCCCGGCGAGGGCACGAACTTGTACGGGTCCTCGGCGTTGACCCGGCATTCGATGGCGTGGCCGCGGATGCCGATGTCGCGCTGCGTGAAGGGCAGCTTCTCGCCAGCCGCGACCATGATCTGGGTCTTGACGATGTCCACGCCGGTGATCAGTTCGGTCACGGGGTGCTCGACCTGCACGCGCGTGTTCATCTCGATGAAATAGAACTCTCCGGCCTCGTACAGGAACTCGAAGGTGCCCGCGCCGCGGTAGCCGATCTTCTTGCAGGCGGCGACACAGCGGTCGCCGATGCGCTCGATCAGCTTGCGCGGGATGCCCGGCGCCGGCGCTTCCTCGATGATCTTCTGGTGGCGCCGCTGCATGGAGCAGTCGCGCTCGCCCAGGTAGACGGCGTTGCGGTGCTTGTCCGCCAGCACCTGGATTTCGATGTGGCGCGGGTTCTGGAGGAACTTCTCCATGTACACCGCCGGGTTGCCGAACGCCGCGCCGGCCTCGGCCTTGGTCATCTGCACCGCGTTGATGAGGGCCGCTTCGGTGTGCACCACGCGCATGCCGCGGCCGCCACCGCCCCCGGCCGCCTTGATGATCACGGGATAGCCGACGGCCCGGGCCGTGCGGCGGATCTGCACCGGGTCATCGGGCAGTTCGCCCTCGGAGCCCGGCACGCAGGGCACGCCCGCCTTGATCATGGCCTGCTTGGCCGAGACCTTGTCGCCCATGATGCGGATGGACTCGGGCGTGGGGCCGATGAACTGGAAGCCGCTTTTTTCCACGCGTTCGGCGAAGTCGGCGTTTTCGGACAGGAAGCCGTAGCCGGGGTGGATGGCCTCGGCGTCCGTCACTTCGGCGGCCGAGATGATGGCCGGCATGTTGAGGTAGCTCTGGGCCGACGGTGGCGGGCCTATGCACACCGCCTCTTCGGCCAGCTTCACGTACTTGGCGTCGCGGTCCGCTTCGGAATACACCATGACCGCCTTGACACCCAGCTCGCGGCAGGCGCGCTGGATGCGCAACGCAATTTCGCCGCGGTTGGCGACCAGGATTTTCTTGAACATGAGTGAGCGCTTACCGGTTCGTCACTCGATCACGAACAGCGGCTGGCCGTATTCCACGGCCTGGCCGTTCTCGCAGAGGATCTGGGTGATGGTGCCGCTCTTGTCGGCCTCGATCTCGTTGAGGATCTTCATCGCCTCGATGATGCAGATGGTCTCGCCTTCCTTGACCTGGCTGCCCACCTCCACGAAGGCCTTGGCCCCGGGACTGGACGCGCGGTAGAAGGTGCCCACCATCGGCGACTTCACCAGGTGGCCGCGGGGCGCTTCGACCGGGGCGGCGGTCGGTGCCGGCGTTGCGGCAGGCTGGGACGCGACCGGCGCGGGCGCCGCGGCCGGGATGGCTGCCGGGACCTGCTGGGCGACTCCGCCGCCGCCCTTGACGATGCGGACCTTGCCTTCGGCTTCGGTGATCTCCAGCTCCGAGACGTTCGATTCGGAGACCAGGTCGATCAAGGTCTTGAGTTTGCGCAAATCCATGGCTGCTCCAACGGGCCTGACGAAAGGCCGCCAATTTACAGCAAAACTCAGTTACTTTTGACTTTTGCCTCTATTTTTATTCTTCTGCGCAAAAAGCCGGCGATGGTCAAGTCAGCGCCGACCACTGGGCCAGGTCAGCAGGCGTGACGCGGCCCATTCTACGCTGCCGCACGGTCCCATCCGAGCCCAGCACGACCGTGAACGGAAGCCCGCCGCTGCGGTTGCCCAATGACTTGCCCAGTTCGGTGCCTTCCAGGCCAGCCAGGCCGATCGGGAAACTCACGGGCGTCTTGGCCAGGAAAGCGCGGACGGCGCTGGGCTGGTCGATCGCGAGGCCGACCACTTGCCATCTTTTGGCGGCCTGTTCACGCGAGAAGCTGTCCAGAAGCGGCAATTCCTCCACGCAGGGCGGGCACCAGGTGGCCCAGAAATTCACCAGCAGCGGGCGGCCCTTCAGGGAGGCCATGGCGAGTTTGCCGCCCGAGGGCGTGCTGAACGTCAGGTCCCACAAGACCCGGGCTGCGTCGGGTCCGCCGCTGTCGTCGGTGCCGAACTTCCAGAGCGCGAAGCCGGCGCCGGCGGCCGCCGCCGCGGTCCCGACGCCGGCCACCAGCCAACGCCGCCGACGCGGGTTCGGGGGCGCCGTCATGCAGCCTCCAGCAGCGCGCGCACGTCGGCGAGTTCGCCCCGCGGCTTGCGGCCTTTGCGGTCGGGCTTGAGCGCGCCGCGCAGGTCGTCGTGGTCATGGATCAGCAGGTGCACCCCGATGGGCTCGCCCAGCTCCGGGCTGGGGCTGGACAGGCTGAGCGCCTCGACCTGTTCGCCGTTGAAGCCGGTCACCGTGCGGGCTTCGTAGTCCACCCTGTGCTCGATCAGCGCGATCTCGGCCGATTTGGGGTCGTCGCAGAACAGCTGCAGGTAGATGTCCGACAACCGGGTCGCCGTACCGTGCCACACCGCCCCGGCCAGGTGCGGCCGGAACGGCGCCAGGCGCTCCATCCAGGTCATCGCCAGCCGGCGCAGGGCTTGCAGCTCCCGCGGCTGGGTGTCGGCACAGAACACGTCGATGTACTCACGGACCGCGTCCTCGAGCTCGTCGTTGTCGGGCAGGGCCGTGCGGGCAGCCAGCCCCAGCTGCCTGGCCGCGCGCCGCTTGGCCGGGCCGTATTCCAGGCCCTCCTCCACCACCAGCCGCGCGGCAGTGGCGGCAATCTCCGATTTCACCGATTCCATGCGCCGATTCTGCATGGATCGTCCGGAGCGCACGGGGGCGCCACAGATAATCCGCGGCATGCACATTCACATCCTGGGTATTTGCGGGACTTTCATGGGAGGACTGGCGGCACTGGCGCAGGAGGCCGGCCACAAGGTCACCGGTTGCGACGCCGGCGTCTACCCGCCCATGAGCGACCAGCTGCGCGCGCTGGGCATCGAGCTGATCGAGGGTTTCGGCCGCGAGCAGATGGAGCTCAAGCCCGACTGCTGGGTGATCGGCAACGTGGTCTCGCGAGCCCGCCAGCCGGACGGCGGCCCGCGCTACCCGCTGATGGAAGCCATCCTGGACAGCGGGCAGCCCTACACCAGCGGGCCGCAATGGCTGGCCGAGCACGTGCTGCAGGGCCGCCACGTGCTGGCCGTGGCCGGCACGCACGGCAAGACCACCACCACGGCGATGCTGGCGTGGATCCTGGAGAGCGCGGGCCGGCAGCCCGGCTTCCTGGTGGGCGGAGTCCCGGAAAACTTCGGCGTGTCCGCGCGCCTGGGGCAAGGGGCGGGATTCGTGATCGAAGCCGACGAGTACGACACGGCCTTCTTCGACAAGCGCAGCAAGTTCGTGCACTACCGGCCGCGCACGGCCATCCTGAACAACCTGGAGTTCGACCACGCGGACATCTTCGACGACCTGGCCGCCATCGAGCGCCAGTTCCACCACCTGGTGCGCACGGTGCCGGCCTCGGGCCGGGTGGTGGTCAACGGCCTGGAGGAGAGCCTGGCGCGCGTGCTGCACCAGGGCTGCTGGAGCGAGGTCCGCAGCTTCGGCGCGGCGGTCAGCGACTTCACCGCGGCGGGAGAGCCGCAAGCCTTCGACGTCATGCAGGCCGGGCGGCCCGTGGCGCGGGTCGAATGGGACCTGAGCGGCGTCCACAACCAGCTCAACGCGCTGGCGGCCATCGCCGCGGCCGAACACGTGGGCGTGGCGCCCGATGCCGCAGGCCGGGCCTTGGCCAGGTTCCGCAACGTCAAGCGGCGCATGGAACTGCGCGGCACGGTGGCCGGCATCTCGGTCTACGACGATTTCGCCCACCACCCCACGGCGATCCGTACCACCATCGATGGCCTGCGCCGCAAGCTGGGGCCGGACGGAGGCCGCATCCTGGCGGTGTTCGAACCGCGCAGCAACACCATGAAACTGGGCACCATGAAGTCGCAGCTGCCCTGGAGCCTGGAACAGGCCGACCTGGCGTTCTGCCACAGCGGGGGGCTGGGCTGGGACCCGCGCGAGGCGCTGGCGCCCATGGGCGACCGGGCCCAGGTGGGCGCCACCATCGACGAGCTGGTCTCCCAGGTGCAGCGAGCCGCCCGCAACGGCGACCACGTGCTGTGCATGAGCAACGGCGGCTTCGGCGGCATCCATGCCAGGCTGCTGCAGGCGCTGGCGCCCCGCTAGCCAGACGGGCAGGCTTCTACTCGAGGCCCAGAGGGGCCGGCGCCGTCAGGTCCGAGATGCGCGGGCGCCGAAGCGGCGCGATGGCGCCGGGGTCCGTGTCCGGTACCACGCTGTGCTGCAGGCCATGGCCCGAATCGGCAGCCTCTCCCCTGCGGCTGGCCGGCGCGCCGGCCCGCTTGGGGTTGGAGGTGATGGAGCCGACCAGGTACAGCGCCGCCAGGGCCTGGGCGAGGGTGTCGCCGGTCAGGCCGGTGCGTAGTTCCAGCTCGGCGAAGCTGCCCGGAGCGCCCGCGAGTTCACGCAGCAGCAGCAGGTGCGAATCCTTCAGCATGCGTTGCGGCAGGCGGGGCGGCCGGCGGAAGTACAGGGGACCGGTCCGGTAGCGGCGGGGCAGCACGTCACGGGAGGTCCGCAGCGCGTACTGCCACATCAGCTGCGACAGGGTGGTCCGAACGAAGCTCTCCGGCATCAGCCCGGCTGCCGGCGGCCGGTGGTTCCACATGGCATCCTCGAACTCGGCCGGCTGGGCGGTGGGCAGCACGCCCACCTCGCCGCGCAGGTTGACCACGGCCAGCAGCTTGCCGCCGGCGCTCACGTGGTAGATGCCCGAGCCCAGCGCGCTCTCCTGCTCGATGATCTGCGCCGCCAGGCAGAACTGGGCCACCAGCGGTCGCAGCCAGCCTTCGATGCGCTCCAGCACCTGGGCCACGCTGGTCCGGGAGGCCGGGTCGAAGCTCAGGGTGGGCTCGAAATGGCGGGGCGCCAGCGGCACGGCGAAGGCCACTGGCCGGTCGATGTCCTGCAGGTTCAGTTGCGTGGAGCGCCCGGCCGGAACGCCCGAGGCCACGCGCAGCGTGCCGTCTGCCAGCAGCTGGGTGCGGGCGCCGTTGATCCACCACGCATCGGCTTCAGCGAACGGCACGATCTCCCAAACGACGCCTTCCGAGCCTGCCTGGTCCAGCATTCCCGCCAACTGCTGTTGCTGCTCGGTCGTGAAACCGGCCAGGCCGAGCCGCAAGACAGGAAGTTCTAGGGACATGGGGTGCTGGGTACTGCGAACCAGCAACAAATATAGCGGCTCTGTTACCTAATGTAAATACTAGGAAACGTTTGTTTCATCTATGACGACGCTGGCGGACGGCGTCGGCCAGCACGTCCAGCGCCTGGAGCGAGTCGGCCCAGCCCAGGCAGGCGTCGGTGATGCTCTTGCCGTATTCCAGGGCACCGGGCTGATCCTTGCCCGGCGTGAACTTCTGGGCGCCAGCCTGCAGGTGGCTTTCCACCATCAGGCCGAACACGC
>CAZZAW010000096.1:8579-8961 GCA_964652405.1 uncultured Ramlibacter sp.
CGCCGGCGATCTGGCGGGCCACGTCCGGGGCTACCTCCAGCTGCTTCTCGTGCTGCTTGCTGCTGTTGGCGTGGCTGCAGTCGACCATCAGGGTGGCCGGCAGCTTGGCCGCCTCCAGGTCGCGGCAGGCGGCGGCGACGCTGGCCGCGTCGTAGTTGGGCGCCTTCCCGCCCCGCAGGATCACGTGGCAGTCCTTGTTGCCGTTGGTCTGGACGATGGCGACCTGCCCGTTCTTGTGCACCGACAGGAAGTGGTGGCCGCGCGCGGCGGCCTGGATGGCGTCGGTGGCGATCCGGATGTTGCCGTCGGTGCCGTTCTTGAAGCCGATGGGCGCCGACAGGCCCGAAGCCAGCTCGCGGTGGACCTGGCTTTCGGTGGTGCG
>CAZZAW010000097.1:0-8920 GCA_964652405.1 uncultured Ramlibacter sp.
GGCCTGGGACTTCGTCATCAACTTCGCCCGCGACAACGAACTGCAGGTGGCCGAGGCCTGCCTGCTCCCGGACGGCACGAAGAAGTAGGGCCAAAAGCAAAAGAGCCGTCTTGCGACGGCTCTTTTGCTTTTGCTGGCAGCGCACCCGTTTCAAACGGCGCAGGCGTTGCGGCCCGCGGGCTGGACCTGAATCGGCGTCAGGCGGGGGCGGTGGCCAGGGCTTTCACCTTGGCGGCCAGGCGGCTCTTGTCGCGAGCGGCCTTGTTCTTGTGGAAGATCTGCTTGTCGGCGACGGTGTCGACGATGCTCTGGGCCTTGGCGAAGAGTTCGGTGGCCTTGGCCTTGTCGCCGGCGGCGACAGCCTTTTCCACGTTCTTCACCGCGGTGCGGTACTTGGAGCGCAGGGACGTGTTGGCTGCATTGAGCTTGACGTCCTGGCGTGCGCGTTTACGGCCCGACGCGAGGCGCGGGTTCTTTTTCTTGGGTTTGGCTGATGCCATGGATGATGTTCCTTGTGTTGAAGGATGATGCCAGCAAAGCCCTCCATTATAGGCGCTGGGCGGATTCCAGGCCCTACACTTGCCCGGGTGAGCCTTTTCCGAGCCGCTTCCACCGTCTCCCTGCTGACCCTGGTGTCCCGCGTGACCGGGCTGGCGCGGGACCTGCTCATGGCCTCGGTGTTCGGCGCCAGCGCGCTCACGGACGCCTTCAACGTCGCCTTCCGCATCCCCAACCTGTTCCGGCGCCTGTTCGCCGAGGGCGCCTTCAGCCAGGCCTTCGTACCCGCCCTGGCCCATACCAAGGAGACCGAAGGCCAGGAGGCCACCCGCCGGCTGCTCGACAGCGTGGCCACGGTGCTGGCCTGGGTGCTGCTCGCGGTGTCCCTGCTGGGCGTGGCGTTCGCCCCCGTGCTGGTCTGGGCCCTGGCCAGCGGCTTGAGCAAGGACCCGGGCGCGTTCGAGGCCGCCGTGCTGATGACGCGCTGGATGTTCCCCTACATCGCCTTCATGTCGCTGGTCGCGCTGGCAGCCGGGGTGCTCAACACCTGGAAGCGGTATGCCGTGCCCGCCGCCACGCCCGTCCTGCTCAACGTGGCCATGATCCTGGCGGCCTGGCTGGGAGCGCCGTGGTTCGCCCGGCTGGGCATCGAGCCCATCTACGCCATGGCCGCCGGCGTGATGCTGGGAGGCGTGCTGCAGCTGGCCGTGCAGTTGCCTTCGTTGCACCGGCTGGGCCTGCTGCCGCGCATTGCCTTGGGCTGGTCGTCGGTGCGCGCCGCCTGGGCCGACCCCGGGGTGCGCCGAGTCGCGTCCCTCATGGTCCCGGCGCTGCTGGGCGTGAGCGTGGCCCAGGTCTCGCTGCTGATCAACACCCAGATCGCCTCGCACCTGGCCACCGGCAGCGTGACCTGGCTGTTCTATGCCGACCGCCTCATGGAGTTCCCCACGGCCCTGCTGGGGGTGGCGCTGGGCGTGGTGCTGATGCCTCAGCTGGCCTCGGCCAAGGCCGCGGGGGACACCGAGCGCTATTCGGGCATGCTGGACTGGGGCCTGCGCTTCGTCGTCCTGCTGGCCACCCCGAGCGCCGTGGCCCTGCTGGTGTTCGCCCAGCCGCTGGTCGCCACCCTGTTCCACTACGGGGCCTTCACCGACCGGGATGTGGGCCAGGTCGCGATCGCGCTGATGGGCTACGGCGTGGGGCTGATGGGCCTGGTCGCGATCAAGGTGCTGGCGCCCGGCTTCTACGCCAGCCAGGACATGCGCACGCCGGTGCGCATCGCCATCGCCGTGCTGGTGATCACGCAGTTGCTCAACCTGGCCTTCGTGCCGCTGTTCCAGCACGCGGGGCTGGCGCTGTCCATCGGCCTGGGCGCGGTGGTCAACGCCCTCTGGCTGCTGGTCGGCCTGCACCGCCGCGGCAGCTGGAAGCCGGCGCCAGGCTGGGGGCGCTTCCTGCTGCAGGTGGTGGCGGCCACGGCCCTGCTCGCGGTGTTCCTGATGTGGGGCGCGGCCAGCATTTCCTGGCTCGGCCTGGGCGCCCAGCCTTCACAGCGGATTGGCTGGATGGCCCTGATGCTGTCGGCCTCGGCAGCTATCTATTTCATAGCGCTCTGGGCCTCGGGCGTGAAACTGCGGCAGTTTGTCACGCGCTGATGCCGCGCCCCGGGCGCTGCCTTGACGCACCGTGACGGGTCCATTACAACGGCTGCATCTATGGCGCTCCAATTCGCGGTCCCCACGCCCCTCGAGTACTTCAGCTCGCTGGTGCAAAGCGATGACCATTTCCCGCTCCTGGAGGCTGCCGCCAGCATTGCCCAGGACGAGTACCCCGACCTCGACGTGCAGCAGGTGCTGGGCGACGTGGACCAGCTGCTGGCCCGGCTCAAGCGGCGCCTCCCGGCCGACGCGGCGCCGCTGCAGCGCCTGCGCGCCCTGAACCAGTTCTTCTTCCGCGACCTGTCGTTCGGCGGCAACGTCAACGACTACTGCGATCCCGACAACAGCTACCTCAACGTGGTGCTGCGCACCCGCCGCGGCATCCAGATCTCGCTGGCGGTGCTGTGGATCGAGCTGGCGCAGGGCCTGGGCCTGCACGCCCGGGGCGTGTGCTTCCCCGGCCACTTCATGGTCAAGGTCAACCTGCCCAAGGGCCAGGTCGTGATCGACCCGTTCACCGGCCAGTCGCTCTCGCGCGAGGAACTGTCCGAGCGGCTCGAGCCCTACAAGCGGCGCAGCGGCCTGGTGGACGAGTTCGAGGTGCCGCTGGGCCTGTACCTGCAGGCCGCGCCGCCGCGGGACATCATCGCCCGCATGCTGCGCAACCTGAAGGAGATCCACCGCGCCCAGGAAGACTGGCAGCGCATGATCGCGGTGCAGGACCGCCTGGTGATCCTGCTGCCCGATGCCTGGGCCGAGTATCGCGACCGGGGCCTGGCCCATGCCGAGCAGGGCCACACCCAGCTGGCCGTGCTGGACCTGGAAACCTACCTGGTGCACGCGCAGGATTCCCTGGACATCGACGCGATCGCCGACCGCGTGGCCGGCCTGCGCCGCGCGGCGAGCTAGCCCGGGTCAGCGTGCCAGCAGCGCGAGCTCCCACGCGACCTTGGGGGCGCCGTAGCGCAGCACCGGACCTTCCTGCCGGCTGAGCTCCTGCCATTCGCCAGCCGGGAACGCCCGGTCCAGGTCGGCCGCCGAAAAGAAGCGCTTGTACTCGCTGTACACAGCGTCCTGCCGGTAGAAGTTGGGCTCGACCTCGGTGCCACGGCCCGCCCCATGAAGCACATCGCCGGTGGAGTTGAGCCTGCACAGCAGCAGTCCGCCGGACACCAGGCAGCGCCGGATGTCCTGCAGGATGGCCCGCGTCGTCTCCCAGTCGAAGTAGTGGAGGCTGAGGCTGGCCACCACCGCCTGGAACGACCGTGGGGCGAAAGGCAAGGGCTTGGAAAGGTCGTGCTGCAACGTGGCGACTGGCCGGCAGCGAGCGCGCAGCGTCTCGAGGGCTGGTTCAGAAATGTCGACGGCCGTGACGCGCAACCCGTGCCCCACCAGCTGCTCCGTGTCGTCGCCGGTTCCGCAGCCCAGCTCCAGCAGGTCGCCGTCCACGCAGCGCCGCGAGAGTTCGGCCCACCAGCGGTCGAGCCACGGGTCGGCCTCGTACGGGCGCATGTCAGCCGGAGCCGGGGTTCAGCGCTTCAGGAAGCGCGGGATCGCGGCCGTCTCGGTGCTGGCCGGCCGCGCGGCCACCTGCCGCACCGCCTGCACCGTCGTTCCCATGGGCTTGGCGCCCAGCACGGACAGGCGCTGGCCGTGGATCAGGGCGTCCTGCGCAGGCCGCAGGTTCTGCGGCCGGGAACTGGCCACCGGCGCGCCGGCGGCGCGCTGCGCCCCGGGCTCGTTGGCGGCCACCGGCTCGAGCAGCGGCTTGAGCCAGTCCAGGATGGGCTCCCACTGGGCGAGGTCCGCGGTGACCTTGTCCCCGGGCAGGTCGAACAGGGTCAACCCTTTTTCCAGGCTGCGGACGTAGAGCTGCGTCTCGCGCAGCGTGCCCAGGAAAGGCAGGTTCAGGCCTTCCGACCAGGCCTTGAGCACCTCGCCCGCGCGCGTGCGGCCGTCGATGCGCATGCCCACCGTGGCCAGGCGGCAGCGTCCGGTGGCCACGCGGGGCAGGGCCATCAGCTCGGCATGGCAGGCGGCCGCCGATTCACGGTCGAACACGGAATGGCAGACCGGCATGATGATCGCGTCGGCGAACATCACCACCCGCGCCAGCTCGAAGCCGTGGATGCCGCCCGGCGTGTCCAGCACTACGTGCGTGATGCCGCTGGGCACCCGCAGCACGTTCTTCTGGTCCATGGCCCAGGGCGCGATGGCCGGCAGGGCGGGATCGCGCCGGCGCAGCCAGGCGCGGCTGGACTGCTGCCGGTCCACGTCCCCCAGCATGACCGCATGGCCCTGGCGCGCGCACCACACCGCCAGGTGCGCGGCGAGCGTGCTTTTGCCGCTGCCGCCCTTGCGGTTCACGACTGCGATCACGGGCATGGAAGGAAGGTCCGGATGAGCTGGGGGAGACGCAGTTTGATACAACTTGCCTTCCGCGTCCAGCGGGTGCGGACTTCCTGCTAGGAGTTTTGTAGCAAAGCAACGTCGGAGGGCCGCCCGCCCATGCCGAACTGGTGCCAGGCCCGGCGCAGCTGGGTGTCCGAGCTGAAGCCCGCCGCCTCGGCCGCCTGGGTGACGTTGTGCCCCGCCTGCAGGGCCGACTGCGCCACCGCCAGCCGGATGCGGCGCAGGTACTCCAGCGGCGCCATGCCCGCGTGCTCCATGAACAGCCGGGTGAGGTGGCGCGGAGAGGTATGGCCGGCCTCGGCCATGCGCGGGACGCTCCAGTCGCGCTGCGGCTGCGAGCTCACCGCGTCCTGCACCCGGTGCAGCGCCGGGTGCATGTGGTTGCGCCCGGCCAGGAAGGGCGAGAGCTCCGGGTCCTGGGGGCCGCGCCTGAGGGCCACCACCATGGTCTGCGCCACGCGGGCCGCCAGCGGGGCGCCGCCTTCCTGGGTGACCAGGTGCAGGGCCAGGTCGATGCCGGTCGTGATGCCGGCGCTGGACGCCACCGGCCCGTCGATCACGAACACCCGGTTGGCCACGACCTCGCAGCCGGCCGCGACCTCGCGCAGCTCGTCCAGGTGGTGGTGGTGCGTGGTGGCCCGGCAGCCGCGCAGCAGGCCCGCGTGGGCGGCCAGCAGGGCGCCGGCGCACACGGTCACCAGCCGCAGGCCGTTGCGGCCCGGCGCCAGCGGCCGCAGCCACTCGATGGTTTCGCGGGTGGCCGGCTGCGACGCGTCGATGCGCGAGCCCGGCATCCCGACCAGCACCAGCCAGCTGCCCGCGGGCAGCCGCGCCGGCAGGGGCGCGATCCCGCTGGCGGCGATGCCCACCGAGGTGGCCGCCAGCGCCCGCGGCCCGATGAAGTGCAGGTCGAACAGGGGCGGCTCGCCCGCCGCCTCCCGGGCCTGGTTGGCGATGCGCAGGGCTTCGGCCGGGCCGGCCCAGTCCAGGATCAGGCTGCCGGGCAGCAGCACGAAATGGACGGGGATGGGGGCCACCATGCCGTCAGTGGGTGGCCAGCCGGTCCAGCGCCTGCGGCACGGTGCAGATGCGCGCGAAGCGGTCCTTCAGCACCGCGGCGGTCCGGGCCTTGATGGTGGCGGCCGGCAGGGGCGACCCGTCCTCGTGCTTCATGTCGAAGGTGAGCGTGGCGTCGGTGACGTAGTCCACCTCCCAGCCCAGGTCCGAGGCATGGCGGGTGGTGGTCTCGCAGCACTGCTCGGTGCGGATGCCGCTGACGACCAGCCGCGAGATGCCGTTCTGGGTGAGCCACACGTCCAGCCCCGTGCCCACCAGGGCGCTGTGGCGCGACTTGTGGAAGGTGGCGGCGGCGTCCACGGGCGCCAGGCCCTCCAGCGGCCGCACGTGGCCGGACGCCAGCGCGAACGGGTTGCCCGGCACGGGCTCGCCGTCCACGTGGAAGACACGCACCACCGGCACGGAGAGCCGCTGGCAGCCCTCGATCAGCGCGTTCTGCGCGGCCAGGTAGGCGGGCAGGTCACGCTCGGTGAAGTAGGGGCGGTGGCGGAAGGATTCCTGGATGTCGATCAGAACGAGACACGATTTCATGGGGTTCACCTCGGCGGAAGTATGGCTGAGGCGCCCATTGTTCGCGGGCTGGCGGGGTTCCGGCCATCCAGAGCCGGACCTCTTTCGATCAAATCAGGACACGGTGACGGCGGCGCCGGCGCGTGCCGCGATGCGGCCGATCTCGTACACCGTCTCGCCCTGCGCGCGCAGGGTCTGGGCGGTCGCCTGGGCCTGGTCGGCCGCCACCACCACCACCATGCCGATGCCGTTGTTGAAGGTGCGGTTCATCTCGTGGTCATCGATCCCGGCGGTCTTCTGCAGCCAGGCGAACAGCTCGGTCTGCGGCCAGCTGCCCTTTTTCAGCTGGGCGGCCAGGCCTTCCGGCAGCACGCGCGGGATGTTCTCCAGCAGGCCGCCGCCGGTGATGTGGGCCAGCGCCTTGACCGGGTGCTGCGCCAGCGCGGCCAGCACGCTCTTGACGTACAGGCGGGTGGGCGCCATCACGGCCTGGCGGAACGGCTGCCCGTCCAGCGTGGCCGGCAGCGAGCCGGCGGCGCGTTCGATGCACTTGCGCACCAGCGAGAAGCCGTTGGAGTGCACGCCCGACGAGGCCAGGCCCAGCACCACGTCGCCGGCCTGCACATTGGCGCCTGTCAGGATCTTCGACTTCTCCACGGCCCCGACGGCGAAGCCGGCCAGGTCGTATTCGCCGGCCGGGTACATGCCCGGCATCTCGGCGGTCTCGCCGCCGATCAGCGCGCAGCCCGAGAGCTCGCAGCCGCGGGCGATGCCGCCCACCACGGCGGCCGCGGTGTCCACGTCGAGCTTGCCGCAGGCGAAGTAGTCCAGGAAGAACAGCGGCTCGGCGCCCTGCACCAGCACGTCGTTCACGCTCATGGCCACCAGGTCGATGCCCACCGTGTCGTGCATGTTCCACTCGAAGGCCAGCTTCAGCTTGGTGCCCACGCCGTCGGTCCCGGAGACCAGCACCGGCTCCTGGTAGCGCTTGGGCACCTCGAACAGCGCGCCGAAGCCGCCGATGCCGGCCAGCACCCCCTCGCGCATCGTCTTCTTCGCCAGCGGCTTGATGCGCTCGACCAGCGCGTCGCCGGCGTCGATGTCCACGCCGGCATCCTTGTACGAGAGGGGGGTCTGGGTCATGGGGAAGGGGGCGGCGGCAGAACTGCGCCCGATAGAATTTGCGGGATTTTACCGACCATGCAGTTCACACCCACGCAGAAACGCGCCGCCGCCTGGACGTCGATCGCGTTGCTGGCCGTGCTGGCCCTCTGGCTGCTGGGTCCCGTGCTCACCCCGTTTGCCGTGGCCGCGGTGCTGGCCTATGCGCTCACGCCGCTGGTGGACCGGCTGGACGACCTGGGCAACGGCCGCCTGCCGCGCGTGGTGGCCGTGATCCTCGTCGAGCTGCTGTTGATCCTGGCGTTGGCCTGCCTGGCCCTGATCATCGTGCCCGTGGTGGCCAAGGAGGTGCCGCTGATGCGGGCGCAGCTGCCCGTGCTGTTCGACTGGCTGAACGCCAGCGTGACCCCCTGGCTGGCGCAGTTCGGCATCCATGTCGCGCTGGACGCGGACAGCCTGAAGGCCCAGGTCTTCAAGTACCTCAACACCAACTACGAGGACGCCCTGAACCGCCTGCTGTCGTCGCTGAAGCTGGGCGGCAGCGTGGCCTTCGCGGTGGTGTTCAACGCGGTGCTGATCCCCGTCGCGCTGTTTTTCCTGCTGCTGGACTGGGACCGCTTCGTGCACCACGTGCTGGCGCTGGTGCCGCCCCGGCACCGCCCGGCGGTGGACTCGTTCACCCAGGAGGCCGACCAGGTGCTGGGCCAGTACCTGCGTGGCCAGCTGCTGGTGATGCTCACCATGGCGGTGTTCTATTCGACCGGGCTGGCCCTGTTCGGCCTGGACCTGGCGCTGCCCATCGGCGTGTTCACCGGCCTGGCCATGTTCGTGCCCTACATCGGTTTCGGCATCGGCCTGGTGCTGGCGACCGTGGCCGGGCTGCTGCAGTTCGCCTCGGCCAAGGCCCTGGTGATGGTGGCCGCCGTGTACGGCACCGGCCAGCTGATCGAGGGCCTGTACTTCACGCCCCGGCTGGTGGGCGAGCGCATCGGCCTGCACCCGCTGGCGGTGATCTTCGCCCTGCTGGCCTTCGCCCAGCTGTTCGGCTTCGTGGGCGTGCTGGTGGCGCTGCCGGCCAGCGCCGTGCTGCTGGTGGCCATCCGCCGCATCCGCGCCGGCTACATGAGCAGCCGCCTGTACCAGGGATGAGGCGCGCATGAAGCAGATCGCCCTGCCCATCGGCCTGGCCAGCGGGCCCACGCTGGCCAACTTCTTCGCCGGCCCGAACGAGGCGGCCCTGGCGCACCTGCGGCTGTGGGCCGGCAGCCCGACTCGTTCGCCCGTGCCCACCTACCTGTGGGGCGCGAGCGGCGCCGGCAAGAGCCACCTGCTGCTGGCCGTGCGCCAGGCCCTGCGCGAGCAGGGCGCGCTGGCCGGCTGGCTGGACCCGGGCGTGGCCGAGCCGCCGGAGTTCGATGAGCGCTGGGCCGTGGTGCTGCTGGACGACGTGCACCTGTACACCGCCGTGCAGCAGCACGCCGCCTTCAACTGGTTCGTCAACGCGCAGTCGCTGCAGCGCGGCGTGCTCGCGGCCGGGCAGCTGCCCCCCGCCGACCTGAAGCTGCGCGAGGACCTGCGCACCCGGCTGGGCTGGGGCCACGTGTTCCAGCTGCACGTGCTCAGCGAGCCGGAGCGCCGTGCCG
>CAZZAW010000098.1:0-8853 GCA_964652405.1 uncultured Ramlibacter sp.
AGCCTGAATCAGAAAACCCCGCCCAGGGGAATCCCGTTTATGGGTTCACGACCTAACTCCTCGCCCGATGAATGAGCCGCCGACGCTCCCGCTCATCCGCCATGTACCAATCGCGTGCCAGGATGCCCTTGGGCGGCGGCCTCAGGACAACGATCGGTGACGCAGACGGCAGACGCCCCTCCCCTGCCGATTGCACCGCGCCGCCAAGCCTGACGGCGTCGGTTCGTCCGCAGCGGCTGCAGCGAAAGCGCTTGCGCGCCAGCGCCCAGTCCATGCTCCAGCCCATCGCCTGGAAAAGGGCGATCGCGATGCCGATCGGCACGATGACATCATAGCGGCATCGTCTGCATTGGAGCCGCAGGTCAAAGCGCTTGCGCGCCAGCTGGTCGAGCCCCTTGGGCGATCCCGTCACATCGACGGCGGATAGAGCCGCGGCAGCTCCGGCTCTTCGCGCAAGCGCAGCTCACGCGCCCACTCATCGATGCTGGGATAGCCGAGCAGCCGCCGCGCCCAGGCCGGGCGCTCGGCGATCCGGGTCGGAGTGCGTGTCGTGTTCAAGGCATCGGGCATGGAGTAGAACAAATAACGAACACGCTCGATTCGGCAAGAGGCTCGTTGTGCCGTCCGTCTAGCCGTGACGCTCGCGCCAGCTGATCTCCTGCAGCTTGGGCTCGCCGCCGACGATGTAGACGGCTGACGCCAGCCAGGCCTTCTCGGCCTCGAGATCGCGATCGCGCACCTCGCGCCACCAGAACCTCAGCACTGGGTCCCAGCGGTAGCCGCGGCCCTTCAGCCAGTCCTTGCTGTCAAAGGGCGCGTCGATGGCATTGATGCGCCACGTCGGCTGCTCGGCGCGCTCGATGAGGCGACCGAGCACGGTGCCGCCGCCCTTGAGGCCGTGGGAGAGCAGGTAAAGCAGCGCGAGACAATCATTCTCGGCGCGGTGCGCGTCGTAGAAGTAGCCGCACTGCATGACGAGGTGCGACAGCCCTTGCCCATCAAAGCCGAGATCGAGCCAGTCCATGTCGCGCATCGAGCAGGCCCAGGCCTTGCCGGCGAGGGCCGGCAGCCGACGCTCGACAAACGGCCGGTCGAAGCTTGCGTTGTGCGCGATGACGACATCGACGGGCCCGAGGAGCTTCACGACATCACCGTCGACGATCGCCTGGTCCGCGAGATCGGTATCGGTGAGGCCTGTCAGCTTCGTGATCTCATCGGGCAACGGAAAGCCCGGGTCCTCGCGCCAGGTGCGGCACTGGCCGACCTCGACGATGCGGCCCTCAGTGTCGAAGCGGAAGCGCTGGATGGCGAGCTCGATGATCTTGTCGCCGTCCTTGTTGAGGCCGGTCGTCTCGATATCGAGGACGGCTCCCACTCGCACCGCGCCCTTGTCAGGCAGGGGCTCGTGGAAGCGGGGTCTGGGAGCGAGGCGGCGGAGCACGCGGTAGTCGGGATCGGCCTCGAGAGTGCTCGCAAGCGTCGCGAGGTCGGCAGTGGTTGGCATGGCGTTACGGTACCTTGTTCGTCGCGAGGTGGCGATGGGAGCCGGTTCGCTCTCAGTCGAGCGCGCGGCGCTTCTGGCGGCCGAGGCTGGAGCCGATGGCGGCTTCGACCAGCCGGACGAGGCGGCGGATGGAGCGATGGCGGTCGAGGTCGTCGCGCAGCAGTTTCATCGTCGAGCGCTGCAGCAACGGCATGGCACTGACCGGCAGCTCCCAGCCCCGCGCCAGATCGCCGATGATGCCGTCGACAATTACCTCGAAGTGCGCGGCCGTCGGCGGCTTCACTTCGATCACGGTCAGTCGCGACAGCAGCGGCCGCGAGACCCCCTCCAGGCTGTTGGCCGTGAAGATCCAGCTGCATTGCGAGATGTCGGCCGCGGCCAGCAGGCAGCGGTCGCCATAGACACGGGCGGTCGAGGGCTCGAGCATGCCGAGCAGCGTGTCATGCGGGCGGCCCTGGCGTGCCGAGCCGCCGGCCTTCTCGAGCTCGTCGACGACGAGCACGGGATTGGCGCATCCCGACCCCGCCATCACGATCAGAGGCCAGCAGGGCTGGGTATTGGTCCAGCCCCGCGACGTGCCTTCCAGCAGGCGGTTGTCGGTCATGCCGGCAAGATCGAGCGTCGCGACCGCACAGCCCGAAAGCCGGCCGATGAGACGGCCGGCATGGCTCTTGCCGCAGCCGGGCGGGCCAAGCAGCAGCGTCGGCGGCATCGTCAGCCAGGGCCGCCCGACCGCCATCTGCACCTTGAGGCTCGCCTCGATCGTCTCCGGCAAAGGCTCGAGCCAGGGCATGCGCACCGCCAGCTGGCTCGTCAGCACCATGCCTTCATCGACCGTGGCCCCCATGGCGGTCGCGCCATGGAGGTCCATCGGTTGCGTCAGGCGCTCCCAGCGGGTGACGAGGCTCTCCTCGTCGGTCAGGCTCCGCCCGTCGGGCAGGATCGTCTTGACGACCGTCATCTGCGGGACGGTCGGGATCTCCGGCTTGCCGTAGACCTCCCGAAACCGGCGCTCGTAGCGGCGATACTCGTCAAACACCTGCTGCTGGGCGCTCTTCGATACACGGCTCATGACCAGGCTTTCTGGTGCTGGGCCCAGGCCGCCTGCACCTCTGCTTGCGCCGCATCGAAGCGCAGGCGGGAGAAGCCGCCGAAACCGTAACCCGTCAGCTCGCGGACGCCGGCGATGACATGGGCATGCATCGCATTGGCGCTGCCCGACAGCGCCGGCACATGCTGGGCGATGCTGACTGGCAGCGCATGGTCGCGCGCGAAATACTCGCGGGCAAAGGCGCGGACGCGCTCGTAGGAGACGTGCGGGGCCTCGTCCGGCGGGTAGTCGATCTTCATGATGATCGCGAGGTCGCGCTGGTCCTCGTAGCACTCGGCATCGACGTCTCTCCACAGCCGCCTCGGGTCGAGGTGGATGGGCGCGGCGCCGGCCGGGAGCAGCGTGTCGTGGCGCAGGCCCGGCAGCGGCGTCGCAAAGTGCAGGCGCAGGCAGTTAGTGACGACATCGAGCGCCGAGTTGGGCGTCTTGCCGTTGCGGGCATGGAGCACGCCCGAAATGACGCCGGGCACGGTGCTCTGGTAGCGGATCGGGGGGCGATGCTTGGCCATCACGCCACCGCCCCGCCGAGCATAGTGCCCGTCATCATCGACCAGGATGCGACGGACTTTGACCAGCCGTTGAACTGAAGGCACTGGCAGGCATCGGGCACGGTCAGCGACCAGCCGCGAGCGCCGTAGCGCAGGTTGAGGCCGGTGTCTGTCGTCAGCGCCACCTCATACCCCTCGTGGCAGACAAAGCTGGCCGCATGCTCGCTGACGCGGCCGGTCTCGGGATCGAGCGTGAACGCCGTGATTGTCGGCCAACCGTCGCGGTCGAGGTGGGCGGCGATGATCGCGAGTCCAGGATCGGCTCGAACCGCCAGATACGCACGCAGGTCGCGGCGATCGGGCGAATAAAGCGGGCCGGCGATCGCCGTGATCAACAGGCCGGCCGATGGCAACTCGTCGATCGGCTGCAGCTGCGCTGTCACACGCGGGATGATGCGCGTTGATGATGAGAGAAAGGGCAGCGCCCAGGCATGCAGGCGCGCCTCAAGGGTGCGGCGCGACGGCGCCGCAGAGTGGGTAATCATCGATCTGGCTTTCTTCTGGAATGCGCGCACGCGGCGCGCCGTGAGCGAAGGCTCGGGTCCGGGAACTCGTCCCCCTTCCCTTCCCTTCAACCCTCTTTCCGAAAATTGATCGGGTCTGCTGCGCCCCCGTGCGCTCACCCTGGCGCGGCTACGCAGTCCGCGTCGTCAGCTAGACAATCGGATCACCGTCTGGCTGGTCTGAGCTGATCCGTTGCACAAGCCAAGCCGCCTCCCTCTCGGTAGCAGTTGCTCGAACTGCAGCGCTCCAAGTCCGCTGCAGAGCATGCGGTCGGTTGCCCAGGGCGCGACGACGGCTCCTATCTGTAATAAGCCGTGGAACAGCCGCCCCTTGAGCGATTGCGTTTGCCGCGAGAGCTGGCTTGTGGCACCATCATTCGTACATCAAGAGAAGGGCTCTGTGTCCTCGCCAACCTGCCTCACCCTGGCAAGGTGGTCGCCACTCGAGAGAGTGGGATGTGGCCGATGAGAGGCAACCAAGCGGGCGCCCCTCATCCGTGCAACGTCGCCTTCGTGGTCCTTCTTGCGGTGCGTTTGACGCAAGGAGACACGACCATGTCCTTTTCACGCCGTTCGTTTCTCGTCGGGGGAGGCGCTATCCTGACGGCAGGCTTCCTCGCTAGGACGATTCACCAGCCGGGCGGTCGACCTAAACGCGTCATTCCGCCTTTTCGACCGGCTCCAACAGCCAGGATTGTCGCAATTAGGTTCGGCTCACCCACCGGTTTGCCGAACATTCCGGCACGGTCATGCGGGCGCACCCCGAGCCCCTGACGCGCTTTCACGATCCTGTCGGGCGCACTGGCGGCCCGCACCGCCCGTCTCCGTCCAGGCGTCATCAGCACATCTGGGGCAGGTTTCGGCTGGAGCACCGCTCAAGCCGCAGGGTATCTGGTCGTTAACAGGTTTCAGGAGCTTCAGGCTGGCCGCGAATTGGGAGGCAATCCAGGGTCCTTCAACGGCAAGTTCAGCGCCGAGTGCCTAAACCAGCACTGGTTCATGAGCCTCGACGACGCGGTACGAAAATGCGAGGCTTGGCGCAGAGACTACAACGAAGTGCGGCCACACAGCGCGATCCGCAACAAGTCGCCGATATCGCTCATGAACCGGTCA
This sequence comes from uncultured Ramlibacter sp., assembly GCA_964652405.1. Taxonomy (GTDB): domain Bacteria; phylum Pseudomonadota; class Gammaproteobacteria; order Burkholderiales; family Burkholderiaceae_C; genus Ramlibacter. The sequence continues at coordinate 4,780 of CAZZAW010000098.1, forward strand.
ATGGCGCATGGCCCGCCGCTGCCCGCGAAGGCTGGATGACAGCCGCCCATATGGTCCAAGAACGGGGAGCGACTCAAACAACGGCCAGACTCTAGTCGCGGCTGGATGAAAGCCGGGGGTCAGGTCAAGCACGATCGACCCGACACAGAAAACATCCTCGTTTCGCCGTGTGGACATGGAGGAATGCAACGGCTGGATCGCCCAACAACTGAGCAAACAGTGCGGCAGCCTCAAGACCATCCACAACGTCGGCATCGAGCATCATGCCATTCGCATCAAACGCTCGAACTGACAGAAGCCGGACACGGAGCATGTCTGGAATGGACGCAGTCACCTCGGCTTGTTTCGCAGCCCACTCCCGAACAAAGATTGCGTGGCTCGATCGATATGGCGTGCTCAATGGCAAGTGCTCGTAATTCAGGAGCAATGCCGTATCTCCCAGCTCCGTGTCGCGCAGCTCGACGCGATCGGGGAAGCCGGGCTTGCTGTCGACCAAGTAGCGAACAACGCCGTGTTTCTCGAGCACAGCGTCTGGTTGACCAAACAGATGCGAGAAGGGTTGCGGATCAAGGCCGGTGATGCGGAACGACATGGCGGTGCCTTTGTGATGCGATGACAGAGCTATGGTTTGAATGTCGCGGACGCTGAATGACCGAGGGGGAGGAATTACCGATCGGTCGCGCGCTAAGGCTCCAGCCGTCGCGACTTCTCGGAGACATCGACGATGTGGTCGAAAGACCAACTGCCGGGACCCAGAAGGATCTGCGCGATCAGCGCGACGGTCCAGAAGGCTGGAAACTCGAAGCCGCCCCCCGGCGCGCTGAACACCCATCCGTTCGGGACATGCACAATCGTGGCGCCCACCATCAGCGGCAGGAAGAGGGCCGCGACAAGCCGAACCCGGTAGCCGATCACCATCAGAAAGCCGCCGATGGTTTCTCCGATGATGACCAGATAGCCGACGAAAGCTGGAAGCCCGATCGATGCAAAATACATCGCGGTTCCGGCGAACCCGTAGGTGGCGTATTTGAAAAGGGCTCCGTGCGCGATCAGGAGCACACCCATGCTTGTGCGAAGAAGAGCTGCCGCAATCTCCTGCGGGCGATGGTCGGACATGTTCTTGCTTTCTGAAAGGCTGGTGGCTGCCTGACCGACTACCAACGATCGCCGAAGCTCGACATTTGCCAAGGCGGCAAGGTTCATTTGCAGATTCGCAATCGAGGCAGATGGCCCGCGTACTTGCCCAGCCGAGATGCAGGCAGGCGGGCGGTGGCCCGATACCAACGAGGACGATGCTGCTTCCAAGAATGGCACGCCGAGCCGGAGGCTCAGCGCGCCATTCCAAGCACTAGTGAGAGGCAGACCTGATCTCAGTCGGATAACCAGCGGCGGTGATCGCTGAAGCTAGCCGATCCGCCGCAGCGTCCGATCGGACCGTGACGATCTTCGTTTTCAGATCGGCATCGATTCCTGCCGCCGGATCAATCGCCTGGACGGCTTTCGTCACCGTCGCAACGCAGCCGCCGCAGCTCAGCTTGGGGATGGAGAACAGATACATGGGGATACTCCTTCGTGGCACTGTGGCGACGAAGGTGGGGTTTGCCACCGTGGCAAGGTCAAGACGGAGGTTGGATCGTGCTGACCCCCCTCCCTGCTGTCTTGCATGCCTGCCGAACTGCGCGATTGCACGCGCGGATGGGGGCTCTTGACTCTAACATCATGTCAATCTCCAGCTTTCGTGACGGACTTATGGAATCCCCTGTGGAGTTGAGAGATGTCCGTGATGATTTCGAACGCAGCTCCGGCCGCTTCCAGTGCCGGCACCGAGCTGACCCTTCCTATCGAAGGGATGACTTGCGCGTCCTGCGTCAACCGCATCGAGAGCGCCGTGCGGGACGTGCCTGGGGTCACAGACGTGGTGGTGAACCTTGCGACCGAGCATGCGAAGGTTCGGTTCGCGGACGGACATAGCGACCCGGCGGCCGTCGCAGCAGCGGTTGTGTCAGCCGGCTACACGCCCGGTCTCGAGACGATCGATCTAACCATCGAAGGGATGACCTGCGCGTCTTGCGTCGGCCGTGTCGAGGCAGCGCTCGGCGCCGTTCCGGGAGTCGTGGCGGCTGATGTCAATCTGGCGACTGAGAGCGCCCGGGTAACATCGGTGGGAGCATCGCCCTCAAACCTGATCTCGGCGGTCGAGCGGGCTGGATATCGCGGCCGACTCAAGGACGAGAGCGGCGCCGATGCCGTTTCGGAAGAGGAGCGCAAGAGGGCGATCGCGAGCCGCGAGCGGCAAGCCATCATCATCGCTGCGCTGCTGACGACCCCGCTTGTCTTGCCGATGTTCGTCCCGCTGTTGGGGCTGACCGTCGCGATCCCGGGCTGGCTTCAGCTCACGCTTGCCGCACCCGTGCAGTTCTGGCTCGGAGCGCGCTTTTACCGGAATGGCTGGAAGGCCCTGCTCGCGCGTACCGGCAACATGGATCTGCTGGTCGCGATCGGTACGAGCGCCGCCTTTGGCTTGAGCGTCTATCAGTTGCTGAATCCCGCGCATCATGGCGAGGCTCACTCCTACTTCGAAGCCTCGGCGGTGATCGTCACCCTCGTGCTGCTCGGCAAGTGGCTGGAAAATCGAGCCAAGCGCCAGACGGGCGAGGCGATCCGGGCCCTGATGGCGCTTCGACCCGACGTCGCGCGAGTCATCGACGCCGATGGCGTGGCGCATGAGATGCCTGCTGCCGATGTTAGGGTCGGCGACCGCGTCGAAATCCTGCCCGGCGAGCGCATCCCGGTCGACGGCAGGATCCTGTCGGGAACGAGCGCGGTCGACGAGTCCATGCTGACCGGCGAGAGCGTGCCCGTCGCCAAGACAGTCGACGACGCGGTCGTCGGGGGTTCGATCAACGGCGACGGTCTCATCCGCGTCGAGGTCACCGCCGTCGGCGCGGAGACAGCGCTCGCCAGGATCGTTCGCCTCGTCGAAGACGCGCAAGGCGCGAAGGCTCCGATCCAGCGGCTCGTCGATCGCGTCAGCGCAATCTTCGTTCCTACGGTGCTGCTGGTCGCCCTGATCACATTGGGTGGCTGGCTGCTGGCTGGGGCGACGGTGGAAACGGCTGTCCTCAACGCGGTCGCCGTTTTGGTCATCGCCTGCCCCTGTGCGCTGGGGCTGGCGACGCCGACGGCGATCATGGCCGGAACCGGCGTGGCAGCCCGCGCAGGCGTGCTGATCAAGGACGCCGAAGCGCTTGAGACAGCGCACCGCATTGGCGTTGTCGCCTTCGACAAGACCGGAACGCTGACCGAGGGCCAACCCTCGCTGGTCGCGGCAGAACCCGCACCGGGCATAGGTATGGCCGACCTTATCGCGCTGTCGTCGGCTCTCCAGCAGGGCAGCGAGCATCCGCTCGGCAAGGCGGTGCTGACCGCCGCGCAGGCACAAAGCCTCGCCGGGCCGTCGGCCGTCGGCATCCGGGCGCTCCCCGGTCGCGGCATCGCCGGCCGGGTCGGGACGCGAGACCTCCAACTGGGCAGCTCACGGCTCATGCGTGAAGAGCAGATCGATCTGTCCGAATTGCTCGACCGGGCGACCGCCCTCGAGGCCGAAGGCCGGACGGTGTCCTGGCTTGCCGAGACAGGACCGCAACGGCGGCTGCTGGGTGTGCTTGCCTTTGGCGACGCCATCAAGCCGTCGGCGCGCGATACGATCGCAGCGCTGCACGCTCTTGGCATTGGCACGGTCATGTTGACCGGTGACAATGCTGGCAGCGCCGCTGTCGCTGCGCGAGCGCTCGGTATTGGCGAATTCGTCGCCGAGGTGCTTCCGGAGAACAAGGCAAGTGCCATCGCGCGACTGAAATCAGGTGGACGGGCGGTCGGGATGGTGGGTGATGGCGTCAACGATGCGCCCGCTCTCGCTGCGGCTGATGTCGGCATCGCGATGGGGTCCGGGACCGATGTCGCGATGCATGCGGCCAGTGTCACACTCATGCGGGGCGATCCCCGCCTCGTCGTCGATGCGATCGATGTGTCGCGGCGGACCTACGCGAAAATCCGGCAGGGCCTGTTCTGGGC
>CAZZAW010000099.1:0-8830 GCA_964652405.1 uncultured Ramlibacter sp.
GCTGTCCAGCTCCTGGTTGTCGAGCACGGCGCGCACCGTGTAGAAATCCGCCGGTGTGCGCACCATCCATTCCACCGGGTAGCGGGCCTGCGACACCGGGCTGGTCCACACCCGCTGCGGGCGGAAGTCGGTTTCGCCGCGCCTGAAGATGTAGGGGCTGCCGCCGGGCGGGCGGAACGAGCCGCCGTCCCACAGCGCGCTGCCGTCGGCGCGCCGCAGCCGGAAGGCGGTGAGCGCGCTGCCGTCGTGCAGGTTCATGCCGATCCAGTCCCAGCCCAGGGCCTCGGGGTGCAGCAGCGCCTCGCTCCATTCGTGGTCCAGCCAGGCCTTGCCAACGACGTCCACGCCCCGGCCCTGCAGCGCCAGCCGGCCGCTCACCGCCAGCTGCGGCTGGCTGTAGTAGTAGCTGGCCTGCGCGGGGTCAGGGCCCTTGCGCGACAGCCCCTGGTCGCCCTGCAGCAGCAGCGGCTGGGTCGGGCGGCACTGCAGGTCCAGCGTGAACTCGCGGGCAGGGATGCGGGCCTGGTAGCCGGCGTCGGTGCGCCGCAGCGTCCAGTCGCGCAGGCGCACGTCGGTGTCCGCCTGCGACGCCTGCGCCACCTCGAAGCCCTCGCGCAGGATGCGCTGGTCGTGCCACAGCCGCCGGCCGGCCACGTCGGTCACCGCCGCATGCGCGAACAGCAGCTGGCGCGCCGCGAAGCGCGACTGCAGGGGCTGCGCCGCATCCACGCGGCTGCGGAAGAAGGTCACCTGGAAGCCGAACTCGCGCCCGCCCGATTCCACGCGGCCGGTGATGTACCACCACTCGGTGCGCAGGTCGGGATGGGCGCCGTGGTCGCGCGGGAACTGCAGCCGCCGCGCGGGCAGCGCAGTGGCGCGCCCGGGCAGCAGCGCGGCGGCCGCGGTGCCGGCCAGCCAGTGGCGCCGCTGCAGGCCCGCCATGCTTTAGTCCATGCGGGCGGCCAGCGCCTGCAGGGCCGCTTCGCAGTCGCCGAACTGCCGCTGCGCCCAGGCCTCGTCGTGGTAGGTGGGCAGGTAGCGCTCGCCCGCGTCGCACAGCAGCGAGAGGATGGAGCCGGCCTCGCCACGCGCCTTCATCTCGCCGGCCAGCGCCAGCATGGCCACGAAGTTGGTGCCGGTGGACGGGCCCACGCGCCGGCCGAGGCGCTGCGAAAGCAGCCGCATGGCCGCCACCGACTCGGTGTCCTTCACTTCCACCATGCGGTCCACCAGCTCGCGGATGAAGCTGGGTTCCACGCGCGGCCGGCCTATGCCTTCGATGCGCGAGCCGGGCGCGGTGCGCTGCAGGTCGCCGTCGCGCCAGTAGGCGGCGAACACCGAGCCTTCGGGGTCGGCCACGCACAGCTGCGAGGCGTGGCGCTGGAAGCGGATGTAGCGGCCGATGGTGGCGCTGGTGCCGCCCGTGCCCGCGCCCACCACGATCCAGCGCGGCACCGGGTGCCGCTCGCGCGCCATCTGCTGGAACATGCTCTCGGCGATGTTGTTGTTGCCGCGCCAGTCGGTGGCACGCTCGGCATAGGTGAACTGGTCCATGTAGTGGCCGCCGGTGCGCTGCGCCACGGCCCGGGCCTCGTCGTACACCTGGGCCGCGCTGTCCACCCAGTGGCAGCGGCCGCCGTACAGCTCGATCTGCGCCACCTTCTCGGGCGAGGTGCTGCGCGGCATCACGGCCACGAACGGCAGGCCGATCAGCCGCGCGAAGTAGGCCTCGCTCACCGCGGTGGACCCGCTGGAAGCCTCCACCACCGTGCTGCCCTCGTGCAGCCACCCGTTGCACAGCGCGTACCGGAACAGCGAGCGGGCGAGCCGGTGCTTGAGGCTGCCGCTGGGGTGGGTGGACTCGTCCTTGAGGTACAGGTCGATGCCGTGCCGCGCGAAGCCGGGCAGCGGCAGCGCGATCAGGTGCGTGTCGGCGCTGCGCTGGTAGTCGGCTTCGATGCGGGCGATGGCCTGGTGCACCCAGCCGCGGCCGGCGGCGGGGAAGGGCGTGTCGGTCTCGGGCATGGGCGGATTGTCGCCGCTGCTACCAGTCTTCCTTCACGGCGAGCACCGCGTCGCGCCCGGCGGCCGCGCGGCCGGACAGCCAGGCCGTGACGGTGCCCGCCGCCACCACCGCCAGGCACAGCAGCGCCAGCCGCAGCCAGGGCACCAGCAGGTCCATGGTCCAGTGGAAGCTCTGCGGGTTGACCACGTGCACCAGCACCACGGCCACGGCCAGCCCCAGCAGCAGGCCGGCCAGCGAGCCGATCAGGGTCCAGGCCGCGCCTTCGCCGGCCACCACCGCCAGGACCTGCCGCCGCGTGAGCCCCAGGTGCGCGAGCAGGCCGAACTCCTTGCGCCGCGCCAGCACCTGCGCGCTGAAGCTGGCCGCCACGCCGAACAGGCCGATGGCAATGGCCACGCCCTGCAGCCAGTAGGTCACGGCGAAGCTGCGGTCGAAGATGCGCAGCGACACGGCGCGGATCTCCTGCGCCGAGGCGAACTCCAGCAGCGCCGCGGCCGCGCCGGCCTGCGCGCGCAGCGCCTGCTGCACCTGGCCGGGGTCGGCGCCCGGCGCCAGCCACAGCAGCAGGTCGTTGACGCGGCGGTCGCCGGTCAGGCGCTCGTAGTCGGCCTGGTCCAGCATCACGGCGCCGGACTGGCGGACGTAGTCGCGCCACACGCCTGCTACAAAAAACGTAGCTGCTGGCGCCCGTCCCGCGGGCGCTCCAACCCCGAATGCCTCGGAAAGCCGGGGCAGGGTGGTGCCCGGGCGGGCGCCGTACAGGTCCACCATGGCCTCGCTCACGTAGACGCCCACCTGGCCCGCGGGCACGGGCCGCAGCTCGCCGACCAGCGGCAGGCTGCGCGCCGGGTCGTCGAGCCGCCGGGCCAGCAGCGCCACGGCGGGACGCGCCGGGTCCAGCTGCAGCGAGCGCACTCGCTGGGTCGCCACGCGCTGCACGCCCGTCACCTGCGCCGCCGCCTGCACGAACTCCGGCGCCAGGAAGGCCGTGTCGCCGGCCGCGGTGCTGGCGGCCGTGCGCACGTACAGGTCGGCCGGCAGCACCACATCCAGCCAGCGGCTGACCGAGTCGCGGAAGCTCGCCACCATCACGGTGAGCGCCACCGCCAGCGCGAGAGAGGCCACCACGCCGCTCACGGCGACGGCAGCGGTCTCGCGCACCCGCCGCGCGCGCTCGATGGCCAGCAGCGGCAGCAGCCGGTGCGCGAACACCGGCGCCAGCCGGTCGTACAGCAGGGCCACGCCGGCCGGCAGCGCAGCGATGCCCCCCACCAGCAGCAGGCCCACCGACACATAGGCCGCCAGGGGAATGCCCGCGATGGGCGGGGCCAGCGCCATCAGCGCGCCCGCGGCCACCAGCGCCGGGCCCAGCCAGGCCAGCCGCCGTTCGCGGCCGCCGCCGCCCAGCCCCTTGAGCGATTGCGCCAGCGGCAGGCGCTGCGCGGCGCGGGCGGGCAGCCACCCGCCCGCGGCGGCCGCGACCACGCCCAGCAGGCCGTAGCCCAGCGCTGCCGGCGTGCTCCATTGCAGCTGCGGCGCCACGCCGTCGAAGTAGCCGCCGCCCAGGTCGCCGCCCAGCAGGCGCAGGGCCAGGGCCGCCAGCGCGCCCCCCAGCACCACGCCCAGCAGGCTGCCCACCAGGCCCAGCAGCGCCGACTCGGACAGCACCAGGCGCAGGCGCTGGCGCGCGTCCAGGCCCAGCACGCCCAGCAGCGCGAGCTGCTGCGCCCGCCGCGCCACGCTGAGCGACAGCACCGAGAACACCAGGAAGGCACCGGTGAACAGGGCCACCAGGGCCAGCACCGTGAGGTTGACGCGGTAGGCGCGCGAGAGGTTGCTCACGCGCTCGGCGGCGTCGCCGGGCTGCGCCGCGGTCACGCCCGGCGGCAGCTGCAGCGAGCGCTGGAAGGCGGCGGCGTCGGTGCCGGGCTTCAGGCGCAGGTCGATGCGCGAGATCTGGCCGCCCCGGCCGAAGAGGTCCTGCGCCGCGGCGATGTCCATCACGGCCAGCGGGCCGCCGCCGGCCGCCACGGTGCCGGCCACCGCGACGTCCCGCAGCGACAGGCCGGCCTGCAGCGAGAGGCGGGGCCCCGGCCAGAGCTGGCGCGCGGCGGCGTTGAGGAACACGGTGTTGGGCGCGAACAGGGTCAGTCTCTCGCCGCCTTCGCCCAGCACCGGCAGCAGCGCCGGCGCCAGCGCGCCCACCAGCAGGGGATCGACGCCGACCACGCGCAGGGCCTGGCGCGGCCCGCTGCCGGCGCTGGCCAGCGTGGCCAGTTCCAGCACCGGGCTGGCGATCTCCACCTCCGGGTGCGTGGCGACGCGCGCGAACAGCGCCTCGTCGAAGCCGCCCTGCACGGCGCGCAGTTCCAGGTCGGGCTGGCCGTTGACCGAGCGCACCGCGCTGGAAAACTCGCCCAGCGCCGAGGCGTTGATCAGGTGCACCGAGAACGCCAGCGCCACCCCCAGCATCACGGCGCCCACGGCCGCCGCGTTGCGCCAGGGGTGGTGGCGCAGTTCCTGCCAGGAGAAGGTGCGAAGCAGCGCCAGCATGCCGTCATTGTGCGGCGCTAGCATCGGCCATGGACTTGGACGTGGAATCCCTCGAGCGCGCCACCCTGGCGGCCGTGCCGCCGCAGGCGGTGGAGCAGTTCGGCGCCTGGCTGCTGGCGCTGGACGACGGGACCGTGGGCCGGGCGCACAGCGCGGTGCCGCTGCGCCACGAGGCCGCCAATCCGCAGGAAGTCGGCGCAATTGAAGCGCGTTACGCCGCGCACGGACTGAAGGCGGTGTTCCGGCTGCCGCAGCTGGCCGCGTTCGAGAGCTTCCGCGCCGCGCTCGCGCAGCAAGGCTACCGGTCCGAGCAGCCCACGTTCACGCTGGCCGGCGGCCTGCAGGGCCTGGCGGCGCTGGCGGAGCCGGCAGGCGTGGTGCTGGCGGGCCAGCTGGACGAAGCCTGGGGCGCTGTGTTCATGGGGCCGGGGTTCGATCCGGTGGACGGCTCCAGCCGCTTCGCCATCCTGCGGCGCGGCCGCGATTCGGTGTTCGCGAGCGTGCAGGTCGATGGCCAGCTGGCCGCCGTGGGCCTGGGCTGTTTCGCGCACGGCTGGTGCGGCGTGCACGGCATGCGCACCCTGCCCGCGTTCCGCGGGCGGGGGCTGGCCAGCCGCATCCTGTCGGCGCTGGCGCGCGAAGCACAGGGCCGCGGCGTGGAGCGCGCATTCCTGCAGGTGGAACAGGGCAACGCCGGCGCCCTGCGGCTGTACCGCCAGGCGGGCCTGGCGACGGCCTGGGGCTACGAGTACTGGCGGCGTTGAGGCGCGTGCGGCCTCAGGCGGGCATCGCGCCCATGTCGGCCATCAATTCTTCCTTGCGGGCTTCCAGCTCCTCGCGCATGGCCACCAGGTCCAGCTTGCGGGCGGCGCGGGCCTTGGGGAAGATCTCGCTCTTTTCTTCCTTCACGTGGTGGTCGATGTACTCGCCCAGCACCTTGACCTTGGCCTCGAACTTCTCGTCGGGCTCGGCCGCTTCCTGGATCTGCGCGATCAGGTCCTTGGCGCTCTGGTGCTCGACCTCGGCCTCGTCCAGCAGGTCGGTGTCCTTGATCGCCTCGCGCAGGGCCGGGTAGAAGATCTCCTCCTCGATCTGGGCATGGACCGTGAGTTCCAGGCAGATCTGGCGGGCCAGTTCCATCTTCTTCTGCGCCGCGCTGCGCGCGCGCGAGCCGGTGAGTTCCTCGAACTCCTTGAACATCTTCTTGACGGCGCGGTGGTCCGCATCCAGCAGGTCGCAGGCGTCTTTGGCGGTGGATCGGGTGCTTGGCATGTCGTCTCCTTGATGCGATGGCTGCATCTTCCGGGGCGGGTGCTGGCGCGGCTGTAGGAGAACGGCGGCACAGCGTGTCAACCCGGCGCACGGCCGGCCTGCTGACCTACAGGGCCGTCAGTCAAGCCGTTGGGCCGGCGGCGGCATGCGCCTGCCCGCAGGGGCGCTCATGAACTACGGCGCGAATGCGAATCCAGGTGCATAGTATTATCATGTTATTAACCTGTATGGGCTTGTGAATGGAAGACAAGGCAGCGCGTTTCACCATCCTGATCGACGCCGAAAGGAAGAAGGCGTTCGACGAGCTGTGCGCCTCCCAGGATGTGACGTCCTCCCAGATGATCCGCCAGTTGATCCGCGAATACCTGGAAAAGCATGGCGTGGACTACCAGCAGGGGACCACCCGCAAGAAGAAGGAATCAAGGCGGGATTGACCCTGCCATTGATGAGTCAGCTCGTAGCAGCAAATGCATTTGGAAGCGGCACCGGTGAGGGCCACCGGGATCAAATCCTCAATTAGAATTTGATTAACATTGAACGCCGTTTCCATGGAAAACAAGACCGCGCGGCTCACCGTCCTCATTGACCCGGCCAAGAAGCTGGCCTTCGAGAAACTTTGCTACGCCCAGGACATGACCCCGTCGCAGGTCATGCGCCGGCTGATCCGGGAGTTCATGGACCAGCACGTGGCCGCACCCGCGCCGCGCAAGACCCCGGCCAGGAAGCGCGCGGACTGACGTCCCGCCACGCGCTTGCTCCAGAATGCGCCCTGCTGCGAGCAGAGGAGAGCGCATGGACACCCCCAAGGCGAACCACGGTGCCGACGATTCGGGCCTGATCTACGGCTACCGCTTCAGCCCCCAGGGCGCGGCCGCGGCCGTGGAGTCGCGCGAGCTGGCCCCCCTGCTCCAATCGCTGCGCACGGGCCCTCCGGACGAGGGCGGCTTCGTCTGGCTCCACTTCAGCCTGGCCCACGCCGGCGCCCTGCGCTGGCTGCAGGCGAACGCGGGCCTCAGCCCCGCCTTCTTCGACGCCCTCAAGGACGAACTGCGCTCCACCCGCATCGAGCGCGACGAGGGCGCCCTGATCGCGGTGGTCAACGATGCCCATTTCGACTTCTCGCTGGAGAACGCCGACATCGCGACCCTCTGGGTCAGCCTGGACCACCGCCTGGTGGTGACGGCGCGCCTGTCGCCCCTGCGCTCGGTGGACCAGCTGCGCCTGGCCATCAACCGGGGGGAGGCGATCCGCTCCACGGTCGAGCTGCTGGAGCGCCTGCTGCGGGCGCAGGCCGACGTGCTGGTGGACATCGTGCGCAGCGTCACGCGGCAGATCGACAAGGTGGAGGACGACCTGCTGTCCGGCCGGCTCAACTTCAAGCGCGCCCGGCTGGGCACGCTGCGCCGCCTGCTGGTGCGGCTGCAGCGCCTGCTGGCGCCCGAGCCGGCTTCGCTGTTCCGCCTGCTGCAGCACCCGCCGGCCTGGATGGCCGAACTGGACGCGCAGCAGCTGCGCGAGGCGACCGAGGAATTCTCGGTGGTGCTGCGCGACATGGCCTCGCTGCAGGAGCGCATCAAGCTGCTGCAGGAGGAGATCGGCGCCATGGTCGGCGAGCGCACCAGCCGCAGCCTGTTCGTGCTGACGGTGTTCACCGTGCTGGCGCTGCCGATCAACATCCTGGCGGGCCTGTTCGGCATGAACGTGGGCGGCGTCCCGCTCGCCGAGCACCCTTTCGGCTTCTGGGTGGTGGCGGCCATCGTGGCCGCGTTCACGCTGGTGGCGGGCTGGCTGGCATTCCGCCGGCGCGACAGCTAGGCCGGCGCGATCCCGCTGCCCGTGAGGTGCAGCACGCGGTCGGCCCGGGCCGCGGCCGCCTGCGAATGCGTCACCAGCACCAGCGCCGCGCCCAGGCGGCGCGTCTGTCCCACCAGCAGGTCGAGGATGCGCGCGGCGGTGGCCGGGTCCAGGTTGCCGGTGGGCTCGTCGGCCAGCAGCAGGGCGGGGCCGTGCACCAGCGCCCGGGCGATCGCCACGCGCTGCAGCTGGCCGCCACTGAGCTGCTGCGGCAGCCGCCCGCCCAGGCCGTCCAGGCCCACGGCCGCCAGCATGGCCTGCACCTGCGCCGCATCCTCGCGTCCCAGCAGCATCAGCGGCAGGGCCACGTTCTGCGCCACGTCCAGGTGCGGCAGCACGTGGAAGGCCTGGAACACGAAGCCGACCTGCCGCCTGCGCAGCAGCGCCAGCTGCGTGTCGTCCAGCGCGCCCAGGTCCTGGCCCTCCAGCAGGATGCGGCCCTCGTCCCAGTGGTCCAGGCCGGCGATGCAATTGAGCAGCGTGGACTTGCCCACGCCCGACTCGCCCACGATGGCGACGAATTCGCCCCGCGCGACGTCGAGCGACACGCCGCTGAACACGGCCTCGGTGCCGTAGCGCTTGGCCAGCGCGTGGACGGACAGCAGCGGCGTCATGCGGCGTAGGGGGCTGCCTCGCGCAGCAGCCGTTCAATGGCGTCCCCGCCGTCGCAGGCGATCACCCGGCGCTCGGGCATGGCGCGCAGCCAGGTCAGCTGCCGCTTGGCCAGCTGGCGCGTGGCGAAGATGCCCTTGTCACGCAGCTGCGCGAGCGGCCATTGGCCGTCCAGGGCCTCCCAGGCCTGCCGGTAACCCACGCAGCGCATGCTGGGCAGGCCCGCGTGCAAATCGCCGCGCGCGCGCAGGGCCCGCACCTCGTCGAGGAAGCCCTGGGCCAGCATGGCGTCGAAGCGCAGGGCGATGCGCTCGTGCAGCCAGCCCCGGTCCTGCGGTTCCAGGGAAAAGAAGGCTGCAGCCCGCATCCCGCGGGCGGGGGATGCTCCTGTTTTAGGAGCATGGTGGGCGCTCAGCGGCACGCCGGTGGCGCGCAGCACCTCCAGCGCGCGCTGGATGCGCTGGGCGTCCGCGGGCGCGAGCCGCGCGGCCGTGACGGGGTCGTGCCGTGCCC
>CAZZAW010000100.1:0-8686 GCA_964652405.1 uncultured Ramlibacter sp.
TCGGCTCGCCGACCTACATGGGCAACGTCAGCTGGCAGTTCAAGAAGTTCGCCGACGCCTCGTCCAAGCAGTGGTTCGCCCAGGAGTGGAAAGACAAGATCGCCGCCGGCTTCACCAACAGCGCGGGCATGAACGGCGACAAGCTCGCCACCCTCAACACGCTGTTCACGCTGGCCATGCAGCACGGCATGATCTGGGTCAGCCAGGGCCTGATGCCCAGCAACACCAAGGGAGCCCAGCGCAACGACGTGAACTACCTGGTGTCGTACAGCGGCGCCATCGCACAGTCGCCTTCCGACGCCGGCGCCGGCGAGATGGCAACCGGGGACTTGGAGACCGCGCGCCTGTTCGGCAAGCGCGTGGCCGACGTGGCCGCCCGCCTGGCCCGCTAGGCTCGGACGCCCCGCCGCATCGCGAGCACATGCTCGCGGATGGCCTCCACGGTGGTGCAGAGCAGGCCGTGGCGCTCGGCGAACGAGCGCACCTGCTCGCCGCGCGCCATGGTCCCGTCCGGGTTCATCAGCTCGCATAGCACGCCCGCCGGCGCGAGGCCGGCGAGGGCGGCCAGCTCGACCGCCGCTTCCGTGTGGCCTTGCCGCTCAAGGACGCCGCCGGCCCTGGCAATGAGCGGGAACACATGGCCGGGACTCACGATTTCGCTGCGCTCCAGGGTGGAGCGCAGCGCGCATTGGATGGTCTGCACCCGGTCGGCAGCGGAAACGCCGGTGCTGACGCCGTGCGCCGCCTCGATGGACTGCGTGAACGCCGTCGCGTAACGTGACCGGTTGGCTTCCACCATGGGGCGCAGCTTCAGTTCGCTCGCCTTGGCGGGCGTGATGCACAGGCACACGATGCCGCTGCCCTCGCGGATCATCAGGGCCATGGTGTCGGGGCTCACCCGTTCTGCGGCGCAGATCAGGTCGGCCTCATTTTCGCGGCCGGCATCGTCAAGCACCAGCACGGGACGGCCCTGCGCGACGGCCGCGATCACTTCGGCCACGGGGGCCAGGGAGACGGCGCCTGTCGGCGCCTCGGGAAGGGGGGAATCGATCATGAAACGCTCCTGTTGGTTGAACAAAAACGCTTCAAGGCAGACAAGAACGCCGGCGCGCCCGCCTGACGGAAGGAGCGCCCGCACATCACCACGCGCGAGCGCGGCGAATCTTCTTTCATCCGGACTGTCACCGTCGGCCTCAGCATTGGACTGAGTCTGCTGACCTTCGCACAGCTTGCGCTGCGCGAAGCGCTCGCGGGCTCGCGGCTTTCGCCGCCTACCGCCGGTGGGGAATTGCACCCCGCCCTGAAGACCCGGCCACTATAGCCCGGCGCACCCCCTATAGTTGCCGCCATGGAGACACGGCATGCCGGGTGAGGCGAGCACCGCCCGGACCAGGCGGCACCCTTGGTTGCGCCGCGCACGCCTGGCGCAACGCCGCGCCGACCGGCTGCCCGCAACGGTGCGAGGCCTGATGTGGTCCATGGCGGCAGGCCTGCTGTTCGCGCTGCTCAATGCGCTGATGCGCCGCCTCGCGATCGACCTGGACCCGTTCCTGACCCAGTTCCTGCGGTACCTGGCAGGCCTCGCGGTCCTGGCACCCCTGGTGCTCCACGCGGGCTGGGCGGCCTACCGGCCCCGCAACATCGGCGGTCAGTTCGCCCGGGGCGCGGTCCACACGCTGGGCCTGTGCCTGTGGTTCGCCGCGGTGCCCCACATCACGCTGGCCGATACCACGGCCATCGGCTTCACCGGCCCGCTGTTCATCATGCTGGGGGCGGCCCTGGTGTTCCACGAGCCCATGCGCTGGGAGCGCTGGGCGGCCTCGCTCATCGGGTTCGCAGGCGTGCTGATCGTGGTCGGCCCGCAGTTGTCCGCGGCCGGCGGCGGCTGGTCGCTGGTGATGCTGGCCTCGGCCCCGGTGTTTGCCGCCTCCTTCCTGATCACCAAGGCGCTCACGCGCTATGAACGGCCCACCGTCATCGTGATGTGGCAATCCATCAGCGTGGCCTTGTTCAGCTTGCCGCTGGCGTTGCTGCATTGGCAGTGGCCCTCGCCCTTGCAGTGGCTCGCGTTCCTCGTGTGCGGGGCGCTCGGCAGCGCGGGCCACTACTGCCTGACGAGATCGTTCACGGTGGCGGACATCTCGGCCACGCAGTCCGTCAAGTTCCTGGACCTGATGTGGGCCACGATGCTGGGCTGGCTGATGTTCTCCGACGTGCCCAGCCAGTGGACGCTGGCCGGGGGCGTGGTGATCTGCGCCTCGACGGTCTGGATCGCCCGGCGCGAGGCGCGGGGCAGGGCGCCGGCCTGACGGCCGGCCGGGCCGCATCACTGCAGGTTGCTGATTCCCGCGGCGACGTGGCCGGCCGGCACGTGCTGCGCAGCATGGTCCACATGGCGGGTCTGGTCGTCGAAGAAGAAGTCCGGCTCGAATTCCCGCAGGAACTCACCCTTGGGCAGGCCGCCCAGGAACATGGCCTCGTCAACGTGGATGTTCCATTCCATCAGGGTGCGGATCGCGCGCTCATGAGCGGGGGCGCTACGGGCCGTGACCAGGGCCGTGCGGATCTTCATGGCGGGGGTGCCCGCCTGCTGCAGGCGGTGCAAGGCCGCCAGCAGGGGCTTGAACGGGCCTTCGGGCAGCGGCTGGGTGGCCTTGCTGGTCTCGTGTGCCTGGAACGCGTCCAGACCCTCGGCCTGGAACACACGCTCGGCCTCGTCGGAGAACAGGACCGCGTCACCGTCGAACGCGATGCGGACCTCGTTCGGGTAGTTGCTGCCGGCCAGGACGGATTCCGTCAGGACGCGGGCGGCCGGAAACCCGGCGGCCAGTGCCTCGCGCACGTCCTCGGCATTGGCCGAGAGGAACAGGTGCGCCCCCAGGGGCTTGAGGTAGCGGAACGGGGACCGTCCCTGGGTGAAGACGCCACGCTCGAGCTTGATCTGGTTGGCATGGCCGGAGCGGAAGATCCGCATGCCGGACACCGGGTCGTTGCGCGACAGGATCACCACCTCCACCCGCTGGGCCGTGGTGTCGTTGAAGGCCAGCAGCTTCTTGATGAGTGAGAAGGCAATGCCGGGCCTGGCCGGCACGTCGAGCCGCTCCAGCTGCAGCGCCATGTACTTGCGGGCATCGCCGCTTTCGAAGATCCGGTTTTCTTCCTCGAAGTTGAACAACGCCCGCGACGAGATCGCGACCACCAGCTTGTCCTGCAGAGTGATGCCCATGGCTACCGCGCAAACTGGTTGAGCTGGATGATGGGCAGCAGCACGGCAAGCACGATCAGCATGACCACCAGGCCCATGCCGACGATGAGCAAGGGTTCCAGGATGGTGGCGAGCTGCATGGCGCGGCGCTGAACCTCGGCCCCGAGCTGGTTGGCGGCCCTTTGCAGCATGGTGGGCAGCTGGCCGGTCTGTTCGCCGAGCCTGGCGAACATGCTCACTAGCCCGGGGAAGCGCCGCTTCTGGCTGATGGCGGAGGCGAGAGGGGCGCCCTCCCGCACCAGCACCAGGGCATCCATGGCATCGGCGCGCATGGCGCGGTTTCCGAGGGTTTCGCCCGCTGCTTGCAAGGCCTTGAGGATGGGCACGCCGGCGCCTGCCAGCATGGCCAGGGTGCTGGTGAATCGTGCCGCGTTGTAGCCGCGGGAGAGCCGGCCGATGAGGGGAAGGGTGAGCCAGGCGGCATCGAAACGGATCCGGAAACCCTCGCTGCGAAGCGCCAGCTTCAGCGCCACGGCTGCAGCGACAAGGCCCAGCAGCAGCAGCCAGCCATAGCTGCGCACCAAGGCGCTGATCGCCAGCATGGCGCTGGTGAGGAAGGGCAGGGCGCGGCTGGTGCCTGCGAACACGTTGGCGACCTGGGGCACCACATAGCCCACCAGGAACAGCACGATCACGATCGCCACCACGGTGACGATCGCGGGGTACAGCGCCGCCCCGACCAGCCGGGCTTTCAGGGCCTGGCGGTCTTCGAGGTCGTCCGCCAGCTTCTCGAGCACGGCGCCCAGGTGGCCGCTCTGCTCGCCTGCGCCGACCACCGCCGTGTAGATCTCGGTGGAGGCCGTCGGGAACTGGGCGAGCGCTTTGGCGAAAGGTGAGCCGGCATTTACTTCGGCCCGAAGTGCGGCAACCAGGTGGCGCTCGCGGTCCGTCTCCGCTTCATCGGTCAGGGCCGTGAGCGCCCGCTCCAGCGGCAAACCGGAAGTCACCAGCCCGGCGAGTTGGCGCGTCCAGATGGCCAGCCCCGTGGCGCTGAACACCGGGCGGGCCAGGAGGGGAGTCGACCAAGCGAACTGCCGTTCGTTGGCAGCCTGGCCCCCATGGACAGGGACCACCTGGAGCGGAACAAGCGATTGGGCTCTGAGCAGGCTGCGGGCCGCCTTGGCGGTATCGGCCTCCATGACGCCCTTGCGGGTCTGGCCTTGGGCGTCTAGCGCTTCGAACGAGTACGCGGGCATTGCCCGATTATGGGCTTCGCCCCGATGAAAAAACGCCGGAAGGATGGCTCAGTGAACCAAGTGCTTGCCGCCGTAGGCTTGACCGAGTTCTGCCTCTTCCGAGAGCGACCATTCGATCGGGTCGTCCACAAGGTCCTCCAGCAGCAGGAAGGTCCGTTCCTGCTCACGCTGGCGTTCACCACGGGCGATGGCCTTCTGGATGAGTTGGAGAACGGTTCGTTGCGGCTGGCTGGTCATGGCTGGCTCCGATGCACTCATGCCAGTCTAGGCAGCGCCGGCGGGCGGAGGGTAGGTGGATTGCTTAAGGTTCCATGGTCATATTCACTTCATCCTGCCGCCAGCATATGTCAGCCGCCCCTGCAAGTTAGTGTGCACTAGTGGGGCGTTTATTGGGTGGTAGTTTTACCGGTTCCTACCCAATTTCCTGCGAATTGATGGAAACTTACGCTCACATGTTAAGGATCAGCATGAAGCTCTACAGTGACGCGGAGCACGGCCTTTAACTGGTGGGCAGCAGGCGCTGGCCGCGATACGTAACAATCGTTGAAACTGCACTTGCAATTGTTTACACTGCCGGCTCTATGTCTGAGAGCGGCTCGCCCGGCACGAAGATGAGTGATATGAACGTCCCGTTTGAGGTCAGTGCAACGCACGGTTGGGGCCGGTTTACCGCCGGGCTGCGTGAGGACGCGCTCCAGCCGGACCCACTGTTGGATTGCCTGGTCGAACTCGCTCGTATCCATGGCCGCCCGCATACCCGAGCTGCGCTTTCCGCTGGCCTGCCTTTGGCTGAAACGGGCCTGACGCCTTCCTTGTTCGGCCGTGCTGCCGCTCGCGCGGGCCTTTCTTCGAAGATCACCCGTCGGGCCCTACCCGACATCGATTCGGCGCTCTTGCCCGTGATCCTGTTGCTTCATGGCGACACGGCCTGTGTGCTGCTGGGCTGGGATGATGGCCGGGAAAACGCGACGGTCCTCTTCCCGGATGCCGGACAGGGCGCGATCACGTTGCCGCGGGGCGATCTCGAGAAGCGCTATATCGGCATCGCCATTGTGGTGCGGCCGAATTTCAAGTTTGACCGCCGCGCCCCCGAAGTGGAAAGCCTGCGGCAGCGCCACTGGTTCTGGGGTGCTGTTCGCGACCAGTTTCCCCTGTATCGGGACATCCTCGCCGCAGCGCTGCTGATCAACGTCTTCGCGCTGGCGTTGCCCCTGTTCTCGATGAACATCTACGACCGCGTGGTGCCCAACTTCGCGGTGGAGACCTTGTGGATGCTGGCCCTGGGCCTGGCGATGGTCCTGGGCATCGACTACGCGCTGCGGCTGATGCGCGGCCACTTTGTCGACATGGCAGGCACCCGGATCGATATCAAGCTGTCGACGCTCATCACCGAGCGTGTCCTGGGGATGAAGCTGGCGGAGCGTCCCCAGTCTGTCGGCGCGTTCGCACTGACCCTCCGGTCCTTCGAGTCGGTCCGCGACTTCATTGCCTCGGCCACCGTGACGGCCATCGTGGACCTGCCTTTCGCCATTCTGTTTCTGGCCGTGCTGGCTTGGATCGCGTGGCCCCTGGTGTTCATTCCGGTCGTCGGGCTGGTGGTCGTGCTGATCTACAGCTACATCATGCAGAACAGGATGCATGCCCTGTCGGAGACGACATTCCGCGCGTCGGCCATGCGTAACGCCACCTTGATCGAGGCGCTGACGGCCATGGAGACCATCAAGGCGCATGGGGCCGAGCGAATCATCCAGACCAAGCTGGAGGAGACATCGGCTTTCCTGGCGCGCACCAGTGCGCAGTTGCGGTTGCAGTCTTCCTCCGTGACGAACGGCGTCGCCACCTTGCAGCAGGTCGTCAACGTCGCCACCATCGTGGCAGGGGTCTACCTGATTCACTACGGCATGCTGACCATGGGCGGCTTGGTTGCGGCGACCATGCTGGGCGGCCGTGCCATGGGGCCTCTCGGGCAGGTGGTCGGGCTGCTGATGCAGTACCAGAACGCCCGTACCGCCCTGAAATCGCTCGAGGAAACGATGAAGCGTGAACCCGAGCGGCCCGCCAACGCGAACTACCTGCACCGCCCCGAGATCACGGGTGAAGTTGCGTTCGAGAACGTCCATTTCAGCTACCCCGGTCGTGAGCAGGAGGCGCTCCGAGGCGTGTCCTTCCGGGTCAAGCCGGGCGAAAAGGTGGTGGTGATCGGTCGCGTGGGGTCGGGGAAAACCACCCTGCAGCGCCTCATCCTGGGGCTCTACGCGCCTACGAAGGGCACGGTCACTGTGGACGGCGTCGACATCCGTCAGATCGACCCCGCCGAACTGCGCCGCAACATCGGATACGTGGATCTGGACGCCACGCTGTTCTACGGAACCTTGCGGGACAACATCGCGATCGCATCGCCCTATGCCGAGGATCGTTCGATCCTGGCCGCGGCAGAGGTGGGAGGTCTGACGTCTTTCGCCAACAGGCATCCCCAGGGCTTCGACATGCTGATCGGTGAGCGCGGTGAGTCCCTGTCGGGCGGCCAGCGCCAGGGTGTCGCCATCGCTCGTGCTGCGCTGCTGGACCCGCCCATCGTCCTTCTGGACGAGCCGACTGGATCGATGGACTTCTCTTCCGAAGCCCAGTTCAAGCAGCGCCTGCGCAGTTTTGCGCGGCAAAAGACCATGCTGATCGTGACGCACCGGACCAGTCTGCTGGAACTGGCCGACCGGATCCTGGTGATCGACGAGGGCCAGATCGTGGCGGATGGTCCGCGTGACCAGGTCATGGCCGACCTGAAGGCCGGCAGGGTGGGGCGCGCGGCATGAGCGAGCGAGGGGCCCCGGCGGGTGAGAGTGTGGACCCGGCCATGTCGCTGGCCAGGCCCGGTCATGTGCCGCTCAGCAACCGCTTCGCGCTGGACGCCAACCAGGCCATGATCGATCAGGAGCCGGCACGAGCCCGCATCCTGCTCAAAAGCTTCTGGTTGATCCTGATCCTGGGCCTTCTCTGGGCCGGCTTCACTGAAGTGGACGAGGTTACGCGAGGTGAAGCCAAGGTCATTCCGTCACGGCAACTGCAGGTGGTGCAGAGCCTGGACGGGGGCATCGTCTCGGAAATCCTGGTAAAGGAAGGGCAGGTGGTCCAGGCCGGTCAGGTGCTGGTCAATATCGACACGACGAGATTCGATTCCTCCCTCATGGAGAACCGCGCACAGTATTTGGCGCTCCTTGCCAAAGCGGCGCGGCTGCGGGCCTTGGCTGACGACACGAAGTTCGTGCCGCCGCCGGAAGTCCAGGCCGAGGCTCCCCGGATTGTCGAAGCCGAACAGCAGAGTTACGAGGCGAGCAAATCAACCTTGAGCGCCCAGCTGTCCATCGCCCAGCAGCAGCTGGCTCAGCGCCAGCAGGAGTTGACCGAGGCGCGGGCGCGCAGGGAACAGGCTGCCAGGGCCTACGACCTGACGGCCAAGGAACTGGCCTATACCAAGCCCCTGATTACGAGCGGTGCCGTGTCCGAAGTGGAACTGCTGCGGCTGGAGCGGGACGCCGGGCGTTTCCTTGGGGAGCGCGAGATTGCTTCCGCGCAGATCCAGAAGACCCAGTCGGCTATCGGGGAGGCCACCCGCAAGATCCAGGAGATCACGCTGAACTTCAAGAGCGAAGTACGCAAGGAGCTCTCCGAGGTGCTGGGCAAGCTGAACGTCAGTTCCGCGGGTGGCGTTGGCCTGGCGGACAAGGTGGACAAGTCGTCCCTACGGTCGCCCGTGAAGGGCACGGTCAAGCGCCTGCTGATCAATACCGTCGGCGGAGTGGTTCAGCCGGGCAAGGATGTGGTCGAGATCGTGCCCCTGGAGGAGACGCTGCTGCTCGACGCCAAGGTTCAGGCCAAGGACATCGCGTTCCTGCGGCCCGGTGACAAGGCCATGGTGAAGTTCACCGCCTATGATTTTTCGATCTACGGTGGGCTGGAAGCCAAGGTGGAACTGATCGGTGCCGACTCGGTGACGGACGATCGCGGGAATACGTTCTACACGGTCCGGCTGCGCACAGACAAATCGCAGCTGGGCCAGGGCATGCCTATCATTCCGGGGATGATCGCGGAAGTGGACATCCTCACGGGGCAGAAAACCATCTTGTCTTACCTGCTCAAGCCGGTGCTGAAGGCCAAGCAGGCAGCGTTCACGGAGCGGTAGTTGGCTTGCGACCGTGACCAAAACTGCGGATGTCCATGTCTTCATTTG
>CAZZAW010000101.1:0-8608 GCA_964652405.1 uncultured Ramlibacter sp.
GAGC
Organism: uncultured Ramlibacter sp.; assembly: GCA_964652405.1. Lineage (GTDB taxonomy): Bacteria > Pseudomonadota > Gammaproteobacteria > Burkholderiales > Burkholderiaceae_C > Ramlibacter. The sequence goes on from CAZZAW010000101.1 coordinate 5, forward strand.
GCCAGCGCCGCATCAAGCCCTGGATCGCCTCGCTCCTGAAGAAGGGCGAGCGCGTGGTGCGGGTGAAGTACGGCGTGGACGAGGACGTGTGCAACGGCGACCACGCCTGCATCCGGCTCTCCGGCTGCCCGACGCTCACCCTCAAGGACAACCCCGACCCGCTCAAGGTCGACCCGGTGGCCACGGTGATCGACGGGTGCGTGGGCTGCGGCCTGTGCGGCTCCAACGCGCACGCCGCGACGCTGTGTCCCTCGTTCTACCGCGCCGAGGTGATCCAGAACCCGAAGTGGCACGAGCGCCTGCTGGCGGGCGTGCGCGGCGCGCTGGTCCGCGCCCTGCAACCGGCCTGACGCCATGACCCGACCGATCTCCCTGCTCATCTGCGCCCTCGGCGGCGAAGGCGGCGGCGTGCTCACCGAATGGCTGGTGGAGACCGCGCGCCACGCCGGCTACGCGGCCCAGAGCACGTCCATCCCGGGGGTGGCGCAGCGCACGGGCGCCACCACCTACTACGTGGAGGTGTTCCCCACACCGGTGAAGGACCTGGGCGGCCGCCGTCCCGTGTTCAGCCTCAACCCCGTGCCCGGCGCGCTGGATGCCCTGGTCTCGTCCGAGCTGCTGGAGACCACCCGGCAGATCGGCAACGGCATGACCGATCCGCAGCGCACGCTGGTGCTCACCTCGTCCAGCCGCACGCTGACCACGTCCGAGCGCATGCAGCTGGGCGACGGCCGCGCGGACAGCGCGCAGCTGCTGGACGTGGTGCGCCGGTTCAGCCGCGAGCACCATGTGTTCGACATGGCGGCTCTGGCCCGGGAAGCCGGCACGGTGGTGAGTGCCGTGATGCTCGGCGCCGTGGCCGCCAGCGGGCTGTTCCCGTTCCGGCGCGAGGACTACGAGGCCGTGGTGCGGGCCGGCGGTGGCAAATCGGCCGAAGCCAGCTTGCGCGGGTTCTCGCGGGCGTGGGAGGTCGTGACGCAAGGGGCAGCCGTCACCGCTTTGCTCGCCGACGATCGTCATGCCGGGCTCGACCCGTCATCCACCCAGGCTCTGCCCGCCATGACAGCCCTTTTTCCCGCGGCCGTCCAGGAGATGTTCACCCTCGGCTACGCCCGCCTGCTCGACTACCAGGACGCCGCCTACGCCGACCTCTACGCCAACCGCCTGAAGCTCGTGCTCGACGCCGAACGCACCGCCGACCCGGCCGGCGCGCACGGCTTCGCCACCACCCGCGAGATGGCGCGCTGGCTGGCGCTGTGGATGGCGTTCGACGACATCGTGCGAGTGGCCGATCTCAAGAGCCGCGCCAGCCGCTGGCAGCGCGTGGCCGGCGAAGTGAAGGCGGGCGGAGACGACCTGCTGCGCGTGTACGACCATTTCAAGCCCGGCGTGCCGGAATTCGCCGCGCTGCTGCCGCCGTCCCTGGCGCAGCGGGTCACGGCCTGGGAGCGGCGCCGCACCGCCGCCGGCAAGGCGCCCTGGGCCCTGCCGCTGAAGGTGGGCACGCACAGCGTGCTGGGCATGGCGGCGCTGCGCACGCTGGCCTCCATGAAAACCCTGCGTGTGCGGGGCAGCCGCTACGCGCAGGAACAGGCCATGATCGCGCAGTGGCTGGCGGGCGTAGTGCAGGGCACCCAGCGCGGCTGGGAGCTGGGACACGAGGTCGCGCTGTGCGGCCGCCTCATCAAGGGCTACGGCAGCACCAACGAACGCGGCAAGGAGAACCTGCTGCACGTGCTGGAGCACCTGGCGCTGCTACCCGACCCCCAGGCGGCGGCACGGGCCGTGGCCGCGGCGCGCGAGGCGGCCCTGGCCGACGACGCCGGCAAGGCGCTGGACGCCACGCTGGTGCAGCACGGCGCCCCGCCCCGTCCGGTGAAGGCCCAGCCGATCCGTTTTGTCCGCAAGCCCAAGAGCATCACCCCCTGAAGGAGACAACATGCCCCGCAATGAGAAGCTAAAAAGCCCCGCAGCCCGCTCACGCCGGGCGCTCTTAGCTACTGTTTTGATAGCATCCGCGCTGCCGCTGGCCCCGGCGGCCTGGGCCCAGGCCTGGCCCAGCAAGCCGGTGCGCGTGATCGTCAACTTCCCGCCGGGCGGCGCGGTGGACACGGTGGCCCGCGCCATCACCCAGCCGCTGGCCGAGGCCTTGGGCCAGCCCTTCGTGGTGGAGAACCGCGGCGGCGCCAACGGCAACATCGGCGGCGAGGCCGCGGCGCGCAGCGCGCCGGACGGGTACACGCTGCTGGTGAGCTCGGGCAGCATGGTCTCGGTCAACCCGCACCTGTACCCGCGCATGCCGTTCGACCCGGCCAAGGACCTGGTCCCGGTAGCCTCCGCCGCGCGCGTGGCCGTGTACCTGATGGCCAAGCCCGCCCTGCCCGTGAACAACGTGCAGGAGTTCATCAGCTACGTGAAGGCCAATCCCGGCAAGCTGTCCTTCGGTTCGCCCGGCAGCGGCAGCTCGCCGCACCTGGCCACCGAGATGATGAAGAGCCAGGCCGGCCTGTTCGCCGTGCACGTGCCCTACCGCGGCGCGGCGCCCGCGCTGCAGGACCTGCTGGCCGGCCAGGTGGACTTCCACTTTGACCCGGGCGTGGGCCTGCAGCATGCCAGGAGCGGCCGGGTCAAGCTGCTGGCCGTGGGCAGCATGAAGCGCTCCCCGCTGTTCCCGGACGTGCCCACGCTGCACGAGGCGGGCCTCAAGGGCTTCGACGCGGACACCGTGTTCGGCTTCTACGCGCCGGCCGGCACGCCGCCGGAGATCGTGAACCGCCTGAACCGCGAGATCAACCGCATCCTGGCCACCAAGCCCGTGCAGGACCGCCTGGTCGCCATGGGCGGCGAGGCCTTGCCCATGAGCCCGGCCGAGTTCGGCGCCAAGGCGCAGGAGGATTTCAAGCGCTTCGGGGCCATCATCAAGGAACGCAAGATTTCGGCGGATTGAGTTGAAAGAAGTCATCTACCTCCAGCGCGTCGAGTTCGGCGACTGCGACCCGGCGCGCATCGTCTGGTTTCCCAACTTCTTCCGCTGGATCGACGCCGCTTCGCGCCACTTTTTCATCGAGTGCGGCGTGCCGCCCTGGCACGAGACCGAAAAGACGCTGGGCGTGATCGGCACACCGCTGGTGGACACGCACGCAAAGTTCATCAAGACAGCCAGCTACGGCGACGTGCTGCAGATCCGCACCGCCATCGCCGAATGGCGCGGCAAGAGCTTCGTGCAGCGCTACCGCGTGTTCCGCGGCGAGGACGCCATCATGGAATGCGACGAGGTCCGCATCTTCGCCGGGCGGCGCGAGGACGGCAGCATCCGGGCCTTGCCGGTGCCCGAGGACATCCACCAGCTCTGCAGTTGACGCCGGCCCACGGCGGCGCGCGCTTGCGGCACACTGCCGGGTCCTGCTTCGCCGTGTTCCGAGTGCCCGCTTGCGCATGAGTCCCCATCTGATCGACAGCCTGCTGTTCGAAAGCAGCCCGGATTGCGTCAAGCTGCTGGACTTGGAAGGCCGTCTCCAGGCCATGAACCGCAATGGCCTGTGCGCCATGGAGATCGATGAGTTCGGCGCCGTGCAGGGCCAGCCCTGGCCCGAGCTCTGGCCGCAGGAGATGCGCCAGGCCGTGGCGGACGGGATGGTCGCCGCCCGCGACGGTCGAGTCAGCCGCTTCGAGGCTTTCTGCCCCACGGCCAAGGGCACGCCCCGGTGGTGGGACGTCACGGTCACCCCGGTGCGGGATGCCGCAGGCGCCGTCTCCGGCCTGCTGTCGATCTCACGGGACATCACCCGCCAGGTGCAGGCGCAGGAGCGGCTGCGCGACAGCGAGGCGCGGTTCCGGGCCATTGCCGAAGCCAGTCCGCAGATGATCTGGTCGACCCGCCCGGACGGCTTTCACGACTACTACAACCGCCGCTGGTACGAGTTCACGGGCGTGCCCGACGGCTCCACCGACGGCGAAGGCTGGAACGGCATGTTCCACCCGGACGACCAGGACCGCGCCTGGGCCCGCTGGCGCCATTGCCTGGCCACCGGCGAGGACTACGAAATCGAGTACCGGCTGAGGCACCGCAGCGGCGAATACCGCTGGGTGCTGGGCCGCGCGCTGGCCGTGCGCGACGAGGCCGGCCGAATCACCCGCTGGATGGGCACCTGCACCGACATCCACGCGCACAAGACGGCGCAGGAGGCGCTGGAGCGCAGCGAGGAGCAGCTGCGCCAGGCCGACCGCCGCAAGGACGAGTTCCTGGCCATGCTGGCGCACGAGCTGCGCAACCCACTCGCGCCCATCAGCACCGCCGCCGAGCTGCTGCGGCGGGGCGTGCACGACCCGCGGCGGGTGGAACAGGCCAGCCGCATCATCTCGCGCCAGGTGCGGCACATGACCGACCTGGTCAACGACCTGCTGGACGTCTCGCGCGTCACGCGCGGCCTGATCGAGCTCAACGCGGAAACGCTGGACCTCAAGGAGGCGGTGCACGAGGCGCTGGAGCAGGTGCGCCCGCTCATCGAAAGCCGCGGCCATTCGCTGGTGACGCGCCTGCCCCCTGCGCCGCTGTGGGTGTCGGGCGACCGCACCCGGCTGATCCAGGTGCTGAGCAACCTGCTCAACAACGCCGCCAAGTACACCCGGCCCGGCGGCGAGGTCCGGGTGGAGGGCCGCCTGGCGCAGGGCCGCGCGCTGCTGCAGGTGCAGGACACCGGCGAAGGCATAGACGCGGCGCTGCTGCCGCATATCTTCGACCTGTTCACGCAGGCCGAGCGCAACCCGGACCGGGCCCAGGGCGGTCTGGGCATCGGCCTGGCCCTGGTGAAGAGCCTGGCCGAGCTGCACCGGGGCGAGGTCCGGGCCGAAAGCGCGGGCAAGGGCAGCGGCAGCACCTTCACGCTCAGCCTGCCCTCGGTCCCGGCTCCGCAGGCGGCCCGGTCCAGCCACCCTGCGGCGGCTGGACCCGGCGCCAAGGCGCAGCGGGTCGTGGTGGTGGACGACAACGCGGATGCCGCCGAGACGCTGGCCAGCCTGCTGGAGGCGATGGGCCACGAGGTCCGCACCTTCGGCACCGGCGAGGCGCTGCTGGAGGCGCTGCCGCGGCTGGAAGCCGACACCTTCTTCCTGGACATCGGGCTGCCCGGCATGACCGGCCACGAGGTGGGGCGGCGGCTGCGAGAGCATCCGCGCTTTCGCGGCGCGGGCATCTACGCGCTTTCCGGGTACGGGCAGGAACACGACCTGGCCGGGTCGGCGGCGCACGGTTTCGACCGCCACTTCGTCAAGCCGCTGGACCCCGGCCTGCTGCTGGCGGCCCTGGCGGCGCCGGCGGCTACAGCACCAGCAGCGCCCGGAAATCGTTGACGTTGGTGTGGGTGGGCCCGGTCACGACCAGGTCGCCCAGCGCGCTGAAATAACCGTAGGCATCGTTGCGATCCAGGAAGGCGTCGGCCTTCAGGCCCTGGGCCGCGGCGCGCTGCAGCGTGTCGGGGGTGACCAGGGCGCCGGCGTTGTCTTCCACACCGTCGATGCCGTCGGTGTCCGCCGCCAGCGCCCACACGCCCGGCTGGCCCTGCAGCGCATGCGCCAGCCCCAGGCAGAACTCGCCGGCCCGGCCGCCGCGGCCGCGGGGCGCGCCCTCCGGCTGCGGGCGCACGGTGACCGTGGTCTCGCCGCCGGAGAGGATGACGCAGGGCCGCGCGAACGGCGCGCCGCGGCGCGCGACCGCGCGCGCCAGGGCCGCGTGCACCTTGCCGACCTCGCGCGATTCGCCCTCGATCTCGTCGCTCAGGATGTGGGCGGCCAGGCCGGCGCTGCGGGCGAACTGCGCCGCGGCCTCGAGCGACTGCTGCGGCGTCGCGATCATGTGCAGCTGGTGGCCGGCGAACACCGCATCGCCGGGCTTGGGGGTTTCCAGCGCGCCGCTCTCGAGCTGCGCTTCGACTGCTGGGGGTACCGCGATGCGGTAGCGGCGCAGGATGGCCAGCGCGTCGGCGCAGGTGCTGGCGTCGGGCACCGTGGGGCCGCTCGCGATGACCGAGGCGTCGTCCCCCGGCACGTCGCTGATGGTGAGCGTGGCCACGCGGGCCGGCGCGCAGGCCGCGGCCAGCCGGCCGCCCTTGATCCGCGAGAGGTGCTTGCGCACGCAGTTCATCTCGGTGATGTTGGCGCCCGAGTGCAGCAGCTCGCGGTTGATGCGCTGCTTGTCTTCCAGCCCCAGGCCTTCGGCCGGCAGCGTCAGCAGCGCCGAGCCGCCGCCGGAGATCAGGCACAGCACCAGGTCGTCGGCGGTGAGGCCCTGCACCAGGGCCAGGATGCGCTGCGCGGCCTGCAGGCCGGCGGCATCGGGTACCGGGTGCGAGGCCTCCACGATCTCGATGCGCGGCGCCAGCCCCTGCGGTCGAGGCGGCGTGTGGCCGTAGCGAGTGACCACCAGGCCGGACAGCGGCGCCTGCGCGGGCCACAGCGCCTCGACCGCGTGCGCCATGGACCCGCCGGCCTTGCCCGCGCCGATCACCACCGTGCGGCCCTTGGGCGGCGCCGGCAGCGCGGCTGCCGTGGTGTGCAGCGGCAGGGCGCGGCGCACGGCGGCGTCGTACAAGTGGCGCAGGAAGGCGCGGGGATCGGTCGCGGGGTCGGGAAGATGGGTCATTCGGGAAAGCTCCGCCGTCGATTGTGAAGGCTGGCGGCGCGCCAGGCCGGACAATGCGGGTCCGCGCCCATGCAGCTTCGCCACTTCCTCCAGCTCGTCTTCCTCTCGGCCCTGTGGGGCGGTTCGTTCCCGCTGATCCGCATCGCCGCGCCGGCGTTCGGCCCGCTGGGCCTGGCCGGCATCCGCTGCGCCCTGGCGGCGCTGGTGCTGGCGGTGCTGATGCGGCTGCTGCGCGAGCACTGGCCCGAGCGCGGCGCCTGGGGCCGGCTCACGGTGCTGGGCCTGCTCACCGTGGTGCTGCCCTTCGTGCTCTTCAACGCCGCCGGGCTGGTGCTGCCGGCCGGCTACTCCGCCATGCTCAACGCCACCGCGCCGCTGTTCGGCGTGCTGGGCGCCGCCGCCCTGCGCGAGGAGCGGCTGACGGCGCGCCGCCTGCTGGGCTGCGCGCTGGGCTTCGCCGGCGTGGCGCTGCTGGTGCAGCTGGGCCCCACAGGCGTGACCCTGCCGGTGGTGCTGGCGGCGCTGGCCTGCACGGCGGCCGCTGCGAGCTACGGCCTGGGCGCCATCGCGATGAAGCGGGCCGCCCTGGCCCACGGCGCCCTGCCCGCCTCGGCTGCGGTGCACGTGGCGGCGGGCCTGCTGCTGCTGGCGCCCACGGCCGCCACCGCGCCGCAGATGCAGCCCAGTACGGCGGCGATGCTGGCGGTGGGCATGCTGGGGGCGGTCACCTCCGGCTTCATGTACTGGATCAGCATGCGGCTGATGCGCGAGATCCCGGCCAGCGCCGCCACCTCGTCGGCGTTCATGATCCCGCTGTTCGGCGTGACCTGGGGCCACCTGTTCCTGGGCGAACCGGTCACGGCGGGCATGCTGCCGGGCTCGCTGCTGGTGCTGGCGGCCACGGCGCTGGTGACCGGATTCAATCCCTTCCGTCCGGCGGGCCGTCGGCCCTGAGCTGAACCCGGCCTGGATGGCTAGGGCAGCTGCGCGAGTTCGAACAGCAGCGTGGGCACCAGGTCCTTGCGCAGGTCGGCCAGGCCCACCTTCACCGTGGTGCAGCCGGAAAAGCCCAGGCTCTGGAAGTCGGCCCGGCCCCGGACGATCTGGATGTGGGCGCAGGCGCCGTCCTGCGCGAACTCCTCGCGCAATTGCGTCACGCCGAAGGTTTCGGGGCAGGACACGAGTACCCGGGGCCGGCGCCCGCGGCACAGCTGGCGGGCCTGCTCGCAGCTGTCGGCCACGCTGGCCTCCAGGCCGTTCTGCAGCATCAGCCTCAGCACCGACTCGCGCAGCGCGGGCTCGCGCACGATGGCCAGCACCCAGGCATCCAGCCGCTCCTGCACGCTGCCGCCGGCGAGCAATTCCACGCTAGAGGCGCCGCCGTCGCCGCTGACCGTGCGCGGGAATTCGATGGCCACCGCCTCGGTCGCGGCGCTGGAGGACCGGCTGATGCGCAGCCGCGAGGCACCGGCGAGCTGCCGCAGCAGCACCCAGTGGATGTTGTCGTTCATGCGCCGGTTGCGGCGCGGCTCGCCGCCGGGGGTGGCCAGCTGGCCGGGCGAGGGCAGGATGCCGCGGACGATCATGCGCGCGGGCCGCTCCGTGCGGGCTGGCTCGATCTTGAGCTCCAGGCCGGCGCTGCTGAAGCTCAGGGCCCAGTCGAAGGCAGTCACCAGCAGTTGCGAGGCGACCGCCGGGTCCAGCCAGACGTGCGCCGGCCGGATGTCCATGCGGACCTCGATGCCGGCGCGCAGCCAGCCCGGCTGCCGCTCCTGCACGAAGTCGCGGGCCAGCTGCGTGAAGGCGATGGCCTCGGGCGCGGGCACCACGCTGCCCGCCCCCAGCCGCACCACCTGCTGCGCGGCCAGGCCCGCGGCCCGCAAGCGCTCGCGCTGCCGCTGCAGGACGTCGGCGCGGCTGGCAGGCAGGTGGCCGTCGGCGTTCAGCCGCTCGAGCTCCTGGCCCAG
>CAZZAW010000102.1:0-8567 GCA_964652405.1 uncultured Ramlibacter sp.
CTGCTGCAGCCGGAGCGCTTCCGCGACTACGGCCCGCACGGCCTGCAGGTCGAGGGCCGGCCGGCGATCCACCGCATCGTCTCCGGTGTCACGGCCAGCCTGGCGCTGATCGAGGCGGCCGTCGCCGAGCGTGCCGACGCCGTGCTGGTGCATCACGGCCTGTTCTGGCGTGGCCAGGACGGCCGCGTCACCGGCTGGATGAAGCGGCGCCTGGCCTTGCTGCTGGCCCACGACATCAACCTGTTCGCCTACCACCTGCCGCTGGACGCGCATCCGGAACTGGGCAACAACGCCTGCCTGGGCCGCGTGCTGGGGCTGGCCGTGAGCGGCCGCTTCGGCGATCAGGATCTGGCCTGCCTGGGCGAGCGCGCCGACGGCGCGGCGTTCGCCGACGCGGCGGCGCTCGCCGGCGGCGCGGCGGCCGCGCTGGGCCGGCCGGTGACCTGCGTGCCCGGTGCCGGCGGGCCGATCCGCCGCGTCGCCTGGTGCACCGGGGGTGCCCAGTCCTACTTCGAGGCGGCCATCGCCGCCGGCGCCGAGGCCTTCCTCACCGGGGAGATCTCGGAGCCGCAGGCGCACTACGCGCGCGAGAGCGGCGTGGCCTTCCTCGCCTGCGGACACCACGCGACCGAGCGCTACGGCGCGCAGGCCGTGGCCGCCCACGTGGCCGAGCGCCTGGGTCTGGAGCATGTCTTCGTCGACGTCGACAACCCGGCATGACGCCATGGCTTCCCCCCGGCGGCCGCTGGCCATCTCCCTGGGCGACCCGGCCGGCATCGGCCCCGAGATCATCGCGCGCGCCTTCCAGTCGGCGCCGGCGGATGTGGCGGGCTGCTTCGTCGTGGGCCAGGTGGCCAGCCTGCGGCGCGCTGCCGCCTGGGTGGCCGAGGCTGGCATGGCGCTGCCGGTGGCACGGATCGACTCGGTGGCCGATCTGTCGCAGGTGCCGCCTCGCTGCCTGCCAGTGCTGGAACCGGGGCCGCTGGCACGCTCTTCGGAGTTGCCCGCCATCGGCGTGGCCAGCGCGCGGGGTGGGGCACTGGCGGCGGAGGCGGTGGTGTGGGCCGCGCGTGCCGCGCTGGCCGGCGACATCGCCGGGCTGGTGACCGCGCCGCTGAACAAGTCGGCGCTGGCGGCCGCCGGTGTGGCCTATCCAGGCCACACCGAGCTGCTGCAGGCCGAGGCCGCCGCGCAGGCTGGCGTGCCGGTCGCGGACATGCCGGTTCGCATGATGCTCGCCAATGACGAGCTGCGGACCGTGCTGGTGAGCATCCACCTGTCGCTGCGCCAGGCGATCGAGGCAGTGACACCCGACAACGTGGCGACCACGCTCCGCATCACCCAGGCGGCCCTCGGGCGGCTGCTCGGCCGCGCGCCCCGCATCGCGGTGGCGGGCCTCAACCCGCATGCCGGCGAGGACGGCCTGTTCGGTGACGAGGAGCAAACGGTGATCGGGCCGGCCGTGGCGGCGGCGCGGGCCGCCGGCGGCGACGTGCACGGCCCGTTCGCGCCGGACACCGTCTTCATGCGGGCGCGGCGGGGCGAGTTCGACGTGGTGGTGGCGATGTACCACGACCAGGGGCTGATCCCGGTGAAGTACCTGGGGGTGGAGCAGGGGGTGAACGTCACCCTGGGGCTGCCGCTGGTGCGCACCAGCCCTGACCACGGCACCGCATTCGACATCGCCGGCAGCGGCCGGGCCGACCCGGCCAGCCTGGTGGCCGCGATCCGGATGGCCCGGAGCTTGAGCGGCGCTACTCCGGCTTCCTGAGGCTGTCGCGGATCTCTCGCAGCAGGACGATGTCCTCGGGCGGGGCTGCGGGAGCCGCGGCGGCGGGTTCCGCCTGCGCGCGCTTGATGCGGTTGATCTGCTTGACCATCATGAAGATGATGAACGCCAGGATGGCGAAGTTCACCACCACGGTGACGAAGCTGCCCCAGGCGAACACCGGCACCCCCGCCTTGACGAGGTCGGGCAGGTTGCGCGGCACCCCCTCGGGAATGCGCCCCAGCACCACGAACTTGCTGCTGAAGTCCAGGTCGCCCGCCACCACGCTGACCAGCGGCATGATGATGTCCTTGACCAGCGAGTCGACGATCTTGCCGAACGCGGCCCCGATGATCACCCCCACCGCCAGGTCGATCACGTTGCCCTTGACCGCGAACTCGCGGAATTCCTTGAGCATTCCCATCCTTTGGTCCTCCAAGTCCAGGCCGGCAGTATGCGCCAGGCACAGCCCCAGCGTTGAATCGCAGGGATACGCTCCGCTACAATCGCGGGTTGACCAAACAAGCGATTCCCTTTGAGGACCCCCATGAGTGACACCCCAGTGGACGCCAGCAAGCGGACGTGGCTGATCGCGTCTGGCTGTGCCGGCGCGGTGGGCGCCGGATTCACGGCCGTACCCTTCGTCAGCAGCTTCCAGCCGTCCGAACGGGCCAAGGCCGCAGGGGCCGCCGTGGAAGTGGACATCGCGGCGCTGAAGCCGGGCGAGAAAGTCACCGTCGAATGGCGCGGCAAGCCGGTGTGGATCATGAAGCGCACCCCCGAGCAGCTGGCCGCGCTGGCCAAGGTCGAGAACCAGCTGGCCGACCCCAAGTCGGAGCGCACCGCCTACCCGACGCCCGACTACGCCAAGAACCAGCACCGCTCCATCAAGCCCGAGGTCTTCGTGGCCGTGGGCATCTGCTCGCACCTGGGCTGCTCGCCCACCGACAAGCTGCAGCCCGGCCCGCAGCCCTCGCTGCCCAGCGACTGGCAGGGCGGCTTCCTGTGCCCCTGCCACGGCTCCACGTTCGACCTGGCCGGCCGCGTGTTCGCGAACAAGCCCGCGCCCGACAACCTGGAAGTGCCGCCGCACATGTACCTGTCCGACAGCCGGCTCCTGATCGGCGAAGACAAGAAGGCCTGAGGGGAGCGACATGGCTGAATTCAAGGAGATCTCCCCCAACGCGACCGTGGGCCAGAAGCTGGCCAACTGGTTCGACAACCGCTACCCGTCCGCGGGCAGCTTCTACAAGGCGCACCTGTCCGAGTACTACGCGCCCAAGAACTTCAACTTCTGGTACTTCTTCGGCTCGCTGTCGCTGCTGGTGCTGGTCATCCAGATCGTCACCGGCATCTTCCTGGTGATGCACTACAAGCCGGACGCGGCCAAGGCCTTCGAGTCGGTCGAGTACATCATGCGGGACGTGCCCTGGGGCTGGCTGGTGCGCTACATGCACTCCACGGGCGCCTCGGCGTTCTTCGTGGTGGTGTACCTGCACATGTTCCGCGCGCTGATGTACGGCAGCTACCGCAAGCCGCGCGAGCTGGTGTGGCTGTTCGGCTGCGCGATCTTCCTGGTGCTGATGGCCGAGGCCTTCATGGGCTACCTGCTGCCCTGGGGCCAGATGTCCTACTGGGGCGCCCAGGTGATCGTGAACCTGTTCTCCGCCATCCCGTTCATCGGACCTGACCTCGCCCTGCTGATCCGCGGCGACTACGTGGTGTCCGACGCCACCCTGAACCGCTTCTTCAGCTTCCACGTGATCGCGGTGCCCCTGGTGCTGCTGGGCCTGGTGGCCGCGCACATCCTGGCGCTGCACGACGTGGGCTCCAACAATCCGGACGGCGTGGAGATCAAGGGCCCGAATGCGCCGAAGGACGCGAACGGCAAACCCCTGGACGGCATCCCCTTCCATCCGTACTACACCGTGCACGACATCCTGGGCGTGGCGGTGTTCCTGATGGTGTTCTCGGCCGTCATCTTCTTCGCGCCCGAGTTCGGCGGCTACTTCCTCGAGTACAACAACTTCATCCCGGCCGACCCGCTGAAGACCCCGCCGCACATCGCGCCGGTCTGGTACTTCACGCCCTTCTACTCGATGCTGCGCGCCATCACCACCGAGATGATGTACGTGCTGGTGCTGTGCGTGGCGCTGGCCGCCGCGTATGCCCTGATCAAGTCACGCCTGTCAGGCTTCGGCAAGATTGCAGCCGTGGTGGGCGCCGCGATCGCCATCGCGCTGATGCTGGCGATCGACGCCAAGTTCTGGGGCGTGGTGGTGATGGGCGGCTCCGTCATCATCCTGTTCTTCCTGCCCTGGCTGGACCACAGCCCGGTCAAGTCCATCCGCTACCGCCCGGACTGGCACAAGTGGATGTATGCGGCGTTCGTGGCCTGGTTCCTGGTGCTGGGCTACCTGGGCGTGCAGCCCCCGTCGCCGCTGGGCGAGCGCGTCTCGCAGGTGGGCACGCTGTTCTACTTCGGCTTCTTCCTGCTGATGCCGTGGTGGAGCCGCATGGGCTCGTTCAAGCCGGTGCCCGAGCGCATCACCTTCGCCGCGCACTGAGCCCCGGGGGAACCGCAAGAATGAAAAAACTCCTCATCTCCCTGGCCCTCGCCGTGGCCGCCTCGCTGGGCGCCGTGGCGCCGGCCGCCGCCGCAGGCGGCGAAGGCCTCGCCTGGGACCGCGCTCCCGACATGACGAACGACCTGCCGGCGCTGCAGAACGGCGCCAAGCTGTTCGTCAACTATTGCCTGAACTGCCACTCGGCGGCCTTCATGCGCTACAACCGCCTGCGCGACATCGGGCTGTCCGAACAGCAGATCAAGGACAACCTGCTGTTCACCACCGACAAGGTGGGCGAGACCATGAAGTCGGCCATCGACCCGAAGCAGGCCAAGGAATGGTTCGGCGCCAACCCGCCCGACCTCACCCTGATCGCCCGCTCGCGCTCCGGCCACGGCGGCAGCGGCGCCGATTACCTGTACACCTTCCTGCGCACCTTCTACCGCGACGACACCAAGCCCACCGGCTGGAACAACCTGGTGTTCCCCAACGTCGGCATGCCGCATGCGCTGTGGGAACTGCAGGGCGTCCGCGAGCCGCAGTTCGAGACCCAGAAGGTGCACGGCCAGGACACCCAGGTGTTCAAGGGCTGGAAGCAGGTCACCCCCGGAACCCTGACGCCGCTGCAATACGACCAGGCCATCGGCGACCTGGTGGGCTACCTGCAATGGATGGCCGAGCCGGCGCAGAACACGCGAGTGCGCGTGGGCGTGTGGGTGCTGCTGTTCCTGGGCCTGTTCACCGTGCTGGCCTGGCGCCTGAACGCCGCCTTCTGGAAGGACGTCCGGTAACCCGCCGGCCGGCCTGCAATTGACGAACGACACGGTCTGGCGCACGCCAGACCGTGTTTTCACTTTTACTTAGGAGCCATTCATCATGATGGTGCTGTATTCGGGAACCACCTGCCCCTTCTCCCACCGCTGCCGTTTCGTGCTGTTCGAAAAAGGCATGGATTTCGAGATCCGCGACGTCGACCTCTACAACAAGCCGGAAGACATCAACGTGATGAACCCGTACGGACAGGTGCCGATCCTGGTCGAGCGCGACCTGATCCTGTACGAGTCGAACATCATCAACGAGTACATCGACGAGCGCTTTCCGCATCCGCAGCTGATGCCCGGCGACCCGGTGGACCGCGCCCGCGTGCGCCTGTTCCTGCTCAACTTCGAGAAGGAGCTGTTCGTGCACGTGAGCACGCTGGAGTCCCGTGCCGCCAAGAGCAACGAGAAGGCGCTGGAGAAGGCCCGGTCGCACATCCGCGACCGGCTGACCCAGCTCGCGCCGGTGTTCCTCAAGAACAAGTACATGCTGGGCGAGAATTTCTCCATGCTGGACGTGGCCATCGCGCCTCTGCTGTGGCGCATGGACTACTATGGCATCGAGCTTTCCAAGAACGCCGCGCCGCTGCTCAAGTATGCCGAGCGCATCTTCTCGCGGCCGGCCTACATCGAGGCCCTCACGCCTTCCGAGAAGGTGATGCGCAAGTAATCGATGAACGCCCTGGAATCGTCGTCCACTCGCCCGTACCTGATCCGTGCCCTGTACGACTGGTGCACCGACAACGGCCTGACGCCCTACGTCGCCGTGCTGGTCGACGACACGGTGCAGGTCCCGCGCGAGTATGTGAAGAACGGCGAGATCGTGCTCAACATCAGCTTCGATGCGACCAGCTCGCTCAAGCTGGGCAACGAGTTCATCGAGTTCAAGGCGCGGTTCGCCGGGACCGCGCGCGAGATCATGGTTCCCGTGAACCGGGTGATCGCGATCTACGCGCGGGAGAACGGGCAGGGCATGGCCTTCCCCGTGCCGGGGCCGACCACCCAGAACGACGACCCGCCCCGGCCGTCGCCGCTGAGCAGCGTGCCTGCCGCCGGATCCGGCCCCGAGGGCGAGGGCAAGGTCGTTCAACTGGTCTCGCCGGAACCTGCGCCGCCTGACGGCGAGCCGCCCAAGCCGCCTGGCGGTCCCCGGCCGGCCCTCAAGCGCGTCAAGTAGGCCCGCTGGCGCCTACAATCCTTGCGCGCCGATTTAGCTCAGTGGTAGAGCAACCGCCTTGTAAGCGGTAGGTCGTCAGTTCGATCCCGACAATCGGCACCATCCCCCTCCGTTGTACGCGGCGCACAGCTGCAACCGGTTACGTTTGGCTGGTTTGTACCTTGATTCGGATTGAGGTAACCTCCCACCCCCGGCCGCACAGATGAGCTTGGAGGGCAGGTACCACCTGCCTGAGCTTGGCGGCCGCGGCGTTGCCTTCCACCAGCAGGCACCACGCGGGTCCGTCGATCGGCCCGGCCTTCACGGCGGAGCGCAGCGGAGCAGGAATCAGGGATTCAACTGCCTTGAGCCGCTCGCCGGAGTCTCGCGCCAGCTCCGCCAGCCTCGCCAGCGTGGGCGAGTCCTCGGCGGCCTGTTGCAGCGTGACCGGGTGAAGTCGGCGGTTCATGAGGGCAGTGCGGAGGGGACGCTAGTGCATTTCATTATCACGGATGCGTGGCTCGCCAGGAGCCGGGCCATCCACCTGAGCGGGACCAGCCTGGTGCTCGCATTGCTGGCGTTGTCGCTCGCCTGCATGCTGCTGGCGGCAGGCATGTACCACTGGATCTTCCTCAAAGGCGCCCGTGAAGGCTGGCCGGTGGTTGGCACAGTGGTCCGCCTGATGGTCAAGGACGAATTCGAGCAGCGCGACCGCTTCATGCGCGAGAACCTGGACGCCATGGCCCGCAAGCTGGGCGAGATGCAGGCCAAGCTGCTGCAGCTGGAGGCCCTGGGTGAACGGGTGTCCGGCCTGGCAGGCGTGAACGCTGCGGAGCTCAAGGTCGCGCCGGGCCGCGGCGGCGCCCTGGTGTCCGGCCGTCCCTTGAGCCTGGAGGAGCTCCAGGCCACGCTGGCCGACCTGGACCAGCTCACGGACCAGCGCGTGGACCATCTCACCGTGGTGGAATCCCGCCTGTTCGACCAAAGGGTGCGGCGCATGATGGCGCCCACGCAGGAACCCATCAGGGGCGCTCACCTCGGCTCAGCCTTCGGCTGGCGCATCGATCCCTTCACCGGCCGCTCGGCCCTGCACACAGGACTGGATTTCCAGGCCGAGCCGGGCACGCCCATCCTGGCGGCATCCGGTGGCGTGGTCGTCACCCAGGAGTTCCATCCGGCGTACGGGAACATGGTGGAGATCGACCACGGCAACGACCTGGTCACCCGGTACGCCCATGCCTCCCGGGTCCTGGTGAAAAAAGGCGACCTGGTCAAGCGCGGCCAGAAGATCGCCGAGGTCGGCACCACCGGCCGGTCCACCGGGCCGCACCTGCACTTCGAGGTGATGGTGCAAGGTGTCCCCCAGGATCCGCAGAAATTCCTGACAGCCGGACGTGCCGCTCCCGAAATGCCCTCGCTGGCACTGAAGGCCCAGAGCAGCCTCCAGCTGTCCACCCGCAGGTAAAATCACCGGCTTCGCCGGGCCGCCGGGCTTGCTTTGGCCGGCCCCGGCCCCATTTCCCGCATCACGAGAGGATTGCGCTGCCCTGCTGGCCCCGGTGGGCTGGCAGGGCAGCACCGCGTTCATGGCCAAGAACTTCCTGACCCAGATATTCGGCTCCCGCAACGACCGCCTGCTCAAGCAGTACCGCAGGACCGTGGAGCGGATCGGCGCCCTGGAGCCGCAGTTCGAGAAGCTGAGCGACGATCAGCTGCGCGCCAAGACGCAGGAGTTCAAGGAGCGCGTGGCCAAGGGCGAAACGCTGGACGACCTCCTTCCCGAAGCCTTCGCGGTGGTGCGGGAAGGCTCCAAGCGGGTCATGAAGATGCGGCACTTCGACGTCCAGATGCTGGGCGGCATGGCGCTGCACAACGGCAAGATCGCGGAGATGCGCACCGGCGAGGGCAAGACGCTGACCGCCACCCTGCCCGTGTACCTGAACGCCCTCGCCGGCAAAGGCGTCCACGTGGTCACGGTCAACGACTACCTCGCCAACCGCGACGCCCAGTGGATGGGCAAGCTCTACAACTTCCTCGGGCTCACGGTGGGCGTCAACCTGCCGCAGATGCCGCGCGCGGACAAGCAGGCCGCCTACCGGTCCGACATCACCTACGGCACCAACAACGAATTCGGCTTTGACTACCTGCGCGACAACATGGTCTACGAGACCGGCGACCGCGTGCAGCGGGGCCTGCACTACGCCATCGTGGACGAGGTGGACTCGATCCTGATCGACGAGGCGCGCACGCCGCTGATC
>CAZZAW010000103.1:0-8031 GCA_964652405.1 uncultured Ramlibacter sp.
CAGGTGCACGGCGGCCTGGCGCAGGGCATCGGCCAGGCGATGCTGGAGAACTGCGTGTACGACCGCGAAAGCGGCCAGATGCTGACCGGCAGCTTCATGGACTACGCCATGCCGCGGGCCGTGGACATTCCCAACTTCAAGCTGGACACCGTGTGCACGCCGTGCAGCCACAACCCGCTGGGCACCAAGGGTTGCGGCGAGGCGGGCGCGATCGGCTCCCCGCCGGCGGTGATCAACGCCGTGCTGGATGCCCTGCGCGACCTGGGCGTGCAGGAGTTCGACATGCCCGCCACGCCCGGCCGCGTGTGGCAGGCGATCCACGCGGCGCGCGCCTGAACCCTGAAGGAGAACCACCATGTACGCATTCACCTTCGAGCGTCCCGCCACCACCGCCGAGGCCGCCAAGCTGGCCGCCGCCGGCGCCAAGCCGCTGGCCGGCGGCCAGACCCTGCTCGCCTCCATGAAGCTGCGCCTGGCGAACCCCGAGAACATCGTGGACCTGGGCGCGATCAAGGAGCTGGCGGCCATCCGGCGCGAGGGCCAGAAGCTGGTGATCGGCGCCATGGCGCGCCATGCCGAGGTCGCCACCCACGCCGACGTGAAGTCCGCGATTCCCGCGCTCGCCGACCTGGCCGGCGGCATCGGCGACCGCCAGGTGCGCAACCTGGGCACGCTGGGCGGGTCGGTCGCCAACAACGACCCGGCGGCCTGCTACCCGGCCGCGGTCCTGGGGCTGGGCGCCACAGTCATCACCACGCACCGCGAGATCGCGGCGGACGACTTCTTCACCGGCATGTTCGGCACGGCGCTGGAC
This sequence comes from uncultured Ramlibacter sp., assembly GCA_964652405.1. Classification (GTDB taxonomy): domain Bacteria; phylum Pseudomonadota; class Gammaproteobacteria; order Burkholderiales; family Burkholderiaceae_C; genus Ramlibacter. Next base: position 815 of record CAZZAW010000103.1, read on the forward strand.
GAAGGCGAGCTGATCACGGCTGTGAGCTTCCCCATCCCCAAGCGGGCGGCCTACATGAAGTTCAGGCAGCCAGCCTCGCGTTTCGCGCTCATCGGCGTGTTCGTCGCGCAGACCGACAAGGGCGTGCGGGTCGCCGTCACCGGTGGCGGCAATGGCGTGTTCCGGCATGCCGGCCTGGAAGAGGCCCTGGACAAGGTCTTCATGCCCGAGGTCGTGGCCTCGGTCAAGGTCTCGGCCGACGAGCTTTCCAGCGATCTGCACGCCAGCGCGGCCTACCGCGCCAACCTGATCTCGGTGATGGCGCAGCGGGCGGTGGCGAAGGCGCTGGAGTGACAATGCCTTCGTGACCATCGATTCCCTCATCCGGTCGCTGGAGGCGGCGGGCTACTTCGCCGACCGGCGGCTGGCCACCGCCGTCTTCCTGGCCCTCAAGCTGCAGCGCCCGCTGCTGCTGGAGGGCGAGCCGGGCGTGGGCAAGACCGAGCTGGCCAAGGCCCTGGCCACGGCGCTGCAGCGCGAGCTGCTGCGCCTGCAGTGCTACGACGGGCTGGAGCACCGCGAGGCGCTGTACGAGTGGAACTACGCGGCCCAGCTGCTGCACATGCGGGCCAGCGAGGGCCGGGCCGACCCGCAGCAGGTGGAGCGTGAGGTCTACCAGGACCGCTACCTGATCCGCCGCCCCCTGCTGCAGGCGCTGCAGGCGCCCGAACCCGGCGCCGTGCTGCTGATCGACGAGGTGGACCGCGCCGACGAGCCCTTCGAGGCCTTCCTGCTGGAGTACCTGGGCGAGTACCAGGTGAGCATCCCGGAGATCGGCACCATCCGTGCCCGGGCGCTGCCGGTCACCATCCTCACCAGCAACCGCACGCGCGAGCTGCACGACGCGGTCAAGCGCCGGTGCCTGTACCACTGGCTGGACTATCCGGACCGTGACCGGGAGCTGGCGATCGTCCGCGCCCGCGTGCCCGGCGCGAGCGAGGCGCTCTCGCGGCAGGTGGCGGACCTGGTCGGCCGCCTGCGCAGCCAGCCTTTCGCCAGCGCGTTCCAGCGCGCGCCGGGCATCGCCGAGAGCGTGGAATGGGCCAAGGCCCTGGTCGCGCTCGACACCCTGGTGCTGGACCCGGAGGTGGTGAGCGACACCGCGGGCATCCTCTTCAAGCAGCGGGAGGACGTGGCGGCGCTCACGCGCGGCCTGGCGGCCGAGCTGCTGCAGCCCGAAGAGGCGGGCTGAGCCGTGCAGCTGGGTGACGCGCGCAGCGGCAAGCTGGCCGACAACCTCACCGGCTTCGGCCGGGCGCTGCGGCGCGCCGGTGTGCCGGTGGACAGCGCGCGCATCGCGCTGGCGGGGCAGGCGGCCGGGCTGGTAGGCGTCGCGAGCAAGCCCGATCTTGCCGCCGCGCTGGAGGCCGTGATGGTCAGCCGCGAGCAGGACCGGGGCGTGTTCCGCGAACTGTTCGAAGCCTGGTTCCGCGATCCCGCCGTGGCCAGCAAGCTGCTGGCGCAGTTGCTCCCCAGCGCGGAGGGCCGGGCCGAGCCCAGCCCGCGCCGGCCCCGTGTCAGCGAGGCACTGGCGCCGCAGCGCGGCTTCGGCGCCGCCGCCCCACGGCCGCGCGAGGACGAGGTGCAGTTCGACGCGGCGATGACTGCGAGCGACCAGGACCGCCTGCGCCATGCCGATTTCAGCGCGCTGGGCGCGGCGGAGTTCCGGCTGGTCGAGCGCCTGGCGCGTGACATTGCCCTGGCGGTGCCGGAGCTGCCCGCCCGCCGCACGCGACCGGGCGCACGCGGCCAGCGGCCGCATTGGCCGGGCGCGCTGCGAGCGGCGCGGCACACGGGAGGCGAATTGCTGCGCCTGCCACGCCTGCAGCGCCGGAGCGAGCCGCTGCCCCTGCTGGTGCTGGTGGACGTCTCGGGTTCCATGGAGCGGTACGCCCGGCTGCTGCTGGCCTTCCTGCATGCCGCCACGCGCAGGCTCAGGCGGCGCGACGTGTTCGCGTTTGGCACTCGGCTCACCGACCTCACGCCGGCTTTCCGCCTGGCCGACGGCGACGCCATGCTGGCCGCGGCCAGTGCCGCGATCGCGGATTTCGCGGGCGGCACCCGGCTGGGGGAGTCGCTGGCCATGCTGCGCGAGCAGCACGGCCGCCGGCTGGTGGGCCGCCGCACCCTGGTGCTGCTGGTCAGCGACGGACTGGACACCGGCGAGCCGGACCAGCTGGCGCGCGAGCTCGACTGGCTGCGGCTGCATTCGCGGCGCCTGCTCTGGCTGAACCCGCTGCTGCGCTTCACCGGCTACCAGCCGCTGGCGCGCGGGGCCTCGGTGCTGCATCGCAAGGCCGACGGCATGCTGGCGGTGCACGACCTCCACAACCTGGAACAGCTCGCCGGCGCGATCGCGGCGGCCATGACAACTTAAAAGGCGAACGACGATGGAGATGGAAGGAAGCCGCACGCTGGCGGTGACGCAGCAACAGGCCTGGGACGCGCTCAACGACCCCGAGGTGCTCAAGGCCTGCATCCCCGGGTGCGAAAAGGTGCAGCGCACGGCCGACGACCGGTTCGACACCGTGGTGGCCGTGAAGGTCGGGCCGGTCTCGGCGCGCTTCAACGGCAAGATCACGCTCAGCGACATCCACCCGCCCGAGCGCTACAGCCTGGCCTTCGACAGCCAGGGCGGCGCGGCCGGCTTCGGCAAGGGCACGGCGCAGGTGCGCCTGGCGCCGCAGGCCCAGGGCTGCGAACTCCAGTACAGCGTGCACGCCCAGGTGGGCGGCAAGCTGGCCCAGGTGGGGCAGCGGCTGATCGATGGCGTGGCGCGCTCCATGGCGGAGGACTTCTTCAAGCGCTTCGAGCAGCAGATGCAGCAGCGCTACCCGGCGGCACCGTCCGCAGCCGCAGCGCCCCCAACGCAAGAGGCCGCCCCGGCCCGCACAATCCCCGCATGGACCTGGATCGCCGCCGCCGCAGTCCTGCTTGCCGCTGCGTTCTGGCTGCTGCGCTAGCCGCGGGCAGCGCGCAGGCGCAGCCGGAGCCCACGCTGGCCCCGGTCACCGTCACGGTCAACCGGGGCGTGGCGCAGTCCAGCTTCGACGCGCCCGCCTCGGTGGACGTGATCGAGGGCGAGGTGCTGCGCAGCGGCCAGTTGCAGGTCAACCTGTCGGAGACGCTGGCGCGGGTACCGGGGCTGGTGGCGCAGAACCGGCACAACTACGCGCAGGACCTGCAGATCTCCTCGCGGGGCTTCGGCGCGCGCGCCACCTTCGGCGTGCGCGGGATCCGCCTGTACACGGACGGCATCCCGGCCAGCGGCCCGGACGGGCAGGGCCAGGTGTCCCACTTCGACCTGGCTACCGCGCAGCGCGTCGAAGTGCTGCGCGGTCCCTTTTCCGCGCTCTACGGCAATTCGTCAGGCGGCGTGATCAGCCTCTTCACCGCCGACGGCGGGCCGGACACGGTGGCCGACCTGTCCGCCACCGTGGGCAGCGACGGGCTGCGCCGGCAGGGCGTGCGTCTGGGCGGCGCACAAGGCCAGTGGCAGTACCAGCTGGGCAGCTCCGAGTTCCGCACCGGCGGCTGGCGCGAGCACAGCGCGGCCCGGCGCACCACCTTCAACGGCAAGGCCCGCTACTTGCAGGGCGAGGACACGCGCTGGACCGTCGTGCTGAACAGCGTGGACATGCCGGACGTGCAGGACCCCCTGGGGCTCACGCGGGCGGAGCTCGAAGCCAACCCGCGGCAGGCCACTCCCGCGGCCTTGCTGTTCGACACCCGCAAGTCGGCCGCGCAGCACCAGGCCGGGCTGCTGCTGGAGCACCGGCTCGACGCGGTCGACTCGCTGCAGCTGACCCTGTACCGGGGCGAGCGCGACACCACGCAGTTCCAGGCCATTCCGGTGGCGGTCCAGGCCGCGCCCAGCCATCCGGGCGGCGTGATCGACCTGGCGCGCCGCTACCAGGGACTGGACGCGCTCTGGATCCGCAGGGCCCGCTGGCTGGACCGGCCGCTCACGCTGACGGCGGGCCTGTCGGCCGACGAGGTGCGGGAAGACCGCCGCGGCTTCCAGAACTTCTCGGGCGCGGTGCTGGGCGTGACGGGGGCACTGCGGCGAGACGAGGCCAACCGCGCCCGCACGGTCGACCAGTACCTACAGGCCGAATGGGCGCTGGCCGAGCGCTGGAGCCTGTCGGCAGGCGCCCGCCACTCGGTGGTGACACTGCGCTCGAGTGACCGCTACGTGGTGGCCGGCAATGCCGACGACAGCGGCTCGGTGCGCTACCAGGCCGTCACGCCCGTGCTGGGGCTGGTGTTCCACGCCAATGACGCCCTGAACCTGTATGCGGCGTTCGGCCGCGGGTTCGAGACGCCCACGCTCAACGAGATCTCCTACCGCCCCGGCGGCGCCGCGGGCCTGAACTTCGGCCTGCGCGAAGCCCGCAGCCGCCAGTGGGAGGCGGGCGTGAAGGCGCGGCTGGGCGAAGGCTGGCGGCTCAACGCGGCGCTGTTCCAGGCGCGCACGCAGGACGAGATCGTGGTGCTCTCCAACACCGGCGGGCGCAGCGTGTTCCAGAACGCGGGGAGCACCCGGCGCGAGGGGCTGGAAGCCCTGCTGTCCGGCCGCTGGGGCCAGGGCTGGTCGGCCCACCTGGCCGCCACCTGGCTGGACGCCCGCTACGGGCCAGGGTTCCCCGTGGGCGCCGGCCGCCGCCTGCCGGGCGTGCCCCGCGCCAGCCTCTACGCGGAGCTGGCCTGGGACCACCGGCCTTGGGGACTGCAGGCCGCGCTGGAGTGGCGCCACCAGGGCCGCGTGGCGGTGGACGATGCGAACAGCGACTTCGCTCCCGCCTCGCGGACCCTGAACCTGCGCGCCACCCTGACCCAGAAGGCAGGCCGCTGGACCGTCAGCGAGTTCCTGCGCATCGACAACATCGGCGGCAGGGCCATGGTGGGGTCGGTGATCGTCAACGAAGGCAATCGGCGATTCTTCGAGCCGGCTCCGGGCCGCCAGTGGGCGGCGGGGGTGAGTGCCGCCTACCGGTTCTGAAAGGAGCAGAGAGATGGAAAACCTGGACGTGATGGTGCTGCGCACGCTGCGCGACTGGCGGCAGGCCGGCAAGCGCGCGCTGCTGGCGACCGTGGTGCGCACCTGGGGCTCGTCGCCGCGGCCCGTGGGCTCCATCATGGCCCTGTGCGAGGACGGCTCGGTGGTGGGCTCGGTGTCCGGCGGCTGCATCGAGGACGACCTGATCTACCGCTTCACGCAGGCCTATGCCGGCAAGAAGGAAGGGCACGACATCCCGTCCGGCCCGCCGGGCTTCGTGAAGTACGGCATCACGGCGGACGAGGCGCACCGCTTCGGGCTGCCCTGCGGCGGCACGCTGGAACTGCTGCTGGAGTACGACCCCGACGCCTCGTCGCTGGCCGCGCTGGTGGAGGCGCTGGAGGGCGGCCGGCTGATGCAGCGCGAGGTCCGGCTGGCCGATGGCGCGGTGGCGCTGGCGCCCGCCGACAAGCCCGCCGAACTGGTCGCGGACGAGCAGCGCGTGGTCAACACCTTCGGCCCCGAGTACCGCATGCTGCTGATCGGCGCGGGCCAGCTGACGGAGTACCTGGCGACCATGGCGCTGTTCAGCGGGTTCTCGGTGACGGTGTGCGACCCGCGCGAGGAGTACCGCGGCGCCTGGAACGTGCCCGGTGCCCGGGTGGTGGCCGACATGCCGGACGACGTGGTCACGGCATTCCGGCCGGACCGCCGCAGCTGCGTGGTGGCGCTCACCCACGACCCCAAGCTGGACGACCTGGCCCTGCTGGAGGCGCTCAAGAGCGAGGCGTTCTACGTGGGGGCCATCGGCAGCCGCCGCAACAACGAGGCGAGGCGGCAGCGCATGGTGGAGCATTTCGGCCAGACCGAGGCCTCGTTGGCCCGGCTGCGCGGGCCCATCGGCATCTACATCGGGAGCAAGACACCGCCGGAGATCGCGGTGAGCGTGATGGCCGAGATCCTGGCCGTGAAAAACGGGGCGCCGCTGCCCCGCGATATGGACGTGGCCAGCGCCAAGAACGGGCTGGCCGGCCGCTGAAGGTCAGTAGGCCGGCGCGGAGAAGTCGCCGAGCTCGAATTCGATCGGGTCGTACAGCAGTTCCTCCAGGCGCAGGGCGTCCTGGCGGTGGGCGTTGGCCTTGCTGGTGCCGGGCTCGCCGTTGCCGTACATCGCTTCGTAGTGCTGTTCCTGGCGTTGCGGTTGTCCCATGTCTGGCTCCTTGGATCGGATGGACAGACTGTAGGTGGCGGGCCGGGCAGCGCCTTAGGGGAGTTGCTTACCGGGCCTTGCGCCATTTCCCGACCGGCCCGGCAGGCGACAATCCGGCCATGAAGATCGAAAAAGACACTGTCGTGACCCTGCAGTACGTGGTGGCCGACGCCATGGGACGGCTGATCGAGCGCAGTTCCACCCCCATGGTCTACCTGCATGGCGGCTACGAGAACACCCTGCCCAAGATCGAGGAGGCGCTGGAAGGCCGCGAATCCGGCTACCAGGTGACGCTGCAGCTGCAGCCCGAGGACGCCTTCGGCCAGCGCGACGAATCGCTGGTGCGCACCATCCCCAAGTCGGAGTTCCCGCCCGGGGTGAAGGTGGGCGGGCAGCTGGAAGGCCGCACCGACGACGGGCAGCCGCACGTGTTCCACGTCATGAAGATCAAGGGGGACACGGTGCACCTGGACGGCAACCATCCGCTCGCGGGCAAGGCGCTGAAGTTCCAGCTGCGCGTGACCGGGGTGCGCAAGGCGAGCGCCGAGGAGATCGAGCACCGCCACGTGCATGGCGAGCACGGCCACCACCACTGAAGACGGGGCCGCCATGAAGTTCAAGATGGCGCAGAACTCGCTCTTTGCGGTGCTGCTGCGCTCGCCCTGGTGGATCAGCTTCGGCATCGCCGCAGGGTTCGCCGCCGTCGCCCAAGCGCTGCTGCCCGAGCAGTTCCGCACGGTGGGTACCTTGGGTGGCTTGCCATTCGTGGTGATCGGCTTCATCGCGCTCGGGCGGCAGTGGCGCGCGCCGAGCGCGGCGCGCTCGCAGGCGATCCTGGACGCCGCCGGCCGCATGGGCTGGGCCGACTTCTGCCGGGCGCTGGAAGACGCGTTCGCCCGCGATGGCTTGCTGGTGGAGCGCCTGCCCGGCGGGGCGGCCGAGCTGCTGCTGCGCCGCGGGGGGCGCACC
>CAZZAW010000103.1:8041-8545 GCA_964652405.1 uncultured Ramlibacter sp.
GGCGCACCAGCCTGGTGGCGGCCAAGCGCTGGAAGGCGGCCCGCCACGGCGAGGAGAACCTGCAGGCGCTGCAGGCGGCCACCGCCGCGCACGACGCCAGCCACAGCGTGTATGTCGCGCTGGGCGAACTCAGCCCGAACGCCCAGCGCTTCGCCAAGGCGAACGGCATCGAGGTGGTGCAGGGGCCGGCGCTGGTGCAGCTGCTGCGCGACCTTCCGCTGCCGGCCAGGGCATGAAAAAAGCCGCGGGCCCAGGCGGGCGGCCGCGGCTTGCTATCGAAACGCTAGCGTCACATCTTCCGGAAAGCGTCCACCAGCTGCTGGCCCTCCGGGCCGGCCTTGTCCAGCCATTCCTTGAGCATGGTGTCGCCGACCTTCTGCATGTCGGCCTTGAGCTGGGCGGGCGGCGGCAGGATCTGCATGCCGTTGGCCTTGAGCTTGTCCAGCGTCTCGGTGTTGGCCTTGCGGCTGGCGGCCCAGCCGCGGGTCTCGGCGTCGGCGGCGG
>CAZZAW010000104.1:0-8531 GCA_964652405.1 uncultured Ramlibacter sp.
AGGCCACGCCCGAGACGCCCTACTTCCAGATCGGCGAGTCCAAGTACGGCAAGCCGGTGCTGGACCGCGTCATCACGCCCGACACGCCGCTGGACGAGGCCGCCAAGTGCGCCCTGGTGTCCATGGACTCCACCATGAAGTCCAACCTGTCGGTCGGCCCGCCGCTCGACCTCGTGGTGTACGAGGCCAACCGCTTCGCCTCCGACAAGCTGGTGTGCATCGACATGGCCAACCCCTACTACCGCATGCTGCACAACAGCTGGGGCCAGAAGCTGCGCGAGGTGTTCGACAGCCTGGAAGACCCGGTCTGGGACGACGCGCACACCGACACGCCGTTGCTGGTGACGGACGGCCGCAACGTGCCGCTGAAGAAGATCACGCGGCCGGAAGAGAAGCTGATCTGAGCGCGGTGCCCCTCATCCTCTTCTCCCACGCCAACAGCTTCCCCGCCGCGACCTATGGTGTGCTGTTCCGGCACCTGCGCTCGCGCGGCTTCCTGGTGCGGGCCGTGGACAAGTTCGGCCACGACCCGGCGTACCCGGTCACCGACAACTGGCCGCACCTGGTGCAGCAGCTGCACGACTTCGCCGAGCGCGAGTGCGCCAAGGCCGGCGAGCCGGCCTTCCTGGTCGGCCATTCGCTGGGCGGCTTCCTCAGCCTGATGTGCGCGGCGCGGCATCCGCACCTGGCCCGGGGCGTGCTGCTGCTGGATTCACCCCTGCTGGGCGGCTGGAAGGCCCGCGCCCTGGGTGCCGCCAAGAGCACGCAGCTGGTCGGCTCCATCTCGCCCGGGCGGGTGAGCCGCCAGCGCAAGAACCGCTGGCCCAGCCGCGAGGCCGCCTGCGAGCATTTCCGCCACAAGAAGGCCTTCGCGCGCTGGGACGAGCAGGTGCTGCACGACTACGTGACCCACTGCACGCACGACGAGGACGGGCAGCGGGCGCTGAGCTTCGACCGCGAGATCGAGACCGCGATCTACAACACCCTCCCGGACAACCTGGACCGGCTGGTCAAGCGCCACCCGCTGCAGTGCCCGGTGGCCTTCATCGGCGGGCTGGCCTCCGAGGAGATGAAGCAGGTGGGCCTGGACATGACGCGCAAGCTGACCCAGGGCCGCATGATGATGCTGGACGGCAGCCACCTGTTCCCCATGGAAAAGCCGCAGGCCACGGCCGCCGCGATCGAGGCGGCGCTCAAAGGTTTCGACTTCCCCCGCTAGCCACGAACCCGCAGGCGTCCTACAGACCCCTGCCGCGGATGCCCACAGCCACGGATGGGCCCCGCCTCCACCATGGAGGCATGAGTTCCACGCACACCCTCGACTCGCCGTACAAGGCGCCGCCGCTGTCCCTGCTGGCCATGGAGCCGGTGCGCGCCATGTTCGATTTCCTGGGCGGCAAGGTCGGCGCCCGCGCCGAACCCGTGGGCGACGGCCACCCGGTGATCGTGTTCCCCGGGCTGGGCGGGGCGCCCTTCACCACCTCGCACCTGCGGCGCTTCCTCACCGAGTCGGGCTTCGGCTCGCAGTGCTGGGGCCGCGGGGTGAACACGGGGCCTGAGGGCGACTTCGACGAGTGGCTGGACGGCCTGGAGCAGGACGTGCGCGGCTGCCACGCGAAGACCGGCCGCAAGGTCAGCCTGGTCGGCTGGAGCCTGGGCGGCGTGTACGCGCGCGAGATCGCCAAGCGCTGCCCCGAGTGCGTGCGGCAGGTGATCACGCTGGGCACCCCGTTCGCGTCGCTGCAGGGCGCCACCCACGCCGAGACCATCTACCGGCTGCTCAACGGCGACACCTCGCAGCTCACGCCGCAGATGCAGGCGCGCCTGCGCGAATGCCCGCCCGTGCCCACCACCTCGATCTACAGCAAGACCGACGGCGTGGTGTGCTGGCGCGGCTGCATCGAGCGCAAGTCGGCCCGGTCCGAGAGCGTGGAGGTCACGGCCAGCCACCTGGGCATGGTCACCCACCCCGAGGTGCTGCGGATCATCGTGAACCGGCTGGCGCAGCCCGAGGGCCGCTGGCGGCCGCTGCGTCGGCGCGAGCGCCTGGGGCGCTCCTATTCGGCGGCGGGCCGCTCGCCCGCAGGCTTGCTGCGCCGGCCCCGGTAATTGCGCTGGCGCAGGTGCTCCAGGGCGGTGGCCGAGCCCTGGCCCCAGCTGGGGGCGGCGCCGGGCGCGGGCGGCCCCGCCTGGGCGGGCTCGGACGGGGGGTGCCCGGCCTGTTGCTTGCCGGGCGGGCCGGCCTGTCGCTGATCCATGGATGACGTCCTGGGCTGCACGACTGCCGCAGCCTGTCGTGCAGGACTATCGGTGCGGCACGGGGCGCGCTCCGTCGTCCTGTGCTGCTGCCGAAAGTAGGACGGCGCTCGCAGCACGGGTGCGCGCCTCCGCGCTCAGGCCGTCTGGGCTGCGTGGGCGCCCGCGGACTCGACCGCCTGGGCCAACGCGCGCGCCAGCAGCTGGGCATCGAACGGCTTGGGAAGCACGACGGCGCGCAGCGCTTCCGCTTCGGCCAAGCGCTCGGCATACCCCGTCATCAGCACGACGGGCAGCCCCGGATGGCGTGTGGGCAGCTCGCGCGCAAGCGCTATCCCATCCATGCCGCCGGGCATCACCACGTCGCTGAGAACCACATCGAAGTCCTGCCGCGCCCCGAGGATCTCGAGCGCTTGCACAGCCGAGGTGCAATGGGTCACACGGCAGCCCATTGAATCGAGCAGGTCCCGGGTGGCAGACGCCACCTCGGGGTTGTCTTCGACCAGCAGCACGCTCAGCTCCAGCAGCCGCTGCCCTGTGCCGTGTTCTGCCGGGACCGAGTCGGCCGCCGTCCGCTCCGATGCCGGGAAGTAGAGATGGACGGCCGTGCCGCGTCCAGGCGCGCTCTCGATCACCGCCCGGCCGCCGGCGCGCTTGCACAGGCCATAGACTTGGCTCAGCCCGAGGCCGGTCCCCTTGCCTACGGGCTTGGTCGTGAAGAACGGTTCGAAGGCGCGCTCCACCACCTCCGGCGGCATGCCCGGTCCATTGTCGGAAAAGGTGAGGACGACATAAGGCTGCGGCCCGCCGCCGGGGTCGGGGGCGTTCGAGGCGGTGAGACGGATGTTGCCCGGGCGATCGAACGCGTCCCGGGCATTGACGGCCAGGTTGATCATGGCCAGCTCGAGCTCCCCGGCGTCCAGCAGGACCGTGGCGGTTCCAGGTGCCACCTCGGCTTCGACGGTCGCCTTGCTGCCCATCACGGTCGCCACGAGGTCGCGCAGCGCGGGCAGGCGCTCGCCGAACTCGACGCTGCGCGGCAGCAGCGGCTGCCGGTGCGAAAAGGCCAGCAGCTGGCGTGTGAGCTTGGTGCCGGCCTGGATGGCGCGCTGGATGGCCTCGATGGGCCGGGTGCCTGCCAGGTCAGGCGACTGCCGCTTGAGGATGGTGGTGTTGAGCTCGACCACCATCAACAGGTTGTTGAAGTCATGGGCCACGCCTCCGGTCAGGTGGCCCATGGCCTCCAGCTTCTGCGCCTGGCGCAGCGCCGCTTCCACCTTCTCGCGCTCCTGCGCCTCGCGCCGGAGTTCCTCGGCCATCAGGACCTGCTGGCGCGTGCGGCGCAGCGCGATCGCGGTGACCAGCGCCAGCAGCACCGCCATAGGCACCACGAACGCAGCCAGCGCGAGCACGTCGCGGCTCCACACCCGCAGCGCGGCGGCGTAGTCCAGGCCGGCGTAGGCATACACCGGGTACGGCCCGATGCGCCGGAAGGCGCCGATGCGCGGTTGCCCGTCGAAGGACGACGTGCCGGCAATTCGGCCGGCCGCCAGCCCCTGGGCCATGGGCGCCTTCATCGGGCTGCCGTCGGCGATGCGCGTGCCCGGGGCCAGGCCGCCTGCCGGCTCGGGCCAGCGCACCATGAGGAAACCGTCCAGGTGCACCAGCGTCAGCACCACCCCGGGCTCAGCCGCCAGCAACTCGCGGTAGAAGTCGGTGAAATAGCCCGGGTGCAGCCCGACCAGGATCACGCCGGCGAAGCTGCCGTCCGCGGCCTCGCGGCGCCGGCTCAGGTCGAAGAACACCTCGCCGGTCACCAGTCCCTTGCGCGGTGGCGTCACCAGGGCCAGCCCGGCCGCGTCGCGGTGCTGGCGGAAGCCCGGCCGGTCTGAGAAGTCCAGCCCGGCGGGCAGCGGGTGGGCGCGGCTGCTGAGCACGGCGCGGCCGGTTTCGTCCAGGACCCAGATCGAATGCACCTGGGCGAGGTCCCTGGCCATGCGCACCAGCTCCGCGTGCAGTTCCCCCGAGCGGGCCAGGATCTCGTCGCCGCTCAGGCCGCGTGTCAGGTCATTGACACGCGCGATCAGCAGTTCGTTGCTCTGGAACAGCTTGTGCGCGTGCTCATGGCTGATGCGGGCCATCCGCTCCACGCGGCGCTGGCCTTCCGCAATGGTCAGTTCGTACAGGTGGATGGCCACCGCGGTGAACAGCATCGTGGGCACCAGCACCGCCAGCGTGGCGGCTGAACGCAGCCAGAACAGCAGCGCGGCCTCCCCGCCCAGCTTCCCCCGCCCCAGCCACCGGACCAGCACCGCCAGGATGCTGGCCGTGGGCGCGAACAGCGCGATCTGCAGGCCGGCTTCGAACAGCTGCGGCGAAGGCGGCAGCGAAGGGGCCAGGTACCAGGCCGAGCACCCGGCGACGGTGAGCAGCCCGGCAACGATGCCGCTGAACCAGGCGGCCGCCGCGACGGCCGGAAGCGCCAGCAGGAAGGCCCAGGCGTCCGGGATCCACTGGCCGAGCATCCACTGCCCCCCCATGGCGGCCACGGTACACGCCGCGGCGATCACCACGCTGCCGGACACGGCCTGCATCCAGCGGGAAGGGACGGAGAGCACGCGCATGGTCAAGCCCGGCAGTATAGGCAGCGCCCTCCTGATGAGCTCAGTGGCGCCAGTCCACCCAGCCGAAGTACGAGGTCAGCAGCACCACGATGCCGAAGGCGATGCGGTACCAGGCGAACGGCGTGAAGCTGTGGCTGGAGATGTATCGCAAGAGCCAGCGCACGCACACCCAGGCGCTCAGGAACGAGAACAGCAGGCCCACGCCGAACATGGGCAGGTCGGCCGCGCTCAGCAGCGCGCGTTCCTTGTAGAGGCTGTACGCGCCCGCCCCGATCAGCGTGGGGATGGCCAGGTAGAACGAGAAATCGGTGGCGGCCTTGCGCGACAGGCCCAGCAGCATGCCGCCGATGATGGTGGCGCCACTGCGGCTGGTGCCGGGGATCATCGCCACGCACTGCACCAGCCCGACCTTGAGCGCGTCCTTCCAGGTCATGTCGTCGGCTTCCTGCACCCGCACCACCCGCTGCTGGCGCCGCTCGGCCCACAGGATGACAAAGCCGCCCAGGATGAAGGTGGTGGCCACCACGCCCGGCGTGAACAGGTGGGCCTGGATCATCTTGCCGAACAGCAGGCCCGCCACCACCGCCGGGAAGAACCCGATCGCCACGTTCAGCGAGAACCGCTGCGCCTGGCGCTCGGTCGGCAGCGCCGCCAGCGTGGCGCGGATCTTCTGCCAGTACACGATGATCACCGCCAGGATGGCGCCGGTCTGGATGGCGATGTCGAACACCTTGGCCTTGGCGTCGTCGAAGCCCAGCAGGGCGCCGGCCAGGATCAGGTGCCCGGTGCTCGAGATCGGCAGGAACTCGGTCAGACCTTCGACCACCCCCATGATGGCTGCCTTGATCAGCACGACCGGATCCACACGCTCTCCCCGAACAAAAGAGCGCCGATTATCGGCTGGCCCAGCCGTTCGAACGGCCGGGCTAGGCCATTGGGGCTAGGCGGGCGGCTCATCCGCGGGCCCGCTCCCGCCGCCTGGGCGCATTTCGCTCCCCGTTTCCCGCGTTTCGTCGCAGGCCGCTCGCCCCCCGCCGCGGCTGCCGGCACAGTGCCAGGCACGCCAGACACGGAGAGCCGCCATGCAACTGACCCCCCTGATCGCCGTCCACATGACCGCCGCGCTCGGCGCCATCGCCCTCGGCCCGGTCGCGCTCTGGGCCCGCCAAGGCCGGGTGCAGCGGCCCCGGCTGCACCGCGCCTTCGGCTACGCCTGGGTGACGCTGATGGTCCTCACCGCCGCCTCGGCCCTGTTCATCCGTGACTACGCACTGCCCAACATCGCCGGCTACACGCCCATCCACCTGCTGGTGCCGCTGACCTTCTTCGGCCTGTTCGGCAGCTTCTACAAGCTGGCCCAGGGCGACATCGCCGGCCACCGCAGCATCATGCGCAAGCTGTACTTCGGCGCCTGCATCGTCGCCGGCGCCTTCACCCTGCTGCCGGGCCGCTATGTCGGCAACCTGGTCTGGGGCCAGTGGCTGGGGCTGATCCGCCCCGACTACAGGCCCGGGCCCGCATCCCCGCTGCCGCAAGCCATCGCGCAGATCGCCACGCAGGTGCCCGCCTGGACGTGGGTGCTGGCCGCCGCCACCGTGGCGCTCGCCGTGGCCCTGCTGCGCCGCCGCCCCGCCCCCCGTTCCCTCCCCACCTGAAAGGAAACCGCCATGGATCCGCACACCCAAGACCTCGAATACCTGGCCCGCAAGCGCGCCGCCGCCAAGCTGGGCTGGTACGTCCACGCCGCCGTGTACCTGGCCGTCAACCTGGTGCTGGCCGCGCTCTCAGCCGCCAGCGGCAAGCACTGGGCCGTGTTCCCCGCCCTGGGCTGGGGCGTGGGGCTGCTGGCCCATGGCGCCGTGGTCTTCATCGTCACCGGTGGCGCCGGCCTGCACGAGCGGCTGGTGCAGCAGGAACGCGAGCGCCTGCAGCTGCAGCGCGACCCCTGGTAGGCCGCCGGACCCTGCCGCCTAGAATCGCCCGCACATGGCCGCGCCCCTCACCCCCGAAGACATCGACCGCCTCGCGCGCAAGCGCGCCGGCGCCAAGCTGGGGTGGTACACGCATGCCGCGGTGTACGTGGCGGTCAACCTGTTCCTGTTCGCGATTTCCGAGCACGGCCTCGGCCAGCGGCGCTGGACGGTGTTTCCGCTGCTGGGCTGGGGGCTGGGCCTGGCGCTGCACGGCATCTCGGTCTTCGTGCTCGGCGCGGGCAGCGGCCTGCGCGAGCGCCTGGTCGAGCGCGAGCGCGAGAAGCTGCGGCGCGAACACGGCGGCCCGTGAAGATCGACCCGGTCGAGAAGCTGCGCCACCTGTTGCAGGTGTGGGCCTTCGCGCTGGTGATCGCCACGATCCAGTACGCCTTCCTGCCCGACCGGCCCTGGGCGCCGCCGGTGGCGTTTTCCATGCTGATCGCCACCATCGCCTGGGCGGTGATCGACCTGGGGCGCGAGTTCTTCCCCTCCGCAGCCGAAACCCGCTGGCCGCGCGGCTGGGCCGGCGTGGCGCTGGTGGTGGGCGGCAACCTGGCCGGCTTCCTGCTGGGCAGCTGGCTCGCCGACGCGCTGTGCCTGCACTACGGCTGGTACGGGCCCGGCCAGGGCTCGTTCATGACCGGCGCCGCGCTGCGCAACTCCATCCTGATCAGCACGCTGGCCGGCGCCGGCATGACCTACTACTTCTACAGCGTCAACAAGAGCGCCTACCTGGAGCGCAAGATGGCCGAGGCGCGCCGCCACGCCGACGACGCCCGCCTGAAGCTGCTGGAGACGCAGCTGGAGCCGCACATGCTGTTCAACACGCTGGCCAACCTGCGGGCGCTGATTGCGGCTGACCCGCCCCGCGCCCAGCAGATGCTGGACCACATGATCGCCTACCTGCGCGCCGCGCTGAGCGGCTCGCGCGCGGCCCGCCACACGCTGCAGGACGAATTCGACCGGTTGCAGGACTACCTGGCGCTGATGGCCATCCGCATGGGCCCGCGCCTGGCATATACGCTGGAGCTGCCGCCCGAGCTGGCCCGCCACCCGGTGCCCGCGCTGCTGCTGCAGCCCCTGGTGGAAAACGCGATCAAGCACGGCCTGGAGCCGCAGGTGGAAGGCGGCCGCGTCAGCGTGAGCGCGCGGCGCGAGCAGGGCCAGCTGGTGCTGGAGGTGGCCGACACCGGCGTGGGCCCGGGCGACGCGCAGGCCTCCAAGGGCTTCGGCCTGGCCCAGATCCGCGAGCGGCTCGCCACCCTCTACGGGCCGGCGGCTGCTATGGAATTCGTAGCTGCTGGCGCCCGCGGGGCGCGGGCTACCGTGCGATTTCCCTTGGAATCCCCATGACGCCCACCGCCCTGATCGCCGAAGACGAGCCACTGCTGGCGCAGGCCCTGCAGGCCGAACTGGCCGCCGCCTGGCCCGAGCTGCGCATCGCCGCCACCGTGGGCGACGGCGCTTCGGCCGTGGCGCAGGCGCTGGCGCTGAAGCCCGACGTGCTGTTCTTCGACGTGCGCATGCCGGGGCAGACGGGGCTGGAGGCCGCGGCGGAGCTGGCCGAGGAATGGCCGCAGGGCGCGCCCTTCCCGGCGCTGGTCTTCGTCACCGCGTACGACCAGTACGCCGTGCAGGCCTTCGAGACCCAGGCCGTGGACTACGTGCTCAAGCCGGT
>CAZZAW010000105.1:0-8496 GCA_964652405.1 uncultured Ramlibacter sp.
ATAGTCACGAATCACCTCCGCTATCTGGCCCTGCTCGGCCGTTGCAAGCCACTCGGCCACGCTCTCGCCGCGCGCGGGGTCCATGCGCATGTCCAGCGGCCCGTCGTTGCGGAACGAGAAGCCCCGCGCGGGGTTGTCGATCTGGGGGGAGCTCACGCCCAGGTCCATCAGCAGGCCCGCGCAGCTGCCGGGCGGCAGCTCGCCCAGCTGCGCGAAGCCCTGGTGCCGGATGGAAAAACGCGCATCCTGGATGCGCGAGGCTTCGGCGATGGCGTCGGGGTCCTTGTCGAAGGCCACCAGGCGGCCTTGCGGCGACAGGCGCGAGAGGATCAGGCGCGAGTGGCCGCCGCGGCCGAACGTCGCGTCGACATAGACGCCATCCTTGTTGGTGAGAAGCGCGTCGACCGCTTCGTTCAACAGGACGGTGGTGTGTTGCCATCGGGTGTCCACCGCCTGCGCTCTAGAAAGAGAAATCCTTGAAGACGTCGGGCATCTCGCCCTGCATCGCCTGTGCTTCCTGGGCCTCGTAGGTCGCGCGGTCCCAGAGCTCGAAGTGGTTGCCCATGCCGAGCAGCATCACGTCCTTCTCGATGCCGGCCGCCGCGCGCAGTTCGGGCGAGACCAGCACGCGGCCGGTGCCGTCGAGCTCCACGTCCATGGCGTTGCCCAGCCAGATTCTCTTCCACCACTGGGCGGACATGGGTAACGCCGCGATACGGTCGCGAAACTTTTCCCACTCGGGGCGCGGGAAGACCATCAGGCAGCCGTGCGGGTGCTTGGTGATCGTCAGCAGGTTGCCGGCCGTGGCGGCCAGCACGTCGCGGTGCCGGGTCGGCATGGACAGCCGACCCTTCGCATCCAGACTGACGGACGAAGCGCCTTGAAACACCGGTGTGAGCCCCTGCTCTGGTTCCAGCGCAACGGTGGTGTGCGAAGGCACTTTTCACCACTTAATTGCACTTTTTTGCACTGTAGCAGGAAAACTCAGCGGCGCAAGCTCATCGGCAGCCGAAAATCACAATGAAATCAACGACTTACGGCGCATTCTACACGCACCTTGCGCGTAAAAAGCGTTGAGAAAGAAGCACTTAGCAGGCCCTGTGAAAGTGAAACCTGAAGCTCTTCTTTTCTGGTGAAAGAATGTTGCGGCGTGCGGTAGTTCTCGGTGTTCAGCCGCGGACCGCGGACCGGAACGCCGCCGAGAGCGCCGTCAAGGCGCCGCGGGCCCGCTCGTCGCGCACCCGCGTGTGCAGCAGCACCGGCAGCCGCGGCAGCGGCGGCAGCCCCAGCCGCCCGCCCACCTCCACCGCGCCCAGCGGCAACATGCGCGGCGCCAGGGCCGCGACGCCGAGGCCGGCCATCACCGCCGCCACAACGGCAGCCACCCCGCCGCCCACGAAGCTTTGGGTCCAGGGCACCTGCGCCTCGTCCAGCAAGCGCGAGGACAGCACCCGCACGCCGCAGGGCTCGGCCAGCGTGGCCACGGGCAAGGGCTCGCCCGCGCGATGCTGCCAGTGCGGCGCGGCAAACCAGCCGAACTGCTCCTGCGCCACCTCCTCGCCATCGTCGCGCCCGGCCTGCAGGCGCACGATCACGGTATCCAGCTCGCGCCGGTCGTAGCTTTGCAGCAGGTCGCCCGAGGAGCCGATGCGGATCTCGATCAGCAGCTGCGGGTCCTGGGCGTTCATGCGTGCGATCAGCCCCGGCAGTTCGGGACCGGCGACATGGTCACTGATACCCAGGGTGAGGCGTTGCCGCTCGCGGGCGAACACCGCCAGGGCACGCTCGTTCGCCTCCAGCAGCACGCGCGCGTGCGCCAGGAAGGCGGCGCCCCGGCTGGACAGCTCCACGTAGCGGGGGGTGCGCTCCAGAAGCCGGCCGCCCAGGCGGTCCTCCAGGCGCTTGAGCTTCAGGCTCATGGCCGCCTGGGTGGTCTGCAGCGCATCGGCCGCGCGGGTGAAGCTGCCCAGCTCCGCGATGCGGACAAAGGCCTGCACGGCATCCAGGTCCAGGGGACGGCTCATCATTTCAAATGATTATCTCTAAAATGCTCAAAGATAGCTGGCTGAAATGGTGGCGCGGGGCTACCTTTGCCCTGCCCCTTCAGAAAGGAACGCCCCATGCCCCTGACCCATGTCTCCATGCGCGCCGGCAAGCCCCCGGCCTACCGCCAGGCCGTGTTCGACGCCATCCACCGCGCCATGCGCGAGACCTACGACGTGCCCGCCGGCAACCACTTCATGACCCTGACCGAGCACGACGCCGCCAATTTCCGCTTCGGCCCGTCGTTCCTGGACATCGAGCGCAGCGAGCACCTGGTCTACATCCAGGCCACCGTGAACAACACCCGCACCGTGGAACAGAAGAAGGCGCTCTACCGCCGGCTGGTGGACCTGCTGGCCGAGAACCCCGGCATCCGGCCGGAGGATGTGTTCATCAACCTCGTGGAAGTGAACAAGGAGAACTGGTCGCTGGGCCGCGGTCTGGCCCAGTACGCCTAGAGGATGTAACGCGAGAGGTCCTCGTTGCGGCTCAGTTCCTGCAGCCGCGCGTCCACGTAAGCCGCGTCGATGGTCACGGTCTGGCCTTCCAGCCGCGTGGCCTCGAAACTGACCTCGTCCAGCAGCCGCTCCATCACGGTGGACAGGCGCCGCGCGCCGATGTTCTCGGTGCGCTCGTTCACTTCATAGGCGATATGCGCCAGGCGCGTGATGCCCTCCGGCGTGAACTGCAGCGTCACGCCTTCCGTGCCCAGCAGCGCCTGGTACTGCTTGACCAGCGAGGCGTGCGTGCTGGTGAGGATGGCCTCGAAATCCTGGACCGAGAGGGACTGCAGTTCCACGCGGATCGGCAGCCGCCCCTGCAGTTCGGGGATCAGGTCGCTGGGCTTGGCCAGGTGGAAGGCGCCGCTCGCGATGAACAGGATGTGGTCGGTGCGGATCGGCCCGTACTTGGTCGAGACCGTGGTGCCCTCGACCAGCGGCAGCAGGTCACGCTGCACCCCCTGGCGCGACACGTCGGCAGTGCCGCTGGCTTCGCTGCGCGAGGCCACCTTGTCGATCTCGTCGATGAAGACGATGCCGTTCTGCTCGGCGTTCTGGATCGCCTGCGTGCGGATCTCGTCCTCGTTGACCAGCTTGGCGGCCTCCTCGTCGGTGAGGAGCTTCAAGGCCTCGCCGATCCTGAGCTTGCGCGTCTTGCGCCGCTGCATCCCGCCCAGCTGGCCGAACATGCCCTTGAGCTGCTCGGCCATTTCCTCCATGCCGGCGGGGCCCATGATCTCCAGCTGCGGCTTGGTGTCGGCCACGTCGATCTCGATGTCCTTGTCATCGAGCTGCCCTTCGCGCAGCTTCTTGCGGAAGGACTGGCGCGCCGTGCTGTCGTTGGCGACGCCAGGGACCAGCACGTCCAGGATGCGGTCTTCGGCCGCGTCCTCGGCCCGCGTGCGCACCTTGCGCATCTCGGCCACGCGGGTCTGCTTGACGGCGATCTCGGCCAGGTCGCGGATGATGGAATCCACGTCCTTGCCGACGTAGCCCACCTCGGTGAACTTGGTCGCTTCCACCTTGATGAAGGGCGCGTCGGCCAGCTTGGCGAGACGCCGCGCGATCTCGGTCTTGCCCACGCCGGTGGGGCCGATCATCAGGATGTTCTTGGGCGTGATCTCGGGGCGCAGCTTCTCGTCGACCTGCTGGCGGCGCCAGCGGTTGCGCAGGGCGATGGCGACCGCGCGCTTGGCGTCCTTCTGGCCGACGATGTGGCGGTCGAGCTCGGAGACGATTTCCTGGGGGGTCATGGCCGACATCGTCACTCCAGCGTCTCGATCGTGTGGTGCATGTTCGTGTAGATGCACAGCTGGCCGGCGATCTCCAGGGACTTCTTCACGATGTCCTTCGCGCCCAGCTCGGTGTTGTCCAGCAGCGCCTTGGCCGCCGCCTGCGCATAAGAGCCCCCGGAGCCGATGGCGATGATGCCCTGCTCGGGCTCCAGCACGTCGCCGTTGCCGGTGATGATGAGCGAGGCCTCGCGGTCGGCCACGGCCAGCATGGCCTCCAGCCGGCGCAGCACGCGGTCGGTGCGCCAGTCCTTGGTCAGCTCGATGGCCGAGCGCACCAGGTGCCCCTGGTGCTTTTCCAGCTTGGCCTCGAAGCGCTCGAACAGGGTGAAGGCATCGGCGGTGGCACCGGCGAACCCGGCCAGCACCTTGTCGTGGTAGAGCTTGCGCACCTTGCGGGCCGAGCCCTTGACAACCACGTGGCCCAGGGTCACCTGGCCGTCGCCGCCGATCGCCACCTGCCAGCGGCCATCCGCCAGCGGCCGGCGCACGCTGACGATGGTTGTTCCGTGAAATTGCTCCATCGGGGCCACATGGGGCCGGCCCCGGGGAATGCAAGCGGGCTCAGTCCCTGCGGGCAATCACCCGGGCGTGCTCGCTAATGCCGATCACGTTGAAGAACGCCGCCACCAGGCGGTGCACTTCCACGAACTGGACCTGGCGGCCCTCGGCCTGGCGCGCCGTCACCCAGTTCAGCAGGGTGCCGGCGGCGGAGAAGTCGATGCGGATCAGGCGGGCGCAGGAGATCACCATGATGTCCGCGCCCAGGAGCTTGCGCTCCAGCAGGTCCAGCGCCTCGGTCGCGTCGCCCAGGATCTGGCCGGCCAGCTCGACCGTCGCCACGTTGGACATCTGCGAGTTCATGGCGGCGGTCTGGGTGTCCCCGTAGCCGGTCATGTTGGACGTCATGGAGTCGCGGAAGGCGTCCCCGATGATGGTGTTGCCGCTCATCGCGGACCCGTCCGCCTGCAGCGCCTTGTACTCGCAGCGGGCACTGTCCCAGGACGGGGGCGAGACCTCGTAGGTGACGCAGTAGTCCAGCGCCACCAGCTCGAACTCATCGGGGCGGTGCATCACCCGCAGCACCTCCATGCGCAGCTTCCACCAAGCCGGGTTCACGCCCTTGTCGCCCGAGGGCGTGGCCTCCTTGAGCACGCGCTCGAAGTTGTCCGCGCCGATGAAGCGCAGCTGCACCGGCTGGGCGGCCCACTGGGTGAACAGCTTGGCCAGGCCCTCCAGCGCGGCCTCCTCGATGGTGGTGAGCTTGAGCCAGCTCAGGCGCCAGGGCGGCGTGGCGCGGCCCAGCGCGGCATTGAGCGCGGCCAGGGTCTGGGTGCCCAGCGTGGAGGGGCAGGTCCAGTCGGCCACCGGGGCCCCGGCCGCCGGCGCGGCGGCCGGAGCAGCGCCCATGCGGCCCACCGCTTCCGGGAACGAGAACCACTGCGGGGCCGAACGCCCGAAGCGGCCGGCGAAGTCGATGGCGGCGGCCTCGAACCGGTCCTGCCGGCCGGTGGCGCGGTACAGGTCGAACAGGGTCAGCCAGGTCTCGTCGTGGTCGATGCGGGCGCCGCCGGGCGCCAGCACCTCCATCAGCCCGGCCTCGGCGCCGGCGTCGTCGCCGTTGGCGAAGCGGATGGAGGCTTCCTCGAGTTCCGGGTCGTGGGCGAATTCGTCCACGTCGATCGCGAACACCTTGGAGGCCGAGAAGCCGCTGGCGGGCGTGGAATCGGCACCCGAATTGCGCGCGGCTGCCGACGTGACGGCCGAGAAGGCTGGCGGGGCCGGCGGCCGGGCCAGCGGCGTCGACACGCCGGGCGCCGGGGCACGGCTGGCGGGCGGGCGCGCGGGCGCGGCGGTGGGCATGGCCGGCGTGATCGACTCCAGCATGGGTGGCGGCTCGGCGGGCTCCGCCGTGGCGCCCGGCGAAGCCGGCAGCGGCTGCGGCTCGGTCTTGGTGTAGGCGTTGGAGCGGCCCGGGCCGGACGGCGCGCGCGCCAGCGCCTCGGGCGGGATGTGCGAGGACACCGGGAAATTGGTGCTGCTGCCCACGCCCGTGCGCAGCGAGTCGCCATGCTTGGTCTTCCACCACTGCATGGACATCTGGGCCTCGATCTCGTCGATCTTCTTGAGCGTGCTGGCGCGGTCGTCCGGCTTGGACGGCATGGAGCTCTGGAAGAACGAGGGACGCGCCGCCGGGTCCTGCCCCGCCATCACCTCGCTGCGCCGCATCTTGCGCAGCATGTCGAACTCGCGCTTGCGCACGAAGTCGTTGCGCCGCTTGCGCTCGATCATCTCCTTGAGCATCTGCTTGGAGTACGAGCTCTCGCGGTCGCTGTCCTGCTGGTCGAGGTCCGCCCAGTTCGTCGTCGGATTGCGGACGAACTTGACGACCTTCGACAGCAAGCCGTTGTTTTCGTCCTTCGGGGGCATGTCGTGCCTAGTCGCCGAACATCTTTTGTTTGAGCTCTCGGCGCTGCTGGGCCTCGAGCGACAGCGTGGCCGTGGGCCGCGCCAGCAGGCGGCCGACGCCGATCGGCTCGCCGGTTTCGTCGCAGTAGCCGTAGTCGCCGGCGTCGATGCGGGCGATGGACTGCTCGATCTTCTTGAGCAGCTTGCGCTCGCGGTCACGCGTGCGCAGCTCCAGGGCGTGCTCTTCCTCGATGGTGGCCCGGTCGGCCGGGTCGGGGACGATCACCGTGTCCTCGCGCAGGTGCTCGGTGGTCTCGCCCGCGTTGTTCAGGATGTCCTGCTTGAGCTGCACCAGCTTGTTGCGGAAGAACGCCATCTGCTTGTCGTTCATGTACTCGCTGTCCGGCATGGCCAGGACTTCGGCATCGCTGAGCTGTTCGGCCGCCTTGGACTTCCAGTTGTTGGCGAGCTTGGGATCTTTCTTGATCGCGACGAGAGGGGGTGGGGTCAGCACGGAGGGAGCCATGGTCTGGGTGTAGCTGGCCTTGGCCGCGGTCGAGGCCACGGACTGGGCCATCGAGGGCACCGTGATCTGCGCCAGGCGTGCCGAGGGCCGGGTGGCGCGGGCGGGGCTGGCCGACACGGCCGCGGGGTCGGGCCGGGGCGGCATCACGCGCGCCGGCGCCTGCACGGGGGCTGCTACGGGGGTTGGTTTGGCACTGGCCTTGGCGGGAGCGGCCGCCTTGGCGGCCGCCGGTGCCTTGGCGGCAGTGGTCGGGGTCTTTTTCGCCGGGGCGGCCTTCTTGGCCGCAGGCGCTGCCGTCTTCTTGGGAGCCGCCTTGGCCGCCGGCTTAGCGGCCGATTTCCTGGCGGGCGCCGCCTTCTTCGCGGGCGCCTTCTTGGCGGCGGGCTTGGCCGCTGCCTTGGCGGGCGCCTTCTTCGCCGGCGCCTTGGCGGCCTTGGCCGCAGGCTTGGCGGGTGTCTTGGCCTTGGCCTTGGCCGCGGGTTTGCTGGCCTTGGCGGCGGCCTTCGGTTGGGGCTTCACGTCCTGTCTCCTCGCGGCGCCGGCTCGGGCAAGGGGGCGCCCGGCAAGCGTTCTTTCTGATGGGGGATGGCCTTCATTGGTGCGAGTTATACCCTGATTGTCCCGTGCGGCCGCGCTGGCGCGGGGGTTTTCACCGCCGCGTTCGCCGGCCCCCCAGCCAAAGGGTAGACCCATCAGTTGCAGAATCGAGACAATCACGTCCCCGCCCTCCAGGAAGGCGCGTAGCCTACCTCAAACGAGGCACTGTTCCAGGCCCTGGAGGAAGATATCTTTGGGCAGGTCGATGCCGATGAACACCATCTTGCTGGTGCGCTGCTCGCCCTCGGCCCAGGCCGGGCCCAGGTCGCTCCCCATCAGCTGGTGCACGCCCTGGAAGATCACCTTGCGGTCGGTGCCCTTCATGTTCAGCACGCCCTTGTAGCGCAGCATGCGCGGGCCGTAGATGTTGACGATGGCCCCCAGGAAATCCTCGAGCTTGGCCGGATCGAAGGCCCGGTCGGACTTGAAGACGAAGCTCTTGACGTCGTCGTCGGTGTGGTGGTGGTGCCCGTGGCCGCCATGGGCATGCGAGGGGTGGTCGCAGTGCTCCCCGTGCTCATGGTCGTGGTGATGGTGCTCGTGCCCGTGGCCGTCCTCCTTGAGGAAGTCGGGGTCGATGTCGAGCTTGGCGTTGAGGTTGAAGCCCCGCAGGTCGAAGACCTCGCTGATCGCCACCTCGCCGAAGTGCACCGCCTTCTGCGGCGCGCGCGGGTTCATGTGCTTGAGCCGGTGCATCAGTGCCTCGGTCTCCATCAGGCCCACCAGGTCGGTCTTGCTGATGAAGATCTGGTCGGCAAAGCCCACCTGGCGCCGCGCCTCCTGCCGGTCGTTGAGCTGCTGGGCCGCGTGCTTGGCGTCCACCAGGGTCAGGATGGAGTCCAGCAGGTAGGTCTCGGCGATCTCGTCGTCCATGAAGAAGGTCTGCGCCACCGGCCCGGGGTCGGCCAGGCCCGTGGTCTCGATCACCACGCGGTCGAAGTCCAGCAGCCCCTTGCGCTTCTTGGCGGCCAGCAGCTGCAGCGTGGAGCGCAGGTCCTCGCGGATGGTGCAGCAGATGCAGCCGTTGCTCATCTGGATGATCTGCTCCCTGGTTTCCGTGACCAGGATGTCCGAGTCGATGTTCTCCTCGCCGAACTCGTTCTCGATCACGGCGATCTTCTGGCCATGG
>CAZZAW010000106.1:0-8388 GCA_964652405.1 uncultured Ramlibacter sp.
GCTGATGGCCAACCGCGGCTATGCGGTGCTCACCGTGAACTTCCGTGGCTCCTCCGGCTATGGGCGGGAGTACATGCATGCGGCCCGGCGCGAGATGTTCCACCGCGTGCAGCGCGACATCGCCGAGGCCGCCCAGTGGGCCGTCGACCAGAAGATCGCCGACCCCCAGCGCATGGCGGTGCTGGGCGGCAGCTTCGGCGGCTTCTCGGTGCTGGCCCAGCTGATCCACAAGCACCACGACTGGCGCTGCGGCGTCGACGTGGTGGGGGTGGCGAACTGGCCGCGGGCCATCGAGAGCTTCCCGCCGTTCTGGCGCGCGCGCCACTACTGGGAGACCTTTTTCGGGGACGTGACGCAGCCGGCGGAGCGGGCCCGCCTGCTGGCCGAATCGCCGATCTCGCACCTGGACAAGATCACGGCGCCGCTGCTGGTGATCCATGGCGCCAACGACGTGCGGGTGCTGCGCCAGGACTCCGACGACGTGGTGGCTGAACTGCGCCGGCTCGGCCGGTCCGTCGACTACCTCTCCTTCCCCAACGAAGGGCACTCGGTGCGCCGCTGGCGCAACCGGCTGGAGATGTGGCGCCGCATCGAGGACACGCTGGCCGGCTGCCTGGGCGGGCGCAGCGCCGGCTGGGACTTCTACCAGCTGATGCCGCGCTAGTGCCGACACGGGCACGGGGACCGGTCCGACACACGCCTGCCGCCCGCCGCCAAGAATGGGACGGAGTCCTCCAGGAGCCTCCCATGCACAACGTCTTCGCCGTCTTTCCCGACCTGCCGGCCGCCGAGCAGGCGGTCCAGCGCCTGTTGCAGGCGCAGTTCGCCCAGGAACGCATCCACCTGAGTTCGGCCTTGCGCGCCGGACAGGACGACCCGCACCAGCCGCGCAACCGCAGCGTGCTGGGCTCGCTGGGGGGCTTCTGGGCCGACCTGGTCCAGGGCAACAACGTGCACGAGCAGATGCTGACCGAGGCGGTGCGCGGCGGCCAGGTGGCGGTGGGCGTGGACGCCCCCACCGACGAGCTCGCGCAGCGCGCGCGCAGCCTGCTGCGCGAGGCCGGGGCGCTGCGCCTGGACGAGCGCGATGACGGCAGCCGGCTGCCGGAGCCGCCCCAGCCCTGGCATGCGGCCGACGAGCGCAAATCCAGGGAGCCGGTCGGCACGCACAGCTTCACCGGCAGCGCGGCCAACGTGGGCATGCCCGCGCGCGAACACGCGGCCGCCGCGGAGGGCAAGCCGCACGCCGGGCGGGAGGCCGAGCCGCGCGCCGGCGGTGCCGACCTGCTGGGGCGCACGCCGGAAGACCGGATGCGCTGAGCCGGGCGCTCAGTGCGACGCCGCGGGCCGCAGGCCGGCCCCGGCGGCCACCGGCGTGTCCAGCGCCCGGCCGGTGACACGCTCGAACTCCACCGGGTCGTGGCCGCAGACCAGCGTCACCTCGTCGCCATGGTCGCGCCGCAGCTGGCGCAGCCGCTGCTGGTTGGCGAGCCGGGCCGCGCGGTCCTTCTCCATCATCAGCTGGTACATCCGCAGGCCCGGCGTGCACCAGGGCTGCTGCCAGTCCATTTCGCGGTGGTGGAAGTAGGCGTCCCCGGCCTGCAGCAGCCAGCGGCCGCCGGTCCTGACCGCCACCCCGGCGTGGCCGTGGGTGTGGCCGGGCAGGGGGACCAGCAGCACGTCGGGCGGCAGGCCCTCCAGGTCGCCCACGCAGTCGAAGCCGAACCAGCGCTCGCCACGCCCCGGCGCGTAGACGCGCCAGTGCGGGCGCGTGCCCCATTGCTGGGGGCGGAAGCGCTGGCGGTCCAGCCAGGTCTTCTGCATCAGGGCGTGGTCGCGCTCCTGGGCCAGCATGTGCACGGTGGCCTGCGGGAAGTCGTCCAGGCCGCCGGCGTGGTCGAAGTCGAGGTGGGTGAGCACGATGTGCCGCACGTCGCTGGCTCGAAAGCCCAGCTGCTCGATCTGCCGCGCCGCCGTCATCTCGGCCCGGAAGTCGGGGCTGAGCAGGGCCAGGAAGAAGCCCGACAGCCGGGTGCGCGGCTCCGCCACGTCACGCAAGCCCAGGCCGGTGTCCACCAGGACCAGGCCCTGCGCGGTCTCCAGCAGCAGGCAATGGCAGCACAGGTGGCCGCGGGTCAGCACGCCCGGCGTGCGGCCGTCCATCAGGTGGCCGCCGGCGGGGCAGGTGGAGATGCAGTTCAGGTGATGCAGGCGCATGGGGCGATTGGAGGCTGGCGCGGCCGGCGCCGGTGTAGTCGGGCATCACCGGGGCGCTGCGGCTGCGTCCGGCGTCCAGTTCGGCCCGTCTCCCGGCCGCGCAGGCTCCTAGGCAAATTTCCTAAGCGGCTCTGCGCTTTTGCCTAAGCGGGACGCAGGGCCGCATGGTCTGATGCCTGCATCAATCCACGAGGAGGGGCTGCCATGAACAACCGGGCTTCCACATTCGACTGCAAGGTGCCGCGCATCCTGGTGGTGGACGACACCCCGGACAACCTGTTCCTGATGAACGGGCTGCTGGAGGACCGCTACGAGGTGGTGCAGGCGCCCTCGGGCCAGGCGGGCCTGGAGGTGGTCATGTCGGACAACCCGCCCGACATGGTGCTGCTGGACATCATGATGCCGGACATGGACGGCTACGAGGTGCTGCGGCGCATCCGCCAGCACCCGCCCACCGCCAACATCCCGGTGGTGTTCCTCACGGCCCTGGCCACCGCGCAGGACCAGCGGCTGGGCCTGGACCTGGGCGCGCTGGACTACCTCACCAAGCCGGTCGACCCCGACCTGGTGATCCAGCGCGTGGAGGACCACATGCAGGCGACGGCGCAGGCGCGGCGGATGGAGGCGTTGTCCGAGCGGCTGTCGCGCCACCTGCAGCCCGAGAGCTGGGCCCGGCTGTTCCACGGCCCGGACGTGGCCACCATCCGCTTCGAGCAGGCGCTGCGCACGGTCCTGTTCGTCGAATGCCCCGACCTGGCGGCCTGGAGCGAGCGCGACCGCGAGAGCTTCCAGGCGGAGCTGGGCTGGCTGGCGACGCGTCACCACGGCAGCGTGGATCCCTATGCCTGGGGCGGCGTCGCCGTGTTCTTCGAGGATCCGGCCGACAGCGTGCGCATGGCCACGGACCTGCAGCGCAGCGCGGCGGAACTGCGCCTGCGCATGGGCATGACCACCGGCATGTGCGAGGTGGCCGGCTTCCGCTGCGAGGGCGTCATGCGCACCACCCTGGTGGGGCCCGAGACGGATGTGGCTGCCAAGGTGGCGGCGACCGCGGCCAGCGGCAGCATCGTGATCGCGCCCGAAACCTACGCGCTGGTGCAGGCCGAGGTGCATGCGGACACGCAGGGCTGCGTGCTCACGGAGGAGTTCCAGGATTCCGACCTGGCCACGGCCTCCCTGACCCCGGCGCCGATCCAGGGCAGCGCCCTGGCCAGCACCTTCGCGGGGCTGAGCCTGCGCTGAATCAGAAGCGGGCGACGGGGCCGCTGCGGCGGCTTCCTACAGGGGCGCCCCCGGGCCGCCGGTAGCTTCCTTCGGCAGGGGACAAGGTGTCCCGCAGGGAAGGGCCATGCGATTCCACCTCACGATGATGTTCGTCACCGTCGCCATCACCATGGCGATGGCGGCCCTGGCCGCGGCCTGAGCGCCTTCAGTACCCGACCGTGAACCGGCGGCCGTGGTGCGCGGGCCGCTCGAGTTCGTCGATGAAAGCGGCCGCGTAGTCCTGGAGCGAGATGCGGCTCTGGCCGTCGGCGCCCACCAGCAGCTGGTCACCGCCCAACCTGAACCTGCCGGTCCGCTCGCCCGGGGTGATCAGGGCGCTCGGGCTCAGCATGGTCCATGCCAGCCCGGACTGCTCACGCAGCAGCTCCAGGGCCTGCCGCGCGCCTTCGGCCGTGGGCTTGTACTCCGCCGGGAACTGCGGGGTGTCCATCAGGTGCACACCGGGAGCCACCTCCAGGCTGCCGGCGCCGCCCACCACCAGCAGGCGTGGCACGGCGGCCTCGCGCACCGCCTTCAGCAGCGATCGGAAGCCCTCCAGGTAGTAGCCGAGCACGTCGCCCTGCGCATGGCCGCTGAAGGCGCTGAGCACGGCGTCGTGGCCCCGCAGTTGCGTGGCAAGGGCCGCGGTCAGGGTCACGTCGGCCTTGACCGCCTTGAGTTGGCGGTGCGGCGCCAGCTTCTCGGGACGGGTGACCAGGGCCGTGACGCCGTGGCCACGAGCCAGGGATTCCTGGAGCAGGGCGGAGCCGATGAAGCCGCCGGCGCCGATGAGTGCGATGTTCATGGTGAGGTCCTTGTGGTGAGGGTGCCGCCACTGTGAAGCGCAAGCCCATCTTGATAAACTGGGCAAATCGATTTTGATTGTTAAGGAATCAGGAACAATGCCGGACGGCGCTCCCGACCTGAACCAGTTGTGGATGTTCGCGGCCGTCGCCGACGGCGGCGGATTCACGGCGGCGGCCGGGCGCCTGGGCGTGGCCAAGGCCAAGGTCAGCCTGGCCGTGGCCCGGCTGGAAGCGAGCCTGGGGCAGCCGCTGTTCGCCCGCACCACCCGCCGGGTTTCGCTCACCGAAGCCGGGCAGGTGCTGTACGAGCAGAGCGTGCCGGCGCTGCGAAACCTGCAGGACGCCCTGGAGCAGGCGGCCAACCCGCGGCAGCTCACGGGCACCCTGCGCATAGGGGCGGCGACGGATTACGCGGCTGACCCCCTGTCTCCCGCGCTGGCCGCCTTCGCGGCCTCGCACCCGCAGCTGCAGATCGACCTGCGAACCACCGACCGCGTGGTGGACATGCTCAAGGAGGGCCTGGACCTGTCCCTCCGGCTGGGCTGGCTGCGCGACTCCAGCCAGCGGGCGCGCCGTCTGGGCACATTCGAGCAGTACGTGGTGGCCTCCCCGGCCTACCTGAAGCGGGTGGGCATGCCCTCGCAGCCGGCCGACCTGGCGGCCCTGGACTGGGTCGCGCTCACGCTGCTGCAGTCGCCGCTGACCTGGAAGTTCACCTCGCCCCGGGGCCAGGTGCGCACGGTTCGGGTGAACGCGCGCCTGAGGACCGACGCCGTTGGATCGCTGCGCAGCCTGCTGGTGCAGGGCGCCGGCGTGTCGGTGATGGACCACCTCACGGCCGCGCAGGCCCTGCGCCGGGGCGAGCTGGTCCGGGTGCTGCCGCAGTGGTCACTGCCGCGCGGCGGCGTGCATGCGGTGTTCGCGCCCGGCCGGCACCAGCCGGCCAAGGTCAGGGCCTTCGTGGATTTCTACGAGGCCTGGCTCGCCAGGGCTGCCTAGCCGGCGAACCCGCCTTCTTCCAGGAAGCGCTGCTCCTCGGGCGTGCTGGTCCTGCCGA
This sequence comes from uncultured Ramlibacter sp., assembly GCA_964652405.1. Classification (GTDB taxonomy): domain Bacteria; phylum Pseudomonadota; class Gammaproteobacteria; order Burkholderiales; family Burkholderiaceae_C; genus Ramlibacter. Next base: position 5,344 of record CAZZAW010000106.1, read on the forward strand.
GGACCGCGTTGCGGTGGGGAAAGCGCCCGAAGCGCCGCACGACGTCGCGGTGGTGCAGGGCGTAGCGGGCCGCTTCCTCGCCCAGCGGCAGGTTGAGCGCCACCGAGCGCTCTTGGTCCTCCAGCCGTTCGGAATGCATGAAGGGCAGGTAGAAGAATCGGGCGAGCTCAGGGTCGACCTGCCGGTCGAAGCCCGCGCGCAGCGCAGCGTCGGCAGCTTCGCGCGCCCTCGCATCCGTGGCGTACACCTGGGCCGTGCCGCGGAAAGCGTTGCGCGGGTACTGGTCCAGCAGCAGCACCAGGGCCAGCGCGCCCTCGGCCGTTGCGGCCCAGGCGCCGAGCTCGCCGCGGACGGCGGCTTCGTGCGCCGGGTGCAGCACGGCGCGGCAGCGCTGGTCGAAGGCCTCGTCCTTGCGGAACCACCGCTGCGGGCCCGCATCACGCCAGAAGCCCACCACCTCGGCCGGTGTCGCCGCTGGCGCGTCCATCAGCGCCGCGCCTCCAGTTCGCGGACCAGGGCCCGGGCCTCGTCGCCCTCGGGGATGGGCTTGCCGCTGTCGCGCCACTGCACCGCCGCCTTGAAGCCCTCGGCCTGGGCATAGCGGCGGAACCACAGGCCTTCGGGGTTGTGGCGGGTGATGCCGTCGAACACCGTGGCCATCTGCTGGCTCTGCTCCAGCCCCATGGCCAGCATCACCTGGTTGACCACCAGCTTGTGCATGGCGAGGTGGCTGCGCGGCACGCCGGCGATGCGGGCGGCCAGCTTCAGGGTCGCCGCCTCCAGCTGGGCGGCGGGCACCGCCTCGTTGGCCAGGCCCCAGTCGGCGGCCGTGCGGCCGTCGATGGTGTCGCCGGTGAACATCAGCTGCTTGGCCCGCGTCGGCCCCAGTCGGTAGGTCCACATCGCCGTGGTGGGACAGCCCCAGACCCGCGTGGGCATGTAGCCGATGCGGGCGTCCTCGGCCATGACCAGGAGGTCGCAGCACAGGGCGATGTCGCTGCCGCCCGCGGCGGCGTAGCCATGCACCTTGGCGATGGTGGGCTTGGCGCTGCGCCACAGGCTCATGAAGTCCTCGGTGTTGCGCTTCATGTAGGCGTAGTCGACCATGGGGTCCCAGGGGTGGCGCTCCTGCTGGCAGGGGTGGTCGATCTCGCCTTCGCCGAAGTGCGCCAGGTCGTAGCCGCCGCAGAAGCCCTTGCCCGCGCCCTCGACCACGATCACGTGCACCTCGTCGTTGGCATGGGCCCACTCGACGGCCGCGCGGATCTCGCGCGGCGTCTCGTCGTTGATCGCGTTCAGCCGCTCGGGACGGTTGAGCAGCAGGCGGGCGATGCGCGGCTGGTCCGGGTCCTGGGCGATGCGCAGGGTGCTGAAGTCGGGCATGGGCGTCTCCTTCGAATTGACAGCCGCAGCCTACACCGCGGGCGGCGCCGCGCGCCTAGAGTGGGGCCAGCACATCCCCTGGAGCAGCCATGAGCAACCAGAGCATCGGCCGGGGCCCGGCCCACGGCAGCAACGAGAACCGCGACGGCGACCCGCGCCACAAGACCATGGGCGAGGGCGCCTCGCAGGACGAGGCCCCCGCCGGCAGCGACGTGCTGGACAACGCCGCCCCGGACCTGCCGGCCGGCGTGAAGGGCAGCCCGGCCGAGCCGGGGATCGCCAAGGGGCCGCAGAGCTACCCCGACGGGCCCAACGTGGAGGCCAGCCCCTGGGAGCTGGATGCCGCCAGGGGCAAGGTGCCCAAGCCCTAAGTCCCTTCCGGGCGCGTTCCAGGGGGCGGGCGCCTAAAATGGCGGACCTCCCCCGGCCCTCGGCCACCCTCCATGAACGCCCCCGTCGACGTTTCCCTGTTCGCGCGCGCCGCCAAGCCGATCACCAGCTATCGGAAGTACTGGGCTGCGCGCTTCGGCACGGCGCCTTTCCTGCCGATGAGCCGCGAGGAGATGGACAAGCTCGGCTGGGACAGCTGCGACATCATCATCGTCACCGGCGACGCCTACGTCGACCACCCCAGCTTCGGCATGGCCGTGATCGGTCGCGTGCTGGAGGCCCAGGGCTTTCGCGTCGGCATCATCGCCCAGCCCGACTGGACCAGCGCCGAGGCCTTCAAGGCCCTGGGCAAGCCCAACCTGTTCTGGGGCGTGACGGCCGGCAACATGGATTCCATGATCAACCGGTACACCGCCGACCGGAAGATCCGCAGCGACGACGCCTACACCCCGGGCGACGTGGGCGGCAAGCGGCCCGACCGCGCCTCGCTGGTCTATTCGCAGCGCTGCCGCGAGGCGTACAACGACGTGCCCATCGTGATGGGCGGCATCGAGGGCAGCCTGCGCCGCATCGCGCACTACGACTACTGGTCGGACAAGGTGCGCCGCTCCATCCTGGTGGACGCCAAGTGCGACATCCTGCTGTACGGCAACGCGGAGCGCGCGATCGTCGAGATCGCCCACCGGCTCGCGGCCAAGGAGCCGGTGCAGCAGATCACCGACGTGCGCGGCACGGCGTTCATCCGCCGTGACTCGCCCGAGGGCTGGATGGAGATCGACTCCACCGAGGTCGACCAGCCGGGGCGGGTGGAGGACCACGTCAACCCGTACCTGACCACGGCGGACCAGGCCAAGGCGCAGGGGGAAACCTGTGCCAAGGAGGAAGGCTCGGGCGTGCCCGCGCCAGCGGCGGCACAGCCGCTGACCTTCGTCCCGAATCCGCGCATCAGGCTCCAGCGCGACCGCACCGTCATCCGCCTGCCCTCGTACGAGCAGGTGAAGTCCGACCCGGTGCTCTACGCCCATGCCAACCGCGTGCTGCACCTGGAGACCAACCCCGGCAACGCGCGGGCGCTGGTGCAGGCCCACGGCGACCGCGACGTCTGGCTCAACCCGCCGCCGATCCCGCTGACCACGGCCGAGATGGATTTCGTCTTCGGCCTGCCCTACGCGCGCAGCCCGCACCCGGCCTATGCCGACGAGCACGGCAGCCACGAGGGCGCGACCAAGATCCCGGCCTGGGAGATGATCCGCTTCAGCGTGAACATCATGC
>CAZZAW010000107.1:0-8209 GCA_964652405.1 uncultured Ramlibacter sp.
ATCCAGGACATGCTGGCCAAGGGCGAGAAGCTGCCGGTGGACTTCACCAACCGGGTCATCTACTACGTGGGTCCGGTAGACCCGGTCAAGGGCGAGGCGGTGGGGCCGGCCGGTCCGACCACGGCGACCCGGATGGACAAGTTCACCGACATGATGCTGGCCCAGACCGGCCTGATCGCCATGGTGGGCAAGGCCGAGCGCGGCCCGGCAGCGATCGAGGCCATCCGCAAGCACAAGAGCGCCTACCTCATGGCCGTGGGGGGTGCAGCCTACCTGGTGTCCAAGGCCATCAAGAGCGCCAAGGTGCTGGGCTTCGCCGACCTGGGGATGGAAGCGATCTACGAGTTCGACGTGGTCGACATGCCGGTCACCGTGGCGGTGGACGCCGGCGGCACCAGCGCCCATATCACCGGTCCCGCCGAGTGGCAGAAGCGCATCGCCAGCGGCGAGTTCAAGAGCATCCCGGTCGCCGCGGCCTGAGCGCGCTCAGGGCGTGCAGGTGCCGGCGGGCGCCGGCTCGGCGCGGCGCTGGAGGACCTGTGTAGCCAGCAGGACGGCGTCGGCCGCGGACAGGCTGGCCGTGACCTCGTTGGCCGCCCCCGCGTTGGGAGCGAACGCCAGCCGCAGCGTCGCGGGAACCGCCGGACCCGAACCCGGCTGGAAGCTGCCTGCAAGTTCAAGCACCACCGCCTCGGCGCTCCACGCACCCGTGAAGGTGAAGCGGCCGCACGGCAGGTCCATCTCCACCCTGCCGTCCTGCAGCCGCAGGTCGATGCGGGTGCAGGCGCTGCAGCCCGGGGCAGCGGGCACGGCAACCCCCGCGGACACACCCGCGACGGCGGACGAGAAGCTGATGTCCGGCCCGGTGCCGGTGCCGCCGGTTCCCGGCCCGCAGGCACCAATCAGCACCATCAACGAGCCGGCCGCCAGCAGGCGAAAGCGGCGCAGGAAATCAGGCAGGAGGTTCATGGTGGTCATCGGCATAGAAGTAGGCGCCGAACCGCACGCGGTGGCGACGCTGGTCGGGTGAGGCCTGGCGCTGGTCGTGGTCGAAGCGGGCCTGCGCCTCCTTCATCACGCTCTTGAAGGCCTGCCGCCAGGCCCTGGCGGAGGCGCGGTGCACGTGCTGCACCGATGCGTCGGTCAGCTGGTCCACGAAGATCGCCTGTTCCAGGAAGTTGTGCCCGCCTTCCAGGTTCAGGCTGGCCGCAGCGATGTGGTCGTGCAGGTTGTTCTGCATCAGCACCGCCATCTCCTCGAACCCCTGGCGCGGCACGAAGCCGGCCGCGAGCAGGCGCACCTGGCCCTCGGCTTCCTCGGCCAGGCCCAGCCGCACCAGTTCGTCCAGCACCGCCCGTGGCCTCACGTCACTGCTGATGGCCGCCACCAGGGCATCGAAACTGGGCCCCGGGCCCGCGCGGGGCAAGGAGCGGGGCTGGCCTTCCTCGTCCAGGTAATCCAGGTCGCCCAGCCACCGGGCCACCACCTGGGTTGCCATGTTCATCGGTTCGCCCTCGGCCAGCGCGCGGGCCAGAACGATGCGGCCCAGCGTGCGCACGTCGCGCCGGTGCACGCCCGACAGCAGGCTCACGGCGCTGTCAGTCTGCTTCTTGCCGGCCCGCTCCAGCTCGTCCAGCGCAGCCTCCACGAACACCTGCTTCAGGGCCGACGCGAAGGCGGGATACGCGACGCCGTGCCGCAGCAGCAGCCGCGCCAGCGGCTTGAACAGGTGCAGCACGGCCGCCAGGACGATGGAGGAGCGCGAAGGCATGGCTTGCGGGCGATGGTAACCGTGCGCCATGCCGGTCTTGGCAGACATGGTCGTTGTGGGATATTATCCCACAATAATCTGGAAGGAGAAGACATGCGATTTCACGGACACCTCGCACTCGCCGCGCTCGCAGCGGCCGTTCTGGCCGGCTGCGGTGGTGGAGGCGGCGGCGGACTGCCCTCTGCGAATGGCCCGGGCAGCGGCGGCACCGGACTGCAAGCCGCCCAGTCGGGAGACCTCGTCACCTACGCGCGCGCACGGCTGCGGCAAGGCACCACCCAGGGCCTGTCGCTCGCCGCCATCGGTGCGGCCGCGGCGCCCGCACCTGCCGCGCAGGACGGCACGGCCGGCCAGGCGCCCCAGCAGGAGAGCGGCGTGGGCGAGCCGGACCTCCTGAAGACCGACGGCCGCCATGTCCATGCGCTTCACCCCTGGACTTCCTGGGAATCCCCCCCGCGTCCGGCCCGGCTGACCAGCCACCGCATCAACGCCGACGGCAGCCTGACGGAAATTGCCGCCAGCACGCTGGATCCGGCCTTCCGCGCGCCGGACATGCACCTGGCCGCGGACATAGGCCGTATCGCGGTGATCGGCGAAGTGGATGCCGCAGGCAACCCGGTCGTCCAGCAATCGTCCCAGCTGACCACGGTGTGGCCTTACGGCCGCCGCATCCTGCTGGATGTGCGGCCCACGCCGGACCAGCCGGCGCCTGCCGTGGTGCAGCGCCTGGAGATCGATGGCCACCTGGTCGCCAGCCGGCTGGTCGGCAACGTGCTCTACCTGGCCAGCACCTGGATGGCCGACCTCAGCCGCTACCAGCTGCCCGCGGGAAGCACCCCTCCCCAGGTCGACGCCGCGACAGCGGGACTGACGGCCCAGGAGCTGCTGCCCTCCGTCCGGTTCAACGGCGGCGCGGCACAGCCCCTGGTGAACGAATCCGACTGCCTGGTGCAGCCGGCCAACGCGTCCAGCAGTTTCCAGCTCACGACCATCACCGCCATCGACCTGGGCACAGGCGACCTTCGGCGCGCCAGCCGGTGCTTCGTCGGCGGAACGAACGCGGTTTACATGACTGCGCAGAGCCTCTACCTGGCCAGCTCCGACACCCACGGCGAGGAGGTGTTCATCACGGTGTTTCCGCCGCGCTTCCCGCAGTCGGCCCGGACCACGCTGCACAGGTTCGCACTGAACGGCCTGGGCATCGAGTACCGCGCGTCAGGCACGGTGGACGGCCACCTGGGCTGGGACCGCGAAAAGGCGCCCCTGCGGCTGTCGGAGCACGCCGGCTACCTGCGGGTGCTGACCTACACCGGCCAGACCGGCTGGTTCGGCCCCGCCTCCAGCACGCAGCCGGCGGCGCCCTCCCCCGCCACGCTGACCGTGTTGCGCGAGAACACGGGCGCCCGCAGCCTCGAGGTGGTCGCCCGGCTGCCGAACGACAGGCGCAGCACCCCGCTGGGCAAGCCCGGCGAGCAGGTCTACGGCGTGCGTTTCCTGGGCCCGCGCGCCTACGTGGTGACTTTCCGGCAAACGGACCCGCTGTACGTGCTGGACCTGTCGGACCCTGCCGACCCCAAGGCGGTGGGCGAACTGGCCCTGCCCGGCTTCTCGGACTACCTGTTCCCGCTGGACAACGGCAAGCTGCTGGGCGTGGGCAAGGAGGCCACGGCGGAGGGCCTGCTGCAGGGCGTGAAGGTGGCACTGCTCGACGTAGCCGACCCGGCGCAGCCGCGCACGCTTTCCAGCGTGGTCCTGGGCGAGCGCGGCAGCGTGAGCGGCCTGGACTACAGCCGGCAGGCCATCAGCCTGCTCACACAGGGAAGCCAGACCAGCGTGACCCTGCCCGTGCGGCTGTTCGCGCAGAACCGGGCCACGGTGCAGGGCCTGGCCCGGTTCGAGATCGACACTGGCCGGGGCACGTTGACCGAGCGGGCGCTGGCGGAAGCCACGCGCTTCGACGGCACGGGCACCGACGCTTTGCGCTACGCCCAGTTCGACCTGGCGCGCGAACGCAGCCTGCTGACGCCGCAAGCCACCTACTACCTCTCGGGCGGCCAGTTGCGGCGGGTGCCGCAGCCCTGAGCGCTCAGGCGGCGCGGGCGTCGGCGTCCAGGGCCGCCTGGCGCCCGCGCTGCACGTCGACCTTGAGCAGGACCACCAGCCCGATGGCGAAGAGCGCGGTGGTCGAGAGGATGGCCACTCGGTGATTGCCCCCCGTGGCCCAGGTGATGGCCCCGTACATCAGCGGGCCCACGATGCTGGCCAGCCGGATGGCGAAGGTCCACAGGCCGTAGAACTCGGCCAACTGGCGGCGGGGCGCGAACATGCCGGCCATGGCCCGTCCCGCCGACTGGCTGGAGCCCATGCACAGGCCGGCTATCGCGGCGGCCCACCAGAAGCCACCTTTGGTGGTCGTCACCGCCGCGATCACGCAGGTGGCGACCCAGCCCACCAAGGTGCTGCCCAGCGCCAGCTTGTGGCCGATCCGGTCCTGCAGGTAGCCCCAGGCGAACGCGCCGCCGGCGGCGGCCAGGTTCAGGACGAAGATCAGCACCATGGTTTCCTGCGGCTGGAAGCCGATCACCTGCTCGGCATAGATGGCCGCCAGGGCCACCGCCACCGCCACGCCGCCCTGGTAGAAGACCGCGCAGGCCAGCAGCCACATGAAGTCGCGGTAGCGCCGGGCCTGGCTGAAGGTCGCGCGCAGTTGCTGCCACGAAGCCCTCAGACCGCCCTGGTGCAGCGCTTCGGGGTTGGGCACGGCGCGTTCCTGCAGCAGGCGGAAGGTCACGAGCGAGGCGCCCCCGTAGATGACGGCCGTCACCAGCATCGTGACCGGCACGAACTGCGAGGCCGGGATGCCCCGCCCCTGCGCCCAGAGCACGTAGCCCAGGCAGATGCCCAGGGCCAGCATCCCCCCGAAATAGCCGAAGCCCCAGCCCCAGCCGCTGACCTTGCCCAGCGACTGCGGCCGCGCCAGTTCCGGCAGGAAGGCAGCCGTGAGCGACTCGCCCCAGCTGTAGAAGGTGTTGGACACCACGATGAGGACGATGGCCAGGGCCACCGATCCCGGGCCTGCAAACGCCAGCGCCGCCGTGCTCACCACGCAGCCGGCCGTGACCAGCATCAGGAGGCGCTTTTTGGCGGCCCGCAGGTCGGCGTAGGCGCCCAGCGTGGGCATCGTGAGGAGGACGATCGCGTACGACAGGCTGAGCGCGGCGGTCCAGGCAAAGGTCGCCCAGTCGGCCTTGCCGGCGATGCCGCCGACAAAGTACGCCGCGAACACCGCGGTGATCACGACCGTCGTGTAGCCCGAGTTGGCGAAGTCGTACATCGCCCAGCCGAACACCTCGCGCTTGCGGACGCCGGGATTCAGGGCTTCGGAAGAAAACAGGGCCATGCCGCGCTCCTGGAAAGGAGCCGAGCATAGCCCAGCGGTATGACGCGGCTAGTGGAGGTGCCGGGGCCGGCGGCCGCCGCCATGGCCGCCGCCGCTGCCGCCGGTGCCGCGCGGGGGCTTGCCGATCTCCAGCGAGCTCACCAGCGCGTCGAAGCGCTGCGAGAACAGCTTGTCGATCTCGGCCACCACCCCGCCCAGTTCCGATCCGTCGAAATGCCGCTCCATCAGGTTGACCACGTCCTGCACCAGCAGATCGCGCTGCACCTGCATGATGGCGGCCGGCGTGGGCCCGACGAACAGCATCACGAAATCGTCTCGCGACTCGGCCTCGGGAGGCTCCTCTTCCTCGTCGAACTCGGTGTCGTAGAAGGTGACCTCGATCGCCGCGCCCTGCTCGGCGAGTTCATTGAGGCTCATGCACATCTCGTCGAGCGACTGGCGGAAGTCCTCGTCGCCCGCCACCGTCCAGCACATGGTCAGCACGTGCTCGGTGGGATCGAACTTGATACCGGGCTCCTCTTCGTACGCGCTCTCCGCCGCTTCGGCCAGCGACTTGGCGCCGGCGTACTTCCACAGGGGCTTGAGCGCCTCCTGCAGCTGCGCGAAGCTCACGTCCGCCCTGAGCGGCACATCGCCATGCACGTGGATCTCAAAGGGAGCGTTGTAGCGTGGCATGGGATTCTCCGGCCTGGTGCCTCGAGCCGGAATCGAACCGGCACGCCGCTGTTAGGCAAGCGGCGGATTTTAAGTCCGCTGTGTCTACCAATTTCACCATCGAGGCAGCTGGGCCACTGTAAGACAAAAAAAGAACAGCCCCGGCAACGCAGTTGCGGGGCTGTGCATCTGGAGGCGCGGGGCGGAGTCGAACCGCCCTGGACGGATTTGCAATCCGCTGCATAACCGCTTTGCTACCGCGCCAGGAGCCGGACGATAAAAAGGGAAGCAGATGCTTCCCTTTCTTCAGAACCTGGAGCGGGAGACGAGTCTCGAACTCGCGACCTCAACCTTGGCAAGGTTGCGCTCTACCAACTGAGCTACTCCCGCGTAAGACCGCCATTATAGCCAGAAAAATTCCGGCTTCCGGCGGGCGCCTGAAAAAGGTCAGTGCTTGACGGAGCCGGTCACCACTGCGGGCGCTCCCCCAGCGGCAGGCGTGGCCAGGGCCGCGGCCTCTTCCTCGGGCAGCGCCTGGGGCTGGCGTTCCAGGGCCACTTCCAGCACCTTGTCGATCCACTTGACCGGCACGATCTCGAGGCCGTTCTTCACGTTCTCGGGAATGTCCTGCAGGTCCTTGGCGTTCTCCTCGGGGATCAGCACGGTCTTGATGCCGCCACGCAGGGCCGCCAGCAGCTTTTCCTTCAGGCCGCCGATCGCCGTGACCTCGCCCCTCAGCGTGATCTCGCCCGTCATCGCCACGTCGGCACGCACCGGGATGCCGGTGAGCGCGGACACCAGCGCGGTAGTCATCGCGATGCCGGCGCTCGGACCATCCTTGGGCGTGGCGCCATCGGGCACGTGGATGTGGATGTCCTTCTTCTCGAACACCTCGTCCTTGATGCCCAGGCGGCGCGAGCGGCTGCGCACCACGGTGCGCGCGGCTTCCACCGATTCCTTCATCACGTCGCCCAGCGAGCCGGTGCGCAGGATGTTGCCCTTGCCGGGCATGAGCGCCGCTTCGATGGTGAGCAGGTCGCCGCCCACCTCGGTCCAGGCCAGGCCGACAACCTGGCCCACCTGGTTCTGCTGCTCCGCGCGGCCATAGGTGTACTTGCGCACCCCCAGGAACTCGTTGAGGTTTTCGGCCGTGACCACCACCTGCGGCTGGTACTTCTTGAGCAGCAGGCCCTTGACCACCTTGCGGCAGATCTTGCCCAGGTCCCGCTCCAGCGATCGCACGCCGGCCTCGCGGGTGTAGTAGCGGATCACGTCGCGAACGGCTTCTTCCGTCACCTGCAGCTCGGAGTCCTTGACGCCGTTGTTGCCCATCTGCTTGGGCAGCAGGTACTTGAGCGCGATGTTGGTCTTCTCGTCCTCGGTGTAACCGGACAGGCGGATCACCTCCATCCGGTCCAGCAGCGCGGGCGGGATGTTCATCGAGTTGGAAGTCGCCACGAACATCACGTCGGACAGGTCGAAGTCGACCTCGACATAGTGGTCGCCGAACTTGTGGTTCTGCTCGGGGTCCAGCACTTCCAGCAGGGCCGACGACGGGTCGCCGCGGAAGTCGGTGCCCAGCTTGTCGATCTCGTCCAGCAGGAACAGCGGGTTGCGCGTGCCGGCCTTGTTCAGGTTGGACAGCACCTTGCCCGGCAGCGCGCCGATATAGGTGCGGCGGTGGCCGCGGATCTCGGCCTCGTCGCGCATGCCGCCCAGCGCCATGCGCACGTACTTGCGCCCGGTCGCCTTGGCGATCGACTGGCCCAGGGAGGTCTTGCCGACGCCCGGAGGCCCGACCAGGCACAGGATGGGCGCCTTGACCTTGTCCACGCGCTGCTGCACCGCGAGGTACTCGAGGATGCGGTCCTTGACCTTGTCCAGGCCGTAGTGGTCGGCGTTCAGCACCTCCTCGGCGTGGCCCAGGTCGTGCTTGATCTTGGTGCGCTTGGACCAGGGCAGGCCCACCAGCACGTCGATGTAGTTGCGCACCACAGTGGCTTCGGCCGACATGGGCGACATCAGCTTGAGCTTCTTGAGCTCGCCCTCGGCCTTCTTCAGGGCCTCCTTGGGCATCTTGGCGGCCTTGATCTTCTTCTCGATCTCCTCGATGTCGGCGCCCTCTTCGCCTTCGCCGAGTTCCTTCTGGATGGCCTTGACCTGCTCGTTCAGGTAGAAGTCGCGCTGGTTCTTCTCCATCTGGCGCTTCACGCGCGAGCGGATCTTCTTGTCGACGTTGAGGATGTCGACCTCGCGCTCGATCTGCTCGAACAGGTTCTCCAGGCGCGGCTTGATGTCGGCCAGGTCCAGCACGATCTGCTTGTTTTCCAGCTTGAGCGGCAGGTGGGCGGCGATGGTGTCGGCCAGGCGGCCGGCATCGTCGA
>CAZZAW010000108.1:0-8172 GCA_964652405.1 uncultured Ramlibacter sp.
GAGGCCGGCTACAAGCTCAATGGCTCGCTGGTGCGCGAGGGCCTGGCCGACGAATTCCTGGTCTACCTGGCGCCCAAGCTCCTGGGGCAAGGCCTGGGCATGGCTTCCTTCGGGCCCCTGGCCAGTCTCGCAGAGGCAGTGCCCCTGCGCTTCCTGTCCACAGAGCCGGTGGGCGGCGACCTGCGCATCCTCGCCCGGGTGCAGGGCCGGGACCGCTTCTAAGGGTTTGCCCGGACCGGCCTTTCCATTCCCTGCGAAAATACGGGGATGTTCACCGGAATCATCACCGGCGTGGGGCGCATCGCCGCCGTCCACGACCTCGGCAGTTCACCCCAGCATGGCAAGCGCATCACCGTCGAGGCCCCCAGCGGCTACCTCGATGACGTGGCGCTGGGCGACAGCATCGCGCTGAACGGAGCCTGCATGACGGTGACGGAGTTCGACGCCAAGGCCGCGCGCTTTTCCATCGACATCTCCGCCGAGTCGCTGGCCCGGACCACGGGCCTGGACCAGACCGGGCCGGTCAACCTCGAAAAAGCCCTGCGCGCCCATGACCGCCTGGGCGGTCACATCGTGGCAGGCCACGTGGACGGGCTGGGCACCGTCATCCGCTTCGCCCCCGTGGGCGAAAGCCACGAGCTGCGCATCCTGGCGCCGCGCTCGCTGGCCAAGTACCTGGCCTACAAGGGCTCGGTCACGGTCAATGGCGTGAGCCTGACCGTCAACTCGGTCGCCGACCAGCCCGGCGGGTGCGAGATCAGCATCAACCTGATTCCGCACACGGTGCAGGGCACGGCCCTGCACACCCTGCGGGACGGCAGCCGCGTGAACCTGGAGATCGACCTGATCGCCCGCTACGTGGAGCGCATGCTGGGCGCCACGGTGCCCGAGAAGGTGGCGGCATGACCCCCGCCGGCATTTCTCCCGTGCAGGAGATCGTGGCCGAGATGAAGGCCGGCCGCATCGTGATCCTCGTGGACGAAGAGGACCGCGAGAACGAAGGCGACCTGGTGCTGGCCGCGGACCACGTCAGCCCGGAAGCCATCAATTTCATGGCGCGCTTCGGCCGCGGCCTGATCTGCCTGACCCTCACCCGCGAGCGCTGCGAACGCCTCAAACTGCCACCCATGGTGGCTCGCAACGGCACCAAGATGGGCACGGCGTTCACCGTGTCCATCGAAGCTGCCCAGGGCGTGACCACGGGCATCTCCGCCGCTGACCGCGCCCGCACCGTGCAGGCCGCCGTGGCGCGTGATGCCAAGGCCGAAGACCTGGTCCAGCCGGGCCACATCTTCCCGCTGCAGGCCGTGGACGGCGGCGTGCTGATGCGCGCCGGCCATACCGAAGCCGGGTGCGACCTCGCGGCCATGGCGGGCCTCACGCCCGCCGCCGTGATCTGCGAGATCATGAAGGACGATGGCACCATGGCCCGGCTGCCGGACCTGCAGCTGTTCGCCGCCGAGCACAAGCTCAAGATCGGCACCATCGCCGACCTGATCGAGTACCGCAGCCGCACCGAGTCGCTGGTCGAGAAGGTCGGCTCCCGGCCGTTGGCCACCGCCTACGGCGAGTTCATGGCGCATGCCTGGAAGGACAAGCCCAGCCAGGGCCTGCACCTGGCGCTGGTCAGGGGCCGCTGGGGCAGCAATGAGACCATCCCGGTGCGCGTGCACGAGCCACTGTCGGTGCTGGACGCGCTCGAGGTCGGCCGGGGCATGCACTCCTGGAGCCTGGATGCCAGCCTCAAGCACATCGCGGCCACCGGCCAGGGCGTCGCGGTCCTGCTCAATTGCGGCGAATCCGCCGAGCAGCTGCTCACGCAGTTCGAGGGCCGGGCCCGGCCGGCGCAGGCGCCGGAGCGGGGACGCATGGACCTGCGGACCTATGGCATCGGGGCCCAGATCCTGCGCGAGTGCGGCGTTCACCGCATGACGCTCATGGGCGCGCCGCGGCGCATGCCCAGCATGACAGGCTACGGGCTGGAAATCGCGGGCTACCTCAAGCCCTAGCAGCAGAATTTCAACGAGAACGGAATCCCATGTTTGGCGCTGAGAAGGGCAAGGCCCGCAAGCTGGACGGCAAAGGCCTGTGCATAGGCATCGTGCAGGCCCGCTTCAACGAGAGCATCACCAACGCGCTGGCGCAGGCCTGCAAGGCCGAGCTGGAAGCGCTGGGCGTGGATGCCAAGAACATCGACCACGTGTTCGTGCCCGGCGCGCTGGAGGTGCCGGTGGCCCTGCAGGCCATGGCCGAGAAGGGCAGCTACGACGCGCTGGTCGCGCTCGGCTGCGTGATTCGTGGCGAAACCTACCATTTCGAGCTGGTGGCCAACGAGTCCGCGGCGGGGGTGACCCGCGTGTCGCTGGACTACCAGCTGCCCATTGCCAACGTCATCCTCACCACCGAGAACCTGGAGCAGGCCGTCGCCCGCCAGAGCGAAAAAGGCGTGGATGCCGCGCGCGTGGTGGTGGAGATGGCCAACCTGCTGGACGAGATCGGATGACCGGCGGTCCCAAGCAAAGCCGCTCCGGGCTGACCAGCACGGGCGCGCGCAAGGCCTCCGCCAAGTCCGGCCGCAGCCGCGCGCGCGAGTTCGCGCTGCAGGGGCTGTACCAGCACCTGGTGGGCCGCAACGACGCCGCCGCCATCGACACCTTCACCCGCGACCTCTCGGGCTTCCACAAGGCGGACTCCGCCCACTACGACGCCCTGCTGCACGGCTGCATCGAGCAGGCCGCCGAGCTGGACGCCCTGATCGCCCCCCTGCTCGACCGCAAGCTGGAGGAGATCTCGCCGATCGAGCGCGCCGTCATGTGGATAGGCGCCTATGAGTTCCGCAACGCCGCCGACGTGCCCTGGCGCGTGGTGCTGAACGAATGCATCGAGCTGGCCAAGGAATTCGGCGGCACCGACGGCCACAAGTACGTCAATGGCGTGCTGAACGGCCTCGCTCCGCAGCTGCGGGCAGCCGAAGTGGAAGCAGACAAGGCCCGCGGAAAGGCCAGGCCGTGAAGGTTTCCAACCGCGCCGGGCGCATCGAGCCCTTCTACGTGATGGAGGTGGCCAAGGCCGCCTCGCAGCTGGCGCGCGAGGTCGCATCCAGCGACCGGCCCATGGTGTTCCTGAACATCGGCGAGCCGGATTTCACCGCCCCCCCGCTGGTGCAGGAAGCGGCGGCCCGGGCCATCCGGGACGGCGTGACCCAGTACACGCAGGCGACCGGCCTGGACGCCCTGCGCGAGCGCATCAGCGCCTGGTACGCGCAGCGCTTCGGCGTGCAGGTGCCCGCGCGCCGCATCGTGGTCACGGCCGGCGCGTCGGCGGCGCTGCAGCTGGCCTGCCTCGCACTGATCGATGCGGGCGACGAAATCCTGATGCCGGACCCCAGCTACCCCTGCAACCGGCATTTCGTCAGTGCCGCGGAAGGCCAGGCGGTGCTGGTGCCCACCACGGCCGCCGAGCGTTACCAGCTTTCGGCCGCGAAAGTGCAGGCGCACTGGGGCCCGCGCACGCGCGGCGTGCTGCTGGCCTCCCCGTCCAACCCCACGGGCACGTCCATCGCCCCGCAGGAGCTCGCGCGCATCCACGAGGTGGTGCAATCCCACGGCGGCGTCACGCTGGTGGACGAGATCTACCTGGGCCTGAGCTACGACGAGCAGTTCGGCCGGACCGGGCTGGCCCTGGACGACCAGGTGATCAGCATCAACAGCTTCTCCAAGTACTTCAACATGACCGGGTGGCGCCTGGGCTGGATGGTCGTGCCCGACTCCCTGGTGCCGGTGGTCGAGCGCCTCGCGCAGAACCTGTTCATCTGTCCCAGCACCATCGCCCAGCACGCGGCGCTGGCCTGCTTCGAACCCGACAGCATCGCCGAGTACGAGCGGCGGCGCGCCGAGTTCAAGGCGCGCCGCGACTGGTTCATCCCGGCCCTGCAGTCCATGGGCCTGTCCATTCCGGTGGTGCCCGACGGCGCTTTCTATGCCTGGGCGGACTGCAGCGAGTGGTGCCAGCGCCTGGGCATCGCGAGCAGCTGGGAGTTCGCGTTCGAGACCATGAAGCGCGCCCATGTGGCGGTGACGCCCGGCCGCGATTTCGGCTCGGCCGAGACCGCCCGCTTCGTCCGCTTGTCCACCGCCAGTTCCATGGCGCACCTCCAGGAGGCCGCCGCGCGGCTGCGCGCGATGGCGGGCTGACCCATGGCCTTCCGCCACCCGGTGCGGGTTTACTGGGAAGACACCGACGCGGGCGGGATCGTCTTCTACGCCAACTACCTGAAGTTCTTCGAGCGCGCCCGCACCGAGTGGCTGCGCTCCCTGGGGCTGGAGCAGGCGCGACTGCGCGAGGACACGGGCGGCATGTTCATCGTGAGCGAGACCGCGGTCCGCTACCACCGCCCAGCCCGCCTCGACGATGAACTTCTGGTGTCGGCCGCCCTCCAACAGCCGGGCCGCGCATCGCTGGTGATAGCTCAACAGGCCGTCTTTGGCGCCACCGGCGCGCTGGTCTGCGAAGGCACGATCCGCATCGGATGGGTTGAAGCCGCCACCCTGCGCCCTGCGAGAATCCCGCCCATCATCCTGGAAGCCCTGCACACCCCATGAACCAAGACCTGTCGATCCTGCAACTGGTGCTCAACGCGAGCTGGGTGGTCCAGTTCGTGATGCTGCTGCTGGTGGCCGTGTCCATCGCCAGCTGGGCGGCGATCTTCCGCAAGCTGTTCGCCCTGAAGCGGGTGAAGTCGCTGAACGACGATTTCGAGCGCGAGTTCTGGTCCGGCACCAGCCTGAACGACCTGTTCGCCGCGGCGGCGCAGAACGCCAAGCTGGCGGGCCCCATGGAGCGCATCTTCGCCAGCGGCATGCGCGAGTACCAGAAGCTGCGCGAGCGCCGCATCCAGGACGCCGGCACCCTGCTCGACGGCGCCCGCCGCGCCATGCGGGCCAGCTACCAGCGCGAGGTCGATGCGGTCGAGAGCAACCTCTCGTTCCTGGCCTCGGTCGGCTCGGTCAGCCCTTACGTGGGCCTGTTCGGCACCGTGTGGGGGATCATGCATGCCTTCACCGGCCTGGCCAGCCTGCAGCAGGTGACCCTGGCGACCGTGGCGCCCGGCATCGCCGAGGCGCTGGTGGCCACCGCCATCGGCCTGTTCGCCGCTATTCCCGCCGTAGTTGCCTACAACCGCTTCGCCCGCGACATCGACCGCGTGGCAATCAAGCTGGAGACCTTCATCGAGGAGTTCTCCAACATCCTGCAGCGCAACCTGGGCGGCGCGGCCGCCACGCCGTCGGGCCACTAGGAATGTCAGCCCCCACGTTTGCGGCTTCGCCGCTGCTCTGCCCCCCGAGGGGGCCCAGGTCTCCTAAGGGCGGCCTGTCGGAGACCTGAATGCCGTCCACGATGTCCCGCGGCCGGGGCCGCCGCACCATCAACGAGATCAACATGGTCCCGTTCATCGACGTGATGCTGGTGCTGCTGATCATCTTCATGGTCACGGCGCCGCTGATCACGCCGAGCCTGATCGACCTGCCCAGCGTGGGCAAGGCCAACCGCGTGCCGGACCAGAAGCTGGAAGTGATCGTCGGCAAGGACGAATCGCTGGCCCTCAAGACCGATGACAGGCAGAGCAGCCTGCCGCTGGCCGAGATCGTCGCGGCGGCGCAGCGGGCCCAGGCCGGCAAGCCCCAGGGCGCGGTGGCGGTCGTCATCAGCGCCGACCGCAGCGTCAAGTACGAGTCGGTGGTCAAGGTGATGGACGCCCTGCAGCGGGCCGGCGTGCAGCGCGTGGGCCTGGCGGTGCAGTTGGCCAAGTAGGGGACGCCATGCCGGCCGCCACCGAACGCCTGGAGTTCGCGCCACCCGCCCCGCCGGGGCGCTGGCGGGCGCTGGCGCTGGCGGTGCTGGCGCACCTGCTGCTGTTGCTGGCACTGACCTGGGGCATCAACTGGAAGCGCGACACCGAGAACCTCGCCGCGGAAGCCGAACTCTGGTCCGCCACCGTGCAGCAGGCCGCGCCCCGGGCCGTGGAAGCCCCTCCTCCCCCTCCTGCGCCGCCTCAGCCCGAGGCCAGGCCGCAGCCCGCCCCGCCGCCGACCGGCCCCAGCCAGGCCGAGATTGCCCTGGAGCAGGAGAAGAAGCGGCTGGCCGAAGAAAAGCGCCAGGACGAGCTGGCCCGCCAGAAGAAGCTGGCCGAGCAGAAGAAGCAGGAAGAACTGAAGAAGCAGGAACTGGCCAAGAAGGCCGCTGAGGACCGCAAGCGCCAGGACGACCAAGCCAAGGCCCAGGCGCGCAAGGAAGACGAAGCCAAACGGCTGGAGGCCCTGCGCCAGGAAAACCTCAAGCGCATCCAGGGCCTGGCTGGGGCGACCGGCGCGCCTTCAGCGTCGGGCACGGCGGCCCGCTCCTCCGGGCCCTCGGACAGCTATGCAGGGCGCATTCGGGCCCGGGTCAAGCCCAACATCGTGTTCACCGACGACGTGCCCGGCAATCCTGTCGCCGAAGTGGAAGTGCGCATGGCGCCCGACGGCACCATCACCGGCAAGCGCATCGTGAAGTCCAGCGGCTCCCGGTCGTGGGACGAAGCCGTGCTGCGCGCGCTGGACCGCACCGAGGTGCTGCCCCGCGACGTCGACGGGCGGGTGCACACGCCGCTCCTGATCGAGTTCCGGCCCAAGGGCTGACGCTATCGAATCGATAGCTGCCAGCGCCCGGCGGACGCGGGCTCCGGCTCAGTTCGAGTCGTAAACGATCTGCGCCAGGCCTTGGTCGGCCTGGGCCATCCAGCTGGCCAGCGCGGCGTCGCTCGGGAAGAACTTGGCCTGCTCGCCCAGCTGCAGTTCGGCCACCGCGTGGTCGCGCCGCACGGCCAGCCGGACCGGCAGGCCTCGCACCAGCTCACCCTGCTCGCTCATCTCGCGCCTAGGCGGGAACTCGCGCACCAGCCGCTGCACGTCGGGAGACTTGCCGTTGACCGCGACCCGCAGGAACTTGCCGAACCGGCAGCGCGCGGTCGCCAAGTCCCACACCTGCTGCACCGAAAGCCGGAAACCGCCGGAGAAGCGGTCGGGTTGCAGCTTGGCCATCACGATCACCAGTTCGTCGTCCTTAAGCAGCTGGCGATGGGCGTTGATCACGTTCTCGTCGGCCGTCGCCTCGATCACCGCGGACTTGTCGTCCAGCTTGAACAGCGCCAGCTTGCCGCGCTGCCCGTTGATCACGCGGAAGTCGCTGATGATGCCGGCCAGCAGCTGCGGCTCGCGGCTGTCGATCAGGTCGTCGATCTGGCGCTTCACGAAGCGCCGGACCTCCAGCGCCACCTCGTCGAACAGGTGGCCCGAGAGGTAGAAGCCCACCGCCGTCTTCTCGTAGGTCAGGCGCTCCTTCACGCCCCAGGGCGTGGCCTGCACCAGCTCGGGCTCCTGCGTGCTGGCCGCGTGCGAGTCGCCCATGTCGAACAGGCCGCCCTGGTTGGCGTTGGCCTCGGTCGCCGCGGCGAAGTCGAAGGCGCGGTCGATGGAGGCCACCAGCGAAGCGCGGTTGAGCTGCAACGAGTCGAACGCGCCGGCTTTGATGAGGGCCTCCACCGTGCGCTTGTTGATGCGGGTGCGATCGACCCGCACGCAGAAGTCGTACAGGCTGCGGAACGGCCCGCCCTCCTCACGCGCGGCCACGATGGCCTCGATGGCCTGCTGGCCGGTGCCCTTGACGGCGCCCAGGCCGTAGCGGACATCCAAGTCGGACACCGGCTCGAAGCGGTAGTTGCCGCGGTTCACGTCCGGCGGCTCGAACGACAGCCCGAAGTTCTTGACCGCATCCTCGAACAACACCTTCAGCTTGTCGGTGTCGTCCATTTCCACGGTCATGTTGGCGCAGAAGAACTCCGCTGTGTAGTGCACCTTGCACCACCCCGTGTGGTAGGCCAGCAGCGAGTAGGCGGCCGCGTGCGACTTGTTGAAGCCGTAGCCCGCGAACTTCTCCATCAGGTCGAAGATCTCGTCGGCCTTCTCGGTGGAGATGCCGTTCTTCGCGGCCCCGGCCCGGAAGATCTCCCGGTGCTGGGCCATCTCCTCGGCCTTCTTCTTGCCCATGGCCCGGCGCAGCAGGTCGGCGCCGCCCAGCGTGTAGCCGCCCAGGATCTGCGCGGTCTGCATCACCTGCTCCTGGTAGACCATGATC
>CAZZAW010000109.1:0-8038 GCA_964652405.1 uncultured Ramlibacter sp.
GTGTGAACGCCCCGGAAGGCGCCCCACCCTGCGCGTCGATCACATTCACGTCCGATGCTGCCATGGGCATGAGCAAGGTCATGGGCAGCTGGAGCGACGCGGGCACGGAGACATCGGTCACCTGGAGGGTGCCCCCCAGCACGGTCTGGCCCTGGACGACGAGCTGGTCATAGTCCACACCGGGCTCTGGCAGCGCGGGCACCGGCGCATAGACCTGCACGTCCAGCGTGCCCCCGCCCACTTGCGTGAAGTTCCCTTCGATGGTGAGTTTCCCGACCGCCGTACCGCCGCTTCCGGGTGCCACCGTGCCGGCATTCACCAGCGACCCGCCAAGGGTTCCAGAGCCCGTCACCGTGCCGGTGTTGGTGAGCTGGCCGCCACTGGTGAAGTAGCTGCTCCCCGACTGGTACGCCAGGTAGAGGGTCCCGTCCAGGTGGAGCACTCCGGCGTTGTTCGCCAGGTAGGTCCTCACGCTGCCGGTGCTGGTGATCTCCAGCGTTCCGGTGTTGGACGTCAGGTTGAAGCTGCCGTTGCCCACCACCTTCATCTTGCCGGCGTTCTCCACGCCTTGCCCCGGCATGAGGTACGCGAAGCCGCTGGTCTCGATCTCGCCGGCCGCAGCGTTCACCAGCTTGCCGCTGCCGTACAGGCTGGCGTCGTCGAACCACAGCTTGCCGGTGTTGGTCCAGTCGCCGTACAGGGAGACCCACTGGCCCTGGGCGGTGACATAGTTGCCGGTCGAAGCGTTGACGGTGACCGTGCCCGGCGTGCCGTGGCCGGGCGCGATCGGCGCGGACTGTTCACACACGCCGTCGCACAGGATGGGCATATAGCCTGGGACGCCCCCACCCGCATCCAGCGTGGTGTAGCCGAGCGTGACGGAACCGGCGTCGGCTGTGGCCGACACGCTCCCGCCGTCACCGCCGTTGCCCGGCACCTGGCCGGAGGCCACCGCATTGCCGCCTTGCCCACCCGGTGCCCTCAGCTCGCCGTTGCGCAAGTCCAGGAACGTGCCCGCCTTGACCACCACGGTGCCGCCCTTGCCGCCACGGCCGTGGCTGGACGAACCCGTGCGGGTGTCGCCCCCGGCGCCGCCGGGGGCCTGCACCGCGCCCTCCACCGTGATCATCCCGCCGGGGGAAAGCAGTGAAATGGTGCCCCCCAGCCCGCCTGCCCCACCGGCGCTGCCGTCTTGCGAAGCATTGCCGCCGTCGCCCCCCGCGGCCTGTATCACGACGCCCGACCCGATGTACAAGGTTCCGGCCTGCTGCGTGATCATGATGTCGCCGCCCTGGCCGCCCGGCCCGCCCGTGGACCCGTACCCGCCATCGCCGCCATTGGCGTCGAACTGGTCGGCGGTGAGCGTGCCGCGGTAGCTCACGATCACGCTGCCTCCGGCGCCGCCCTCGCCGCCAGCGGCGGCAGCCCCCGAGCTCCCACCCGAAGCATCGATCACCGGCACGCTGATGTTGCCCCCGACGGCCGGCGCGGGCGAGGCGGTCGGGGGCGGCGGCGCTGCCGGGGCCTGGCTGGCCGTCAGCGTGACGATGCCGCCCGTGCCGCCCTTGCCGCCATAGCCGCCTTCCGCGCTGATGCCGTTGCTCAGGCCAGGGGCGAACAGGATGTCGCCCCCGTTGGCCGTCAGGGTCACGTCTCCCGCGTTGCCGCCCGCAGCGCCGTAGTAGCCATAGCCGCCATAGGTGTCGATCCTGGCGGCTCCCAGGCCCACGTTGACCTCGATGTTGCCGGCGGCCTCCACGAGGACGTCGCCCCCGTTTCCGGCCAGCTGCGCGCCCACGTAGGCATGGCCGCCGGCGGCGCCGACCGTGGACAGCACGGCCTTCCCGCCGGCGCTGATTTCGATGTCGCCTGCATCGCCGCCCGCGGACCCGCCGCCGCCATGGGCCACCACGATGCCGGCCGAGACGTCGCCGTGGCTGGACGTGAGCTTGATGGCCTTGCCTGCCCCGCCCTTGCTCAGTCCCAGGTCGGCGTAGCCGCCGGCGGCATCCGCCTCATCCACCGTCACGCCATTGCGACCCGTGACGGTGATGGTGCCGCCGTCGCCCCCGGCATAGTCGTCTTCCGACATGCCGCCGTAGGTGTGGATGTCACCGACCGTCACCCGCCCTTTCAGCGTGGCCGTCGCAGTGGCTGCCAGCTGCACGTTTCCGCCATGGCCGGCCCGACGGCCGGTGCTGCCGTGCGCGTAAATCCCGGTGACGGTGATGTTTCCGCCGGTCGAGGTGACGGTCACCCCGCCGCCGTTCGCTCCGGTGGTGGAGGAGTAGCCCGACTGGCCGCGGCTTTCGAGGGTGCTGCCGTTGATGTCGCCTGCTGCCACCAGGGTGATCTCGCCGCCATGGATCGACGCGTAGGAGCCGGCGCTGCCCCGGGTGTCGATGCGGTTGAAGGTCATGGCCCCGCCCGCATCCAGCTTGACGTGGCCGGTCCCGGCAGCCAGTGCGCCGTAGGTGTAGATATCCCCCGAGGCCGTGATGTCGCCGGCAGCCTTGAGGTCCACGAATTTCGCCTGCAGGGTCGCGCCAGACTGCAGGCTGAGGTTGCCCGGTTGCGCGGGCGGGCCCGCCAGCGCGCTGTTGACGATGGTCACGCCCTCATCGGCGTACACGCCCGGGATCGACCCCCCGAAGAAGACATTGGTGAGGTCCCCGAGGAGAAGGTCCCCCTTGTTCTTGAGCGAGAGGCTGCGGACCGAGGCAGCCAGGGCCGACACCTGGTTGTCCGGATGCTCCAGCGTCACGGCCCCGGCGCTGGTCTGGAGCACCAGTTCGGGCGCGCGGATCGCCGCGGTCTGGGTGATCGCCCCGGTGTTGCGGGAAACCAGCGCAAGCTGGCCGGCCCCGGTGGACGACACGGCGGCGTTGATGGCGATGCCGTTGTCCGCGTCCAGCAGCAAGGTGTGGGCGCTGGACCAGGTCACCGGGTCGGCAACCGTGATTTTTCCTCCGTCCGGCCCGGAGCTGGCCCCGTAAGCCGTACTGACGCGGACATGGCCGGACGCCAGCTGGTTCTGCAGCGATTCGACGTAGAGCGTCGCGACCGCCGACCCGTCGCTGAAATCGTACGCAGGCGGTGGCGTGGGCGCCGGAACGGGGGCCACGACGAAGGGCGATGGCGCCGGCGAAGGCGCCGGGCTCGGCGCGTTCTGGATCACGATGTCGTTCGGGTCCAGCAGCAGGGTGCCGGCCGCGCCGCGAGGCGCGGCAAGGTCGGCGAACCCGGTGAACTCGAGGCTGCGCTTGCCCGAGACTTCCGCAAAGCCGCCGTTGCCGCCGCGGGGTCCGCCGCGCGCGGACACCCGGCCCTTCATTCGCGTGACCTCGTCCGACCAGACGATGACGCGGCCGCCATCGCCGCTGTCGGAAGCATCGGCACGCACCGACGCCTCCTCACCGACGAAGGTCCGGCTGGCGTTGGGCACCTCGGGGTTCGCACCCTGGTAGTCGCCCCCGATACGGATATGGCCGCCGCCCTGCGGGCCCGAGGCGTCCAGGCTGGCGGCGCCATACAGCGCGACGCGGTCACCCAGCACATCGATCCTGCCGCCTTGGGTGCCCGAACGGGCCTCGACACGGCCGTCCACCAGGGCTTCGCCCTGGGCGCGCAGGACGACCTTGCCCCCTTCAGCGGTCGCGCTGACCGCCTGCGCGAGGCCGCTGTGTTTCAGCTGGCTGGCGAAGATGGCCACCGAGTCGCCCTTGAGCGTGCCCAGGTTGAGCGCCTTGTCCTCGGGCGCCTTCACCTCGAGCTGGATGCCTTCCAAACCCCGTCCGGTGAGATGCACCTTGCGGCCGGCCGCGATCACCACGTCCCCGCCCTGCGCCTGCACCAGCGCGCCCGCGCCGGTCTGCACGTCGGGCGCCACCAGCACCACGTCGCCCGAGCGGGCCAGCACCTGGCCGTGAACGCTCAGGGCACCGGCGGCGCTGCCATCGCCAAAGCGCAGCCGCCCGGCCAGCGCATCGGCATCGCTCATCTTCAGGGTCGAAGCCGTGAAGCCCGCCGTGTCCACCACCGCCCCCGCGCCCACGGCGATGCCCGCCGGGTTGACCAGCACCAGCCGCCCGTTGGAGCTGAGCGTGCCGTAGATCGCGCTGGGGTTGTGCCCCACCACGCGGTTGATGGAGGTGCTGGCCGCCGAGGGCTGGTTGAACTGCGTGATGGTGCCCGCGGGCACCGAGAAGCTTTGCCAGTTGATCGCCGAGTGCGAGGTGCCCGCGCCGTTCTGGGTGGTCACCACCAGCCGGTTGCCTTGCTGGCTGAGGGCGGCAGCACCGTGGATGGCCGGCGCGCCGCTGGGCTGGGCCAAGGCGGGAGCAGCAAAGCAAGCCGCCAGGGCGGCGGCCAGGGCCAGCGGCCGGTAGCCGGCCGCCGCAGGGGCTGGGGCGGGAACCCGGACCGGGTTCCCCGCGCGGGCTAGGAATTGGCGTCGTGACATAGGGCCCTCACGTGGCGCTACAAGTTCAATAGCAGCCGGCGCCCTCCCGGGGCGGGCTGTAAATCAGTTTGTTCTGATGCCGGGGCGGTGTTCCCGCCCCTCCCGCGGCTGAGCTTGGATTGTCCTGCCGTTTGGCGGGTTCCGCCAGCCACAGGGCCGTGCGGTCTGTCACAAGACCACGGGAAATCTGGACCGATTCAGACCGGCGCGGTCAGCCCGGCTTGCACTGGTCCTGGGTGACCTTGATCTCGATTTCCTTCTTCTTTTCCTCGGCCTTCTCGGACTCTTCCTTCAGCAGGGAGGTCACGAACTTCGCCACCACGGTTTCCTGCTCGATCACGGCTTTCTGGACCTCTTCCACGGCTGCCGTGCTGCCCAGCAGTTCCACGATCTTGCCGACGGCCGGCGTCGCCGGGGCGGGCGCCGCCGACGGCGAGGGTGACGGCGCCGGACTGGGCGAAGGCGAAGGGCTTGGCGAGGGCGACGGGGCGGGGCTCGGGGACGGCGAGGGCGCCGGCGCTGGCGAAGCAGAAGGGGCCGGCGGTGCCGGGCTCGCTGTCGGGGCGGGAGCAGGGGCTGGCGCTGGCGCCGCAGCCGACATGACGGCGGTCAGCGCCGTCAAGCCGTAGTTGCGGGTGCCGTCGAAGGCGGGCGCAGGCGAGGCGCTGAAGGTCAATGGGGTACCGGAATGGCTCGCGTACTGCACCAGCGTGTAGCTCTGGCCCGTCGCCGCGCCGGTATGGCCGCCCACGGAATACAGACCCAGTGTGCCCGAGGTGAATGTCGCGGAGCCCGAGACGATCAGCTGGTCGTGGGTGGTCGCGCCCGAGACGTCCATCTTCAGCAAGCCGCCGTTCTGGACGTAGTTGCCGGTGATGTTCATCGTGCCCACCGCTCCGACACCGCCCGGTGCGATGAAGCCCAGGTTGGCGAGCGTGTTGCCCGCCCCGACGTTCACGGTCCCCGAGCCGCTGATCGAGCCGCCGGACTGGATGGTGAAGCTGCCGCCCGGCGAGAACGTGGCGCAGCTGCACAGCACGATGCTGCCGTTGTTGGTGGACCAGCCGGTGAAGGCCAACGTGCCGCCATTGATGTTCAGGGTGGCGCTCGCGTTGTCGGAGAAGGTCCCGCTGATGGTCTGGGCGCCGGCGCTGGTCTTCTCGATCGTGCCGCCGAAGTTCTGGATGGCCGCGGGCGCGTTGGCCACCAGCGGGTTTGCGTCGGTTCCATTGAGCTTGAGGACACCCCCGCTCTGAACCTGCAGCACCGAGCTCCCCGCCAGGGTCAGCTTGCCGGCGCCATCGATGTTGATGGTCTTGTTTCCGGTGTTCCAGGCGGCGTTGGTCAGGGTCAGGCCGCCGTTGACGTGGATATCGCCGCCGGGACTGGTGAACAGGCCCGAGGAGGACACGCCGGGCGTGCCATTGAAAACCACGTCGCCGGCGGACGTGAGGCTCACGCCGGCTGCCGTTCCCGGCGTCCCGGTGGAGCTGGTGCCGCCCAGGGCCGTGAGGCTGGTGCTGTTGACCTGCACGTCGGCCCCGCCGCCGCTGGTCACGCTGATGGAGGCCGCATTGCCGCCGTTGCCCGAGGTGGTGCCGGGCCCGCCTGCCCCCCCACTGGCCGACACCGAGCCGCCGCTCAGCTGCACGGCGCCCGCGGTGGCGCTCAGGGTGATGGCCGCCCCATCGCCGCCCACTCCGCCGGTGCCCCCGGTTCCGCCAGCGCCGCCCGAGGCGGTCAGCGAGGGCGTGAATGCCAGGTTGCCGGCGGTCTTGGTGATACTGATCGTGCCGGCGTTGCCCCCGGCCTCCGAACTGCTGCCGGTGCCCGCGCCGCCACTTGTGTTCACCGAGCCGAGCCCCAGCGTGCCGCTGCCCACGCTGACGGTGACTGCGCCGCCGTGGCCGCCGAGGGTGGAGCCGCCGGACGATCCGGTGGCCACCAGGCTGCCGAGACTGACATTGCCACCGTTGGCCGCCGTGACCTGGATGGCACCCGAGGTCCCGATGGAGGCGCGGGTGGTCTGCACGGCCCCCGTGCCGGTGATGGCGTTGCCCGTGGAAGCCCCGCCAGTCAGGGAAATCGCTCCGCCCTGGGTGGTGGTGACGTTGTGCGACCCCAGGTCCAGCAAGCCGCTGGCGTTCAGGGTGATGTTGCCGGACGACCCGGCACCGCTGGAAGACAGGTTGCCTCCCAGCACCACGTTGCCGGAAGACGCGACCAGATTGATCGTTCCGCTGGTCGCGATGCCGCCGGAGAGCGCCAGGTTCCCGCTTCCCTGCGTGATGGACACAGGGCCGGTGGTCACGTTCAGGGTGTTGGCCGTGAAGGCGCCATTGAGGTTCAGCGTCAGGCTGGGGCTGCCGGCCGTCTGGTTCAGGGTGGCGACCTCGAAGCTGCCTTGCGTCAGGTTGATGCTGCCCGTGTTGGTCAGGGTGCCGTAGTTGAGGCCGCTTCCGCGCACGCCGCCGTTGGCGCCGGATGAACCATTGATCGTGCCTTGGTTGTTGAAGGTCCAGGCTGTGGTGCCGTCATGCAGCTTGAGCTGCCCGTTGAGGTTGAGCGTCAGCGTACCGGCGTGGTTCCAGGTCTTGCCGTTGCCGACGGTGATGGTGGACGCGTTGGCGTTGTCGTCGGTGCTGAGCGCCACGGTCGCACCGCTGTCCGTGATCACGCCGCCGGCGGCGCCGGGGTTGAGCACCACGGCCAGGGATCGCGCGCCCCCGGACGTGCCCAGCGCCTGCAGGCTGGTGGTGCCCTGGAAGCGGATGTCGCGGTGGGCGTTCAGCGTCAAGGTCGTCGAGCCTGCCACGGTCCGGGCGAGGCTCACTCCCTGGACCACGATGTCGCCGCCCCCGCCGCCCGTGCCCGAATCCGTGGAGATGCTGACGCTGGTCTGCGCGTCCAGGGCCGCGTTCAGGGTCGCTTGCCGGATCGTGGACGAGGCCGTGTTGGCCGCCGAGGCGAAGTTCGGCGGCCCGCCGATGTTGTTGTCGGTCGCGGGCGCCGAGGCGGTGATGGTCACGTCGCTGGGATCCAGCAGCCAGGTGCCCCCCTTGCCGCGGGGCGCCGAGGCACGCACGCGCGAGCCCTCGACGTCCAGGTAGCGCTTGCCCGAGGTTTCGATGAACCCGCCGTTGCCCCCCTGCGAGCCGCCGTTGGCCTCGATCTGCCCATGCACCCGCGCCGTGTCGTCGGCCCAGACGATGACCCGGCCGCCGTCGCCCGCCTCGGTGGCGTTCGCCGCCAGCCGCGCCTGGCCGTCCACGTACGTCACCTGGGCATTGGGGACGTCGGGGTTGGCCCCCTGATAATCCCCCCCGACCCGGATTTGTCCGCCTGCGGCCGGGCCAGAGGCGTCGAGCACGGCGCCACCCAGCACGCCCACCTTGGCGCCCAGCACGTCGATCTGGCCGCCGCGGTCGCCGGCGCCAGCCGCGCTCACGCTGCCGCCCACTTCCACGATGTCACCCGAGCGCAGCATCACCTTGCCGCCCTCGCTGCTCACCGCCGTGGCGCGGATCAGGCCGCTGTGCTTCAGGCTGCCCGCGAAGATGCCCACCGCATCGCCTT
>CAZZAW010000110.1:0-6763 GCA_964652405.1 uncultured Ramlibacter sp.
GGCGGGTTGCGCATGGCGTGCTCGATCAGCAGGTGGGGGAAGCTGTAGCCGATCGCCGCCTCGGGCCCGCCCGGGTTCAGGCCCTGGAACACCACCGGGTCCAGCCCGTTGCGGATGTTCTGCGGGAACACACCGGCCAGGATGGACTGGCCCGAAATGCGCATGTGCAGCGCCGTGATGTTGCCCTGCGCGTCCAGCCCCGCCTGCAGCTTGCACTGCGTGACCGGGTGGTAGCGGCCGTGCAGCATGTCTTCCTCGCGGCTCCACAGCAGCTTCACGGGCACACCCGGCATCTGCTTGGCGATCTCCACCGCCTGGCGCACCCAGTCGTGCACCGCCCCCCGGCGGCCGAAGCCGCCGCCCAGGTGCAGCTTGTAGACCTCGCACTGGGAAGCCGGCAGGCCGGATGCCTCGGAAGTGGCGGCCAGCGCCGCCTCGCCGTTCTGCGTGGGCGTCCAGACCTCGCAGCGCTGCGGCGTCCAGCGCGCGGTCGCGTTCATGGGCTCCATGGTGGCGTGGTTCTGGTGCGGGTAGCTGTAAACCGCCTCGATGCGGCGCGCGGCCGACGCCAGCGCGGCCTTGGCATCGCCGTTACTGTTGCCCACCGCCGCTTCCGGCGCGTCCAGCCCCGCCTTGAGCATCTGGGCCGTGCCGGCACTGGAGGCGTTGGCGTTCGGCCCCAGGTCCCATTCGATCGGCAGCGCGTCGAGGGCCGTCTTGGCGCGCCACCAGGTGTCGGCGACCACGGCCACCGCGCTGTCACCGACCTGCACCACCTTCTTCACGCCGGGGCGGCTGGCCACGGCGGCGGCGTTGAAGGACTTGACCTTGCCGCCGAACACGGGGCAGTCCTTGATCGCCGCGTTCAGCATGCCCGGCAGCTTGAGGTCGGCGCCATAGACCTGCTTGCCGGTCACTTTCTCCACCGTGTCCAGGCGCGCGAGCCGTTTGCCCACGACCTTCCAGTCCTTGGGGTCCTTCAGCGGCACCTCGGCGGGCGGCGGCAGCTTGCCCGCGGCGGCCGCCACCTGGCCGTAGCGCAGCGTGCGGCCGCTGGGCTGGTGCGTGATCACGCTGTTGGCGGCCCGGCACTGGGCCACCGGCACCTGCCATTCGTTGGCGGCGGCCTGCACGAGCATCATGCGGGCGGCCGCGCCGCCCTTGCGCACGTAGTCGTGCGACTCGCGGATGCCGCGGCTGCCGCCGGTGGAGAAGTTGCCCCAGGCGCGCTGGCGCGCCAGGTTCTGGCCGGGCGTGGGGTATTCGGTGGTGACCTTGGCCCAGTCGCACTCCAGCTCTTCAGCCACGAGTTGCGCGAGGCCGGTGAGGGTGCCCTGGCCCATCTCGGAACGGGCGATGCGGATCACGACGGTGTCGTCGGGCCTCACCACCACCCAGGCATTCACCTCGGGCGCCGCGGCCTGCTGCGCCGACGCGGCAAACGGGATGTGGAAGCCGAGCACCAGCCCGGCAGAAGCGGAGACCTGCAGGAAACCGCGGCGGTCGAGGACGGCGCTCATGTCGTGCTCCCGTCGGCGTGCTGGATCGCCAGGCCCGCGCTCCGGGTGCTGCCCTGGGCCACGGCCTTGATGGCGGCGCGGATGCGGTTGTAGGTGCCGCAGCGGCAGATGTTGGTGATGGCCTCGTCGATGTCGGCGTCGGTCGGGTTGGGCTTGGCCTTGAGCAGCGCCGCGGCGGTCATCACCATGCCGCACTGGCAGTAACCGCACTGCGGCACGTCCAGCTGGACCCAGGCTTTCTGCACCGGGTGCGAGCCGTCGGGCGAGAGGCCCTCGATGGTGACGATCTTCTCGCCGGGGCCGATGGTGGAGATCGGCCGCACGCAGCTGCGGGTGGGCACGCCGTCGATGTGGACGGTGCACGAACCGCAGGCGGCGATGCCGCAGCCGTACTTGGTGCCGGTCAGGCCCAGCTGCTCGCGCAGAGCCCAGAGCAAGGGCGTGTCGCCCTCCGCCTCGAACTCGCGTACAGCCCCATTGACGTTGAGTTTCGCCATCCAGGTCTCCTCGGTTTGTCTTGCACAGCGGAACGGCGCAGAGGGGAAAACACCCATCGCGGGCGCTGCGGCGCCGCCGCAGAATTTGCTCGCTTCTGAAAGGTACAGCGTTGAAGTCAAGCATTAGCCGCCGGCGCTTCACGGCAGGCGCCGCCGCCTCCCTGGCCTTGCCGGTTCTCGCGCAGCCGGCCTGGCCCAACCGGCCCATCCGCATCATCGTCCCGTACACCCCCGGCGGGTTCACCGACAACATGGCGCGCATCGTGCAGCAGGGCCTGCAGACGCGCCTGCAGCAGACGGTGACCATCGACAACAAGCCGGGCGCCAACAGCATCATCGGCGTGGACGCGCTGGCCAAGTCGCCGGCGGACGGCAGCACCTTCGCGGTGGTGATCGCCGCCTACGCGGCCAACACCACGCTCTACCCCAAGCTCCCGTACGACCCCCGCAAGGACCTCGCCGGCGTGGCGCTCATCGGTGTCTCGCCGCTGCTGGCGGCGATCAACAACGACGCCCCCTTCAAGAACGCCAGGGAACTGGTGGACTTCGCCCGCGCCAACCCCGGCAAGGTGAGCTTCGGCTCGTCCGGCAACGGGTCGGCCGCGCACCTGACCACCGAGCTCTTCAAGGCGATCACCCGGACCTACATGGTCCACATCCCCTACCGGGGCGCCGTGCCTGCGCTCACCGACCTCATGGGCGGCCAGATCCAGCTGTTCTTCGACGCTGCCTCCGGGCTGATCCAGCCCGGCAAGGCCGGCCGCGTGCGGCTGATCGGCGTCTCGCACGACCGCCGGCTGCCCGCGGCGCCGGAGGTGCCCACCTTCATCGAGCAGGGCTTCGCCGGTTTCATGGGCAGCACCTGGGCCGGCATGCTGGCGCCGGCCGGCACGCCGCGCGAGATCGTGCGCCGCATGGCCGACGAGGTGACGCGCATCGTGCGCAGCGACGAGACCCGGGCGCGCCTGGACGGCATGGGCACCTTCGCCGGCGGCGGCACGCCCGAGGAATTCGACAGTTTCGTGAACGCCGAGACGGCCAAGTGGGCCAAGGTGATCAAGGACGCCGGCGTCAAGCCGGATTGAGGCCCGCGCCCCGTCAGTTCGAGGCGGTGCCGGCCGGCACCTGGGCCGAGGCCGGTGCCGGGGCCACCACGCGGCGGGCGCCGTCGAAGCGGCGCGACCAGTAGTTCGCGCCCATGTCCTCCACCCGCACCTGGGCGCCGGGCTTGGGCGAATGGATGAACTTGCCTTCGCCGACGTAGATGCCCACGTGGCTGAAGGCGCGCTTCATGGTGTTGAAGAACACCAGGTCACCGGGCTGCAGTTCGCGCTTGTCGATGGCCTGGGTGGCGGCGGCCTGCTCGTTGGCGCGGCGCGGCAGGATCAGGCCCATGGTCTGCTCGTACATGGCCCGCACGAAGCCGCTGCAGTCGAAACCGGTCTCGGCCGAATTGCCGCCCCGGCGGTAGGGCACCCCCAGGAACCCCATGGCCGTGACCACCAGCTCGGAAGCCCGGTCGGTGACCTGGTGGCGCACCTCGTCCAGGCGCTGCAGCAGGCCCTTGTCGGCGATCAGCCGGCTGATGTCGTCTTCGGCGGTGGGGGGCGGCATGGCGTGCACCCCGGCCGAGACGGCCAGCAGGAACGTGAGAATGAGCTTGCGCATGAGCCTGAGCTTAGCTCATGCTCAGCCGCAGTCAATGAGGTTTTCGCTGTAAGTGGTTGATTCGAATGGACTATTGCCGCTGGCTGTGGCAGGGAATACAACCACGGCTGGCTGCGCGCCGCACAATCAGGCATCCACAAGGAGCAGATGCATGAAGCGATTCACCCTGGGCGCGCTGCTGGCCGCCTGCCTGGCCGCCGGCCCGGCGCTGTCGCAGGAACTGCGCAGCCAGCCGGTGGCGACCGGCCTGGAACATCCCTGGGCCGTGGCCTTCATCGAGGACGGCCGCTTCCTGGTGACCGAGCGGCCCGGCCGGATGCGGGTGGTCGAGGCCGACGGCAAGCTGGGCCCGGCCCTGGGCGGCGTGCCCGAAGTCGCCGCAGGCGGGCAGGGGGGCCTGCTGGACGTGATCACCGATTCCGGTTACGCCAGCAACCGCACCGTCTACTTCTGCTACTCCGAGCCGGGCGGGGCCGGCAATAGCACGGCGCTGGCCAAGGGCCGGCTGTCGGCGGACCGCACCCGGCTGGAGCAGGTGCAGGTGATCTTCAGCCAGAAACCCAAGTACGCCAGCAGCCTGCACTTCGGCTGCCGCATCGTCGAAGCCCGCGACGGCACCCTGTACCTGACCCTGGGCGACCGCTTCCGCCGCATGCAGGATGCCCAGACCCTGGACAACCACCACGGCAAGGTGGTGCGCATCAACAAGGACGGCAGTGCCGCGGCGGGCAACCCGTACGCCGGCCGCGCCGGCGCGCTGCCCGAGATCTGGAGCATCGGCCATCGCAACTCGCAGGGCGCCACGCTGGGCCCGGACGGCCGGCTCTGGATGCACGAGCACGGCCCGCAGGGCGGCGACGAGATCAACATCCCGCAGGCCGGCCGCAACTACGGCTGGCCGGTGATCACCTACGGCGAGAACTACGGCGGCGGCAAGATCGGCGAAGGCCTCACCGAGCGGGCCGGCCTGGAGCAGCCGCTGCACCACTGGACGCCCTCGATCGCGCCTTCGGGCATGGCTTTCCTGACGAGCGACCGCTACGGCCCGGCGATGAAGGGCAACCTGTTCGTCGGGGCCTTGCGCGCCACCCACCTCGCCCGGCTGGAGCTGGACGGCAGCAAGGTGGTGCGGGAGCACCGGTTGCTGGCCGGCGCGGGCGAACGCATCCGCGATGTGCGGCAGGGGCCCGACGGGTTCCTCTACGTGCTGACGGACAGCTCGCGCGCTCGCCTGCTCAAGCTGCTGCCGCCCTGAGGGATCCGGTCAGGGCTTGACCAGCCCCTTGCGCACGGCGTAGAGCGTGAGGCTGGCGATGTCGTTCAGGTGCAGCCGCTCCATGATGCGGGCGCGGTGCACGTCCACGGTCTTGGGCGACAGGCCCAGCTCGTAGGCGATCTCCTTGGAGGCCCGGCCCTGGGCGATCAGCTTCAGGATCTCGACCTGGCGGTGGGTGAGCTCGTCGTCCACCGTGGGCTCGGACGGCTGCAGCAGCCGCTGGGCGATCGCCGGGCTGAAGTAGCTGCCCGTGGCCATCACGCTGCGCACCGCCTGCTCCAGCTCGAAGGGCGGGGCGTCCTTCATCAGGTAGCCGCAGGCCCCGTTGGCCACTGCGCGCTTGACGAAATCCACCGTGTCGTACATCGACAGCACCAGCATCCGGACCTGGGGATGGCGCGAGTGGATCTCGGCGATGGCCGTGATGCCGTCCATGCCGGGCATGGAGATGTCCGTCATCACGACGTCGGGATTGAGGCTTTCCACCAGCGTGATCAGCTCCTTGCCGTCGCGCGCTTCGGCAATCACCTGCACGCCGTCGACCATGCTCAGCAGGGCCTTGATGCCCGAGCGCACCAGGTCGTGGTCGTCGGCCAGCACCACGCGGATGGTCTGGGTGGCGGTCGCGGTTTTCATGGTTCCCTCCGTGTGTTCTGCGTCGGCGCTACAGGATGGCCCGGATGGCCACGCCGGCACCCGGGCGGGTCCGGATGTGCAACCGGCCGCCTGCCAGTTCGGTGCGCTCGATCATTCCGTACAGGCCTACGTTGCGCTCGCTGGGCTGGCCGGAGAGCAGCTCGTGCTTGTCGAAGCCCACGCCGTCGTCCACCAACAGCACGCCGATGCGGCCCTGTGGCAGGAAGCGCAGCCGCACGGAGATCATGCTGGCGCTGGCATGCCGGATCACATTGGTCAGCGCCTCCTGCACCAGGCGCACGGCGACCGAGGCGGTTTCGCCCAGCACCTTGGGCTCCTGGCCCCGCGAGGTGACGGTGAACGCCAGCCCCGCCGGTTCGGCCACCCGTTGCACCGAGGTCTGCACCGCCGCCACCAGGCCGAGCAGGTCCAGCTGGGCCGGCCGCAGCGAGAACGACAGGGTCTTGAGCTGCGTCACCGCGGCCTGGGCCATGTCCATGGCCGTGTCCGTGTGCTTGCGGGCCGATTCGGCATCGGCAGCGCGCTTGGCGGCGTGCAGGTGGATCACCATGCCGGTAAGCGTCTGGCCCAGCTGGTCGTGCAGCTCGCGGGAAATCAGGGTGCGCTCGCGCTCCTGCGCCACCACCAGCCGGGCCGACAGCTTCTTCAGGCGGCGGTAGGCAGCCTCCAGTTCGCGGTCCAGGCGCTCCTTCTCGAGCACGCGCTGGCGCTCGGTCATCACCCGCTCGATGATCTGGGGCAGGGTGCCCAGCTTGTCCTTGGTGAGGTAGTCCTTGGCGCCGCAGCGCAGCACGTGCACGGCCGCTTCCTCGCCGATGGCCCGGGTGACCACGACCAGCGGCGTGCTCGAGCGCCGGGCCACCAGGATCTGCAGCGCCGCGTAAGGCGAGAAGCGCGGCATGTTGAAGTCGCACAGGATCACGTCGAAATCCTGCTGCAGCGCTTCGGAAAAGGCGGTGGCGTCGTCCACCCGGTGCAGCTCGTAGCGGCGCAACGGGTCGGCCCGTTCCAGGGCCAGGGCCATCAGTTCCACGTCGTCGGGGTTGTCCTCCACGCACAGCAGGCGCACGGCGCGGCCGGCCGGCGCGGGGCTGGCGGGCACGGCCGGGCTGGCAGCCTGGCGGGCAGGCGTTGAAGGGGAGTCG
>CAZZAW010000110.1:6773-7518 GCA_964652405.1 uncultured Ramlibacter sp.
CACGTACGGAGATTGCCTTAACCCGCAGCGCTGCCGATAGGGAAATTTCCTATCCGGCGCGGGCGGATTTGCCTAGCGGGGCTGCGCGGGGGCATGTTGTCATAGCCGCACCATGAAGCCCGACTTCGAACCCACCGCTGCCTGCGACCCGACGTCCGGGTCCGTTCCCGCGCCGGCGGCCCTGCCGAGCGCGTGGATTTCCTACACCATGCGCCGCCTGGAGCCGTGGGTGGCCTGGGCCATCGCGGTCTACACGGCCTGGCTCGCGGTGGTGGCCGTGCCCGAGCTGCCGGGCGTGTGGCTGCTGTGCCTGTACGCCGGGCTGGTGGGCAAGTGGGCCGAGGCGCGCCCGCCACGCCACCAGGCCGAAATGGCGCTGCGCGGGCTCGCCCTGGTGGCCGGGGCCTATGTGCTGCACAGCTACGCCGGCCCTGCCACCGGCGGCCCCGGCGGCACCTTCTTCTTCTGGCTCAGCATCACCTGCCTGTACTACGCCTTCATGCTCAAGCCGGCCTGGGGCGCCGGCGTGGTGGGCGTCGCCATCGGCGAGTTCGCCCTGGCCTCGCTGCAGCACAACCCGGACACCGCCTGGTCCGACCTGGCGGTCGCGGGCGGCTTCCTGGCCGTGTTCCCGCTGCTGCTGGCCGCCAAGTTCGGCGCCATGATGCGCCAGCCCGACGAGGCGATGGAAGGGGGCCGGATCGATGGCAGCACCCGCCTGTTCAACAAGGCTGGCCTGCTGGCG
>CAZZAW010000110.1:7528-8026 GCA_964652405.1 uncultured Ramlibacter sp.
TGACCGTGGCGGTGTTCGACTGCGCCGACCTGCTGGAGGTGCGCAACATCTATGGCGCCCGGGTCAGCCGCAAGCTCATGGCCCGCACCGCCGCGAAGTTCGCGGTCGTGGCCGGCGAGCGGGGCATCGCCGCCCGCACCGGGCCGGCACAGTTCACCGTGGTGCTGCCGGGCGTGGGCCGTGACAAGGCCCTGCAGGCCATCCAGCGCGCGCTGGGCCATCCTTCGCGCATCGAGTTCGACGCCGGCGACAGCGAGATCGTGCTGGTGCCGGAGTTCTCGCTGCAGGCGGCCGGCGAGTCGGAATCCCTGCAGGAGCTGTACCGCCAGCTGGGCCAGGCCCTGGCGGACACCCGCGAGCGCGAGCAGCGCCGGCGCGAGTACCTGCAGCGCGAGCGCGCCCGGCACTCGCGGCCGATGGGGCTGCACCCCGTGGCGGAGCCTGTGGCCTCGCAGCCGCCCGCGCGCCGCAGCCTGGCCACGGCCCCCACCTTGCCGG
>CAZZAW010000111.1:0-8020 GCA_964652405.1 uncultured Ramlibacter sp.
CCATCTTCGCCCAGGTGCTGCTGGCCGACGAGATCAACCGCGCCAGCCCCAAGACCCAGAGCGCGCTGCTCGAGGCCATGGAGGAAAAGCAGGTCACCATCGAAGGCGAGACCCGGCCGCTGCCTACGCCCTTCTTCGTCATCGCCACCCAGAACCCGCACGACCAGCTGGGCACCTTCGCCCTGCCCGAGTCGCAGCTGGACCGCTTCCTGATGCGCATCTCGCTGGGCTACCCGGACCGCGCGGCCGAACGCGAGCTGCTCTCCGGCGGCGACCGGCGCGACATGGTGCTGGGCCTGCAGGGCTCGCTCACGCCGCTCGACCTGGACTGGCTGCAGCGCCGCGTGCAGGAGATCCACGCCGCCCCGCCCCTGCTGGACTACGTGCAGGACCTGGTGGCCGCCACCCGCTCCGGCCGCTGGTTCCTGCAAGGCCTGTCGCCGCGCGCCGGCATCGCCGTGGTCCGCGCCGCCAAGGCCCAGGCCCTGCTCAGCGGCCGCGACTACGTGGCGCCCGACGACGTGCAGGCCATCCTGCCGCAGACCATCGCGCACCGCCTGGTGCCGGTGGGCGATGCCGGCCGCGGCCCGGTGGAGCAGGTGCGGGCGATGCTGGAGGCCGTGCCCTTGCCGTGAACGCGAGCGTGCTCAACCCCTTCGCCTTTGCCCGGCGGCGCTTCCGCCAGTGGTGGCAGTCGCGCCTGCCGCTGTCCGACACCCTCACCCTGACCCAGCGCAACGTCTACATCCTGCCCACCCGGCCCGGCTTCATGATGGGCGCCACGCTGATGGTGCTGCTGGTCGCCTCCATCAACTACCAGCTGAACCTGGGCTACCTGCTCACCTTCCTGCTGGCCGGCTGCGCGGTGGTGGGCATGCACGTCTGCCACGCCACCCTGCGCGGGCTAACTATGAATTTGATAGCGCCCGACGCCCAGTTCGCGGGCGCCAGCGCCACGATAGGCATCGTGTTGACCAACACCAGGCGGCGTCCGCGCCATGCCATCGGCCTGGCCGTGCTGGACAGCGCGCATGAGGACCGCTGGTCGTGGACCGACGTGCCGGCCCAGGGCAGCGCCACGGTGCAGGTGGCGTTCAAGCCCGGGCGGCGCGGCCTGCACCGCGTGCCGCCGCTCACGGCCGAAACCCGCTTTCCGCTGGGCACCTTCCGCGTCTGGACCGTGTGGCGGCCGGCCGCCCAGGTGCTGGTGTACCCGGCGCCCGAGGCCTTCCCGCCGCCGCTGCCGCCCGGCGAGCCGCGCGCTGGCGGCGGTGCCCAGGCCCGGGTGCAGAGCACGGGTGAATTCGAGGGCGTGCGCGCCTACCGCCGCGGCGACCCGCTCAAGCTGGTGGTCTGGAAAAAGGCCGCCAAGGCCGACGAGCTGGTCAGCCGCGACACGCAGCAGGCCCAGCGCTACGAGCTCTGGCTCGATTTCGCGCAGGCCGGCGCCGTGGATCCCGAACGCCGCCTCTCGCGCCTGGCCGCCTGGGTGCTGCAGGCCGACAAGCTGGGCCTCGACTACGGCCTGCGCCTGCCCGGCCAGGAGATCGCGCCCGCCACCGGCGAAGCGCACAAGCGCCGCTGCCTCGAAGCGCTAGCGCTATGTTGAAGGTGCTGCAGGCCCTGCCCCGGGACACGCGCGACACGCTGTTCCTGCTGGCGGTGATCGCCTGGGTGGTGCTGCCGCACGTGCCCAACCTGCCCGTGTGGTGCAGCCTGCTCACCGCCGGCGTGCTGGCCTGGCGCGGCTGGCTGGCGGTGCAGGCGCAGCCCCTGCCCGGCAAGTGGTGGCTGCTGGGCCTGCTGGCGGCGGCCGTGGGCGCCACGCTGCTCACGCACCGCACGCTGTTCGGCCGCGACGCCGGCGTGACGCTGATCGTGATCCTGCTGGCCCTCAAGACCCTGGAGCTGCGCGCCCGGCGCGACGCCTTCGTGGTGTTCTTCCTGGGCTTCTTCACGATGCTCACCAACTTCTTCTTCTCGCAGTCGCTGCTCACCGCGGCGGCCATGCTGCTGGCGCTGCTGGGGCTGCTCACCGCGCTGGTCAACGCCCACCTGCCGGTGGGACGGCCGCCGCTGGCCGAAGCCGCGCGCACCGCCGGCTGGATGACGCTGCTGGGCGCGCCCATCATGGCCGTGCTGTTCGTGCTGTTCCCGCGTTTCGCGCCGCTGTGGGGCATCCCCAGCGACGGCATGACCGGCCGCAGCGGCCTGTCGTCCACCATGCAGGTGGGCAGCGTGGCCCAGCTCGCGCTGGACGGCAGCATCGCGATGCGGGTGCGCTTCGAAGGCCCCCCGCCGCCGCAGGGCGACCTGTACTTCCGCGGCCCGGTGCTGTCGGTGTTCGACGGCCGCGAGTGGCGCGCGCTGCAGCCGCGCCTGGGCACCCGCTTCACCAGCGTGCTCAGGCCGCCGGCCATCGAGCCCCTGGGCGAGCCGGTGCGCTACCAGGTCACGCTGGAGCCGAACAGCCGTCCCTGGCTGATGGTGCTGGATGTGGCCACCACGCCGCCCAGCGCGCCCGGGCTGGACGTGGTGGGCGGCAGCGAGCTGGAATGGCTGGCCACCCGCCCCGTGACCGACCTGCTGCGGTACCGGGCCGAGAGCCACGTCGACTACCGCGTGGGCCCCTTCTCCAGCGCCGCCGCCCTGCCGCTGGAGTACCGCGAGCTGCCGCCCGGCTTCAACCCGCGCACCCTGGCCCTGGCCACCGAGCTGATGCGCGCCAACAACCCCGCCGACAAGCCGGCGCTGGTGCAAGCCGCGCTGCAGCGCCTGCGCGAGGGCGGCTACACCTACACGCTGCAGCCCGGCGTGTACGGCCAGCACACCGCCGACGAGTTCTGGTTCGACCGCCGCGAAGGATTCTGCGAGCACATCGCCAACGCCTTCGTGGTGCTGATGCGCGGCATGGACATCCCGGCCCGCATCGTCACCGGCTACCAGGGCGGCGAGCTGAACTCCATCGACGGGTTCTGGACCCTGCGCCAGAGCGACGCGCACGCCTGGGCCGAGGTCTGGCTGGCCGGCCGCGGCTGGGTGCGGGTGGACCCCACCTCCGCGGTGGCGCCCGGCCGCACCGGCAGCCTGCAGCGGCTGCAGCCGCCGCAAGGCGTGTTCGCCGGCGCCATCGCCACCGTCAACCCGCGCTTCGCCGCCAACCTGCGCGCCGCCTGGGAGGCCCTGAACAACCGCTGGAACCAGTGGGTGCTGAACTACACCCAGAGCAAGCAGCTGGACCTGCTGCGCAACCTGGGCTTCCAGTCGCCCAGCTGGGAAGACCTGGGCTACGTGCTGCTCACGCTGATCGTGGCCGTGGCCTTGGGCGGCGCCGCCTGGGGCTGGTGGGAGCGCACCCAGCACGACCCCTGGCTGCGCCTGCTGGCGCGCGTGCGGCGGCGCCTGCACCGCGCCGGCCTGGAACTTCCTGTTTCAAGTGGGCCCCGGCAAATTGCGGCAGCCGTCACAGCGCGCTTCGGCCCCGATGCGCGACCATTGGCGGACTGGCTGCACCGGCTGGAAGCGCAACGCTACGCGCCCTCTCCCCCGGCCACCCTCCCCGCGCTCCAGCGCGAATTCCGAACCCTGCCCTGGCCTGCCTCCTGATGTACCGCGCGCTCTTTCTTGCTCTTGTTTTCATAGCGGGGGGCGCCCAGCCCATGCGGGCTGAAGCCGCAAAACCCAAGAAAACCAAGGTATCGGCCCCGGCCCGGCAAGGCGTGGCCTACGCCACCCGCGATGAGGCCATGAAGTTCGCCGACGACGTGGCGGAACGCCGCAGCCTGGACCCGGAGTGGACCCGCCGCATGATCGGCCAGGCGCAGTTCCTGCCCGTGGTCTCGCGCCTGATGCAGCCGGCACCCGCCGGCACGCCCAAGAACTGGGCGGTGTACCGCAGCCGCTTCATCGACCCCGTCCGCATCCAGGCCGGCGTGCGCTTCTGGCAGGACAACCGCGCCGCGCTGGAACGCGCCGAGGCCGAGTACGGCGTGCCCGCCGAAATGATCGTGGGCATCATCGGCGTGGAGACCATCTACGGCCAGCAGACCGGCAACTTCCGCGTGCTGGACGCGCTGGCCACCCTGTCCTTCAACTTCCCCGAGAGCCACCCGCGCGCCGCCGAGCGCGTGGCCTTCTTCCGCGGCGAGCTGGAGCAGTTCCTGTCGCTGCACCACCGCGCCGGCACCGACCCGCGCGGCGCCCTGGGCAGCTACGCCGGCGCCATGGGCCTGCCCCAGTTCATGCCCAGCAGCTGGGCCAAGTGGGCGATCGACTTCGACGGCGACGGCCGCATCGACCTGTGGCGCAGCCCCACCGACGCCATCGGCTCGGTGGCCAACTACTTCAAGGCCTTCGGCTGGCAGCCCGGCATGCCCACGCACTACCCGGTGGCCTTCGACGCCACCCGCCTGGACAAGGACGCCCTGCTCGCCCCCGACATCCTGCCCACCTTCAGCGTGGCCAGCTTCACCGCCAAGGGCGCGGTGCTGGAAGGCGCGGCGCTGGAGCACGCCGGCCCGCTGGCGCTGGTGGAACTGCAGAACGGCCCCGACGCCCCCAGCTACGTGGCCGGCACCGAGAACTTCTACGTCATCACCCGGTACAACTGGTCCAGCTACTACGCCATGGCGGTGATCGAGCTGGGCCGCGAGGTCAGGCTGGCCCTGGCGCGGGGCGGCTGATGGTCACCTCGCTGCACGCCTGGCAGCGCACCTGGCACGAGCTGGGTGCTCCCGCCGCCGACGAAGCCCTGCACCGCCGGCTGCTGGTCTGCTGGAGCGAGCCGCACCGCCACTACCACACGCCCCAGCACCTCCGCGAGTGCCTGCAGCACCTGCACGATGCGCGCGCGCTGGCGCAGCGCCCGGCCGAAATCGAGCTGGCCCTGTGGTTCCACGACGCCTACTACGACGTGCGCCGCGACGACAACGAGGCCCGCAGCGCCGACTGGGCCCGCGAAGCCGTGCTGCAGGCCGGCCTGCCCGCCGAGGTGGCGGGCCGCATCCATGCCATGGTGATGGCCACCGAGCACGAGGCCGTGCCCAGCGACGCCGACGCGCAGCTGCTGGTGGACATCGACTTGGCCATCCTGGGCGCCGACGTGCCGCGCTTCGAAGAATCCGACGTGCAGGTGCGCGCCGAGTACGCCCACCTGGGCCCCGAGGAATGGCGCACCGGCCGCCGCGAGGTGCTGGCCAGCTTCCTGGGCCGGCCCCGGCTGTACAGCACGCCCCGGTTCTACGAGGCTTACGAGGCGCAAGCGCGCCAGAACCTGCAGCGCGCGCTGAACCGCCTCTAAACGGCGTCGTTCCCGCGAAGGCGGGAACCCAGTGCTTCCATCACCCTTCCGACCTGGGCCGGCCTCCCCTCCCCAAACCCCCGCCTGAACACCCGCATCCCCGGATACCAAGGCGAATCCTCCCGCTCCAGCAACCATCGCCAGTCCGGGTTCGGCGGCAGCATCACCCACACCGGCCGCCCCATCGCGCCCGCCAGGTGCGCGATCGCGGTGTCCACGGTGATCACCAGATCCAGGTGCTGCAGCATCGCCGCGCTGTCGTTGAAGTCGCGCCACTCGCCCGTGAGGTCCACCAGCTGCTGCGGTGACGGCCGCACGTCGGTCCACGGCCCCGCGTCGGCTTTTTGCAGGCTGAAGCACTGCACGCCCTCGGCCTGCCAGACCGGCGCCAGCTCGCTGAGCAGCACGGCGCGGTTGCGGTTGTTCACCTGCCCCTGGAAGCCCGACCAGGCGATGCCGATGCGGAACTGCCCGGACCACGGCGCCAGGCGTTCGCGCCAGCGCTCCACCGCATCTGCCGGCGGCCGCAGGTAGGGCACGGCGGAAGGAATGCTCTCCAGCGTGGTGCCCAAGCGCCCGGGCAGCTCCATCAGAGCGGCATGCAGGTCCACCTCGAACCGGCTCTCGGGCTTGATGCATTGCAGCCCGGGGAAGCTGTGCTCCAGCAGCGGCACCAGCTCGGGCGGCATCACGCCCACCACCTGGGCGCCCTGCGCCTGGAGCAGCGGCAGGTAGCGCGCGAACTGGATCACGTCGCCCAGCCCCTGCTCGGCGTACACCGCGATGCGCCGGCCGGCCAGCGGCTGCACCGCCGGCCCCTGCCATTCCAGCGCGGGCTGGAAGAAGGGCGGGCGCTGCAGCCGGTCGGTATCGTTCCAGCGCTTCTCGTACCAGGCCCAGCCCTCCTCCAGCCGGCCGGCCAGCAGCAGCACGAAGGCCAGGTCCAGCTCCGCCAGCGGGAAGCCGGGCTGCAGTTGCAGCGCCTGGCGCAAGGCCGCTTCGGCCTCGGGCAGGCGATTGAGGTTCAGCAGCGCCGTGCCCAGTATGCGGACGGCGTAGGGGTGCTGCGGCGCCAAGTCCACCGCGGCCCGCGCGTGCCGCAAGGCGCCTTCGAAATCACCCACGCGCCACAGCACGCCGGCCATGTCCACGTGCGCCTCCAGGAAGCCCGCGTCCGCCGCCAGCGCCTCGTGGTACAGCCGCACCGCGCCGTCCAGGTCGCCGGTCTGCTCCAGGCAGAAGCCGTAGTGCAGCAGCGTGCCGCGGTCACGCGCGCCGTGGGTTTCGTACAGGTACCGGTAAGCGGCCAGCGCCTGGGGGTAGCGCTTGCGCTGGAGCAGGAGGTCGGCGAGCTGGTGGTAGGTGGCGAGGGGCACGGGGGGATGCTAGCGGGGGTGCGTCCGCAGGTATTGACTGACTGGGTAGCGTCGACCGTTACCTAGACAGGTATTCCTTGTTCCCGCATACCCAGCCGACATAAAGGTCTACGCCGCCTCTCGCCCCTACAAAGGAGATCCGGTTCACCTCGACCGAGCAACCAAGAAGATCCGCGAAAGCCTGATAGTCCTCGAACCATAGGTGGGCCTGATTGAAGGAGTGAACGAGCATCAGCGCAGTTGGCGCGCAGAAGCGCTTTGCCTCAAGTACGGCAGAGGCAGTGCGGTGAAGAAGCTGATAGCGCACCGTTGGCTTGGCCGCCCGGTCGATGCCAAGCAGGTCGTACAGAAAGGCAAGCCGAGTCCGCTTGCCCGGTGAGTCCTCAGCGAGCCACTCCTCGACAGTCGGGCCAAACGGTTCGTTTACCTTGCCTTCGACAGCAATTGATACAAGCCCCGTTTCGGAGCGAGCTAGCGCCCAGATGTCGTTCTGAGACGGTCTGCTGCCGCCGGGCAGTGAGACCTGATGCTCCGGGATCGCGATCAACAATTGGAGCGAGGCTAACGCGGGGCAAGCTGCGAGCGCGGTCTGAACCTCAGCGGGGAAGCCATCGGCCTCCTGCCACGAGTGAGCGAGTGCACGTGCCGAGAAGCCTGTGCGCCAGTGCTTGACCGGCTCGGCTAAAAATTGCGCCCACTGATCCGCGCTGAACGATGGGATGTAGATCGGGTTCATGCGCAGCCGATGGCGAACGCCAGGAAAGATTCTTGGCTAGCGGCCAAGCAGCTTGAAGATCGCACCGCGCGCTTGAAACGGCACTGCGAGCATAAAGATGCCCTTTCCTAGGCAGTACCACCCAATGCCATTCGCAATGCCTTGAAGCAAGTTGCTGTCGCTTGCAGCCCGCAATCCTATAAGGCTGAGCCCGCCGCCGATCGAGACAACGGCGCCAATGACGCAGAAAACGAGCGACGTTCCACTGAACCCTCCCTCGCCTCCTTGAATCTGAACTTTACCGA
Source organism: uncultured Ramlibacter sp. (assembly GCA_964652405.1). GTDB lineage: Bacteria > Pseudomonadota > Gammaproteobacteria > Burkholderiales > Burkholderiaceae_C > Ramlibacter. The sequence goes on from CAZZAW010000111.1 coordinate 7,696, forward strand.
ACTCTTCCTCTGCCATATCAGCCCCTCCTCAGATCGATTGCTTAGCCTTGCCTCTGAACGTCGATGAACACACGGGCGGGTCTACTCAAAGAGGTCGACGTTGCCCGACGATGTTGGTATCAGTGCCGTCCCGAACAACCTTGCCGACAAAAACGGCGTCGTTGTCGATGTACTGAACTTTTCGAGGGATCGCGGCTTCATCCACGGCATGAATGATGAAGAACGCAGCTATACCATCATGCTCCTCAGCGTACCTGAGCCACCGCTCTTGGTGAATCGCCCCGGGATTCTTGGAGGCCAGTTGGTTTAAGTCAGACCTCCACCG
>CAZZAW010000112.1:0-7968 GCA_964652405.1 uncultured Ramlibacter sp.
GCAGTTCCTCGTAACCGCTCTCGCGGATCACCTGGTGCACCAGCGAGAAGATCTCCTCGACGCGCGGCTCGATCACGCCGGCGAGCGCCTGGCGCGTCAGCATGCGCGGCGGGCGGTCGCCGAGGCCCGGGACCTCGAGCGTGTCGGACGGGTCGGCGAGCAGCTGCTTGGCCACGCCATGCTCGATCTTGATCTCCTCGGCGTCCTTGGTCGGCGTGCGCAAGGCCATCGCGATGTCGCTCGTGATCAGGTCGCCGGCGATCGGGATCACCGCGGTGTGGCGCACGCTGCCCTCGGTGAAGATCTGCACGTCGGTGGTGCCGGCGCCGATGTCGACCACCGCCACGCCGAGGTGGCGCTCGTCGTCGGTCAGCACGGCGGCGCTGCTCGCGCTCGGGTTCAGCACCAGCTGCTCCACCTCCAGCCCGCAGCGCCGCACGCACTTGATGATGTTCTCGGCCGCGCTCTGCGCGCCGGTGACGATGTGCACCTTGGCCTCGAGCCGGATGCCGCTCATGCCGATCGGCTCCTTCACCTCCTGGCCGTCGATCACGAACTCCTGCGGCTCCACCAGCAGCAGGCGCTGGTCGGTGGAGATGTTGATGGCCTTGGCGGTCTCGATCACGCGCGCCACGTCGGTGGCGCTGACCTCGCGGTCCTTGATGGCCACCATGCCGCTGCTGTTGATGCCGCGGATGTGGCTGCCGGTGATGCCGGTGTAGACCCGCGCGATGCGGCAGTCGGCCATCAACTCGGCTTCCTTCAGGGCCTGCTGGATGCTCTGCACCGTGGCGTCGATGTTGACCACCACGCCGCGCTTGAGCCCGTTGGACGGTGCCACGCCCAGCCCCGCCAGCTTGAGCTCGCCGCCGGGCAGCACCTCGGCCACCACCACCATCACCTTGGCGGTGCCGATGTCCAGGCCGACGACCAGGTCCTTGTACTCTTTTGCCATGGTGTGTTCTCTTCCTCTTTATTTCTTCTGCGCGTCCACCGTGGTGGTGACGCCCCTCAACCGCACCGCGTAGCCGTCGCCGTGCCGCAGGTCGGCCGAGACCAGGGCCTCGGGCCGGCGGCCGTACTTGGAAGTGACCTGGTTCAGCGTCTGCGCGAACCGCTGCGCGCGCGCCGCGACCTCGTCCACCGTGCCCCGGCCCAGCTCCACCACCGCGCCGGTGTCCAGCTCCAGCTGCCAGCTGCCGCGGCCGGTGAGCTGCAGCCGCGCCGGCGCCAGCTCCAGCGGCTCGAACAGCGGGGCGATGGCCCGGTACATCGCCAGCACCTGGGCCGACTCGCCCTCGGGCCCCGCCAGCCGCGGCAGGTCGTCCTGCTCCACGTCGCCGGGGTTGGCCTCGAACACCTCGCCGAAGCTGTTGACCAGGCGCGACTCGCCTTCCGGGCCCCACAGCGCCACCGCCCGGTGCTCCTGCAGGGTCACCTTGAGCCGGTTGGGGAACTCGCGCCGCACCTCGGCGCGGCGCACCCAGGGCACGGCCTCGAAGGCTTCGCGCGTGCGCGCCAGGCTCACCGTGAAGAAGTTGCCCGCCAGCCGCGGCGCCACGTTGGCGCGCAGGGTGACCGCGCTGTTGTGCGTGACGTCGCCCTGCACCGTGATCCCGCCCAGCGCGAACAGCGGGTGCCGCAGCGCCCACCAGCCCAGGGCCGCCAGCAGCAGCGCGCCGCAAGCCGCGAACAGCACCGTGGCGGTGACGTTCATCAGCTTGACGTCGATCGGCGTCTGCAGGGCGGCGGCGGCGTTCATGTCCTGGCGACCTCCTGGTCCAGCGAGGCTGTCGCGAGCAGCTGCACGCACAGGTCCTCGTAGCTGATGCCGGCGGCGCGCGCCGACATGGGCACCAGCGAATGGCCGGTCATGCCGGGCGAGGTGTTGATCTCCAGCAGCGAGGGCTTGCGGGTGGCCGCGTCGATCATCACGTCGACGCGGCCCCAGCCGCGGCAGCCCAGCACGCGATAGGCCTTGAGCACGGTCTCCTGGATCGCGGCCTCCTCGCCTTCGGGCAGGCCGCAGGGCACCAGGTACTTGGTGTCGTCGGTGAAGTACTTGTTCTGGTAGTCGTAGTTGCCTTCGGGGGCGACGATGCGGATCACCGGCAGCGCACGGGCCTGGTCGCCCGTGCCCAGCACCGGGCAGGTCACCTCGTCCCCGGCGACGAACTGCTCGCACAGCACGTCCGCATCCAGCGCGGCGGCGGCATCCACCGCTTCCTGCATCTCAGAGTAGCCCTGGACCTTGGCGACGCCGATGGACGAACCCTCGCGCGCGGGCTTGACGATCAGCGGCAGTCCCAGGTCGTCGGGGATGGTGCGCACGATCTCGCGGGTGTAGGCGCCGCGCCGCAGCAGCTGGTATTTCGGCGTCGGGATGCCCTCGGCCATCCAGACCCGCTTGGTCATGACCTTGTCGATGGCGATGGCCGAAGCCATCACGCCGGAGCCCGTGTAGGGAATGCCCAGCAGCTCCAGCGCGCCCTGCACCGTGCCGTCCTCGCCGAAGCGGCCGTGCAGCGCGATGAAGCAGCGCTTGAAGCCCTTGCGCTTGAGCTCCACCAGGTCGCGCTCGGCCGGGTCGAAGGCATGCGCGTCCACGCCCTTGCTTTGCAGCGCCTTGAGCACGCCGCTGCCGGACATGAGCGACACCTCGCGCTCGGCGGACTTGCCGCCCATCAGGACGGCCACTTTCCCGAATTCCTTGCGTTCGGCGCTCATGCGGCACCTCCCCTGTCCACCAGTTTGGCCGGCACCCCGCCGATGGAGCCGGCGCCCATGCACATCACTACGTCGCCGTCGCGCGCCGTTTCCAGGATGGCCTCCGGCATGGCCGCGATGTCATCCACGAAGATCGGTTCCACCTTGCCGGCCACGCGCATGGCCCGGGCCAGCGAACGGCCATCGGCCGCGACGATGGGCGCCTCGCCGGCGGCGTAGACCTCGGACAGCAGCACCACGTCGGCCTGGCCCAGCACCTTGACGAAGTCCTCGAAGCAGTCGCGCGTGCGGGTGTAGCGGTGCGGCTGGAAGGCCAGCACCAGCCGGCGGCCCGGGTAGGCGCCGCGCGCTGCCTGCAGCGTGGCGGCCACCTCCACCGGGTGGTGGCCGTAGTCCTCGATCACGGTGAAGCGGCCGCCCCCGTTGGCGGGGCGCACGGCCACCTCGCCGTAGCCCTGGAACCGGCGGCCCACGCCGCGGAACTCGGCCAGCGCCTTCTTCACGGCCTCGTCCGGCACGTTCAGTTCCACGGCCACCGCGATCGCCGAGAGCGCGTTGAGCACGTTGTGGTGGCCGGCCAGGTTCAGCTGGATGTCCAGGTCGGGCAGCGTCACGCCGTTGCGGCGCTGGGCCGTGAAGTGCATCTGCGGACCGACAGCGCGGATGTTCACCGCGCGCACCTGGGCGTCCTCGCTCACCCCGTAGCTGGTGACCGGGCACTGCACGTCGGGGACGATCTCGCGCACCGCCGGGTCGTCCACGCACAGGATGGCCGTGCCATAGAACGGCATGCGGTGCAGGAAGTCCACGAAGGCGCCCTGCAGCCGCTTGAAGTCGTGGCCGTAGGTTTCCATGTGGTCGGCGTCGATGTTGGTCACCACCGCCATCACCGGCATCAGGTTCAGGAAGGAGGCATCGGACTCGTCCGCCTCCACCACGATGTAGTCGCCGGCGCCCAGCTTGGCGTTGGCGCCCGCGCTGTTGAGCCGTCCCCCGATCACGAAGGTCGGGTCCAGGCCGCCCTCGGCCAGGATGCTGGCCACCAGGCTGGTGGTGGTGGTCTTGCCGTGCGTGCCGGCGATCGCAATGCCCTGCTTCAGGCGCATCAGCTCGGCCAGCATCATGGCGCGCGGCACCACGGGGATCTTGCGCTTGCGCGCGGCCACCACCTCCGGGTTGTCGGCCTGCACCGCGGTGGAGGTGACCACCGCGTCCGCGCCTTCGATGTGGCTGGCCTGGTGGCCGATGCAGGTCTTGATGCCCAGCCCCTGGAGGCGCTGCAGCGTGGGGCTGTCGTGCAGGTCCGAGCCCGAGATCAGGTAGCCCAGGTTGCGCAGCACTTCGGCGATGCCGGACATGCCGGCGCCCCCGATGCCCACGAAATGGATGTGCTGGATGGCGTGTTTCATTTCGAGGTGAGCTCCTCGCACGCGGCCACGACCTCGGCCGTGGCACTGGTCTTCTGCATGGTTTTGGCCGCCAGAGCGCGCCGGACGAGCTCGGGCCGCTCCGTTTTCTGTAGCAAGTCGGCCAGCTTCTGGGGCGTGAGGTCCTTCTGCTGGACCAGCCAGCCGCCGCCGGCGTCGACCAGGAACTTCGCGTTGGTGGTCTGGTGGTCGTCCACGGCGAACGGGAACGGCACGAAGACGGCCGGCGCGCCCACGGCCGCCAGCTCGGTGACGGTGCTGGCGCCGGCGCGGCAGATCACCAGATCGGCGGCGGCATAGGCGGAGGCGGTGTCGTCGATGAAGGGCGTGAGCTCGGCCAGCACGCCGGCTGCCGTGTAATTGGCGCGCAGCTCGTCGATCTGTTTCGCGCCGCTCTGGTGCAGCACGATGGGGCGGCGCTCGCGCGGGATCAGCGCCAGCGCCTGCGGCACGATCTCGTTCAGGGCCTTGGCACCCAGGCTGCCACCCACCACCAGCACCCTGAGCGGACCGGTGCGGCCCTGGTAGCGCTCCTCGGGGCCGGGCTGCTGGAGGAAGGCGGGACGCAGCGGGTTGCCGATCCACTGCGCCTTCTTCAGCACGCCGGGAAAGGCGGTGAACACGCGGTCGGCCACGCCGGCCAGCACCTTGTTGGCCATGCCGGCGACCGAGTTCTGCTCGTGCAGCACCAGCGGCTTGCCCAGCAGCACGCTCATCATCCCGGCCGGGAAGGTGATGTAGCCCCCCAGGCCGATCACCACGTCGGGCTTGACGCGGCGCACCACCTGGATGCTCTGCCAGAAGGCCTTGAGCAGCCGCAGCGGCAGCAGCGCCAGCGTGATCGGGCCCTTGCCGCGCACGCCGGCAAAATCGATGGACTCGTAGGCGAAGCCGCGCGGTGGCACCAGGCGATGCTCCATGCTCGCCTCGCCGCCGCCCAGCCAGTGCACGCGCCAGGACTTCTCGCGCAGGGCCTCGGCCACGGCCAGCCCCGGGAAGATGTGGCCGCCGGTGCCGCCCGCCATCACGAGGGCGCACTTGCCGCTCATGCCCGGCCTCCCCGCATCAGCACGCGGTTCTCGTAGTCGATGCGCAGCACCACGGCGATCGCCACCAGGTTCATCAGGATGGCCGAGCCGCCGTAGCTCATGAGCGGCAGCGTCAGGCCCTTGGTCGGCAGCGCGCCCAGGTTCACGCCCATGTTGATGAAGGCCTGGAACCCGATCCAGATGCCCACGCCCTGCGCCACCAGGCCGGCGAACACCCGGTCCAGCGCCACGGCCTGGCGGCCGATGTGCATGATGCGGCGCGTCATCCACAGGAAGGCGGCGATCACGCTGAGCACGCCGATCAGGCCGAACTCCTCGCCGATCACCGCCAGCAGGAAATCGGTGTGCGCTTCGGGCAGCCAGTGCAGCTTCTCCACGCTGCCGCCGAGGCCGACCCCGAACACCTGCCCGCGGCCGATCGCGATCAGCGAATGCGACAGCTGGTAGCCCTTGCCCAGCGCGTGCGCCTCGCTGAACGGGTCCAGGTAGGCGAAGATGCGCTCGCGCCGCCATTCCGACAGGGCAATCATCAGCACGAAGGCGACGATCATTACAGCGGCGATCAGGAAGAACATGCGCGCGTTGACCCCGCCCAGGAACAGGATGCCCATGGCGATCACGGCGATCACCATGAAGGCGCCCATGTCCGGCTCGGCCAGCAGCAGCAGGCCCACCACCGCCACGGCCACCGCCATGGGCAGCACCGCGCGGAAGAAGCGCTCCTTCACGTCCATCTTGCGCACCATGTAGTCCGCGGCGTAGAGCAGCACCGCGAACTTGGCCAGCTCCGAGGGCTGGAAGCTCATGAAGCCCAGGCTGATCCAGCGGCGCGCGCCGTTCACGCCCTTGCCGATGCCGGGGATCAGCACCAGCACCAGCAGCAGCAGCGACGCCACGAACAGCCAGGGCGCCGCCTTCTCCCAGCGCTCCAGGGGCACCTGGAAGGCCAGCAGGGCCAGCATGAAGGCCAGCGCCAGCGACAGCAGGTGGCGCAGCAGGAAATGGTGGTGGGCGTAGCGGGCGAACTTGGGGTTGTCCGGCATCGCGATCGAGGCCGAATACACCATCACCAGCCCGAAGGCGAGCAGGCCGACGGTCACCCACAGCAGCGCCTGGTCGAAGGCCTGCACGCGGCTGGGCGCGGCCGTGATGCGGGGCAGCGTCGCGGCTTTCACGAGGCAGCCTCCAGCGAGGTTCCGGCTTCTTCGGCCAGCTGCGCGACCGCGGCGCGGAACACCTCCGCCCGGTGTCCGTAGTTGCGGAACATGTCGAAGCTGGCGCAGGCCGGCGACATCAGCACGGCGTCGCCGGCATGGGCGCGCTGCGCCGCCAGCTTCACGGCTTCTTCCATGGAGCCGGCATCCAGCAGGGAAACGCCGGCAGGCTCCAGCACCGCCCGGATCTGCGGCGCGTCGCGGCCGATCAGCACCGCCGCCCGTGCGTGGCGGGCCACCGGCTGCGCCAGCGGCGAGAAGTCCTGGCCCTTGCCGTCGCCCCCCAGGATGACGACCAGCTTGCGCTCGGCGCCCAGGCCCTGCAGGGCCGCCACCGTGGCACCCACGTTGGTGCCCTTGCTGTCGTCGAAGTACTCGACCTCGTTCACGATGCCCACCGGCTCCACCCGGTGCGCCTCGCCGCGGTATTCGCGCAGGCCGTACAGCATGGGCCCCAGCGGGCAGCCGGCGGCGGTGGCCAGCGCCAGCGCCGCCAGCGCATTGGTGGCGTTGTGGCGGCCGCGGATGCGCAGGGCGTCGGCTGGCATCAGGCGCTGGATGAAGATTTCTTCCTCTTCGCCCTTGCGCTTCTTCTGTGTCTCGTCGGCCTCCTGCGCGCGCACCAGCCAGGCCATGCCGTTGACGATCTCGATGCCGAAGTCGCCCGGCCGCTGCGGCATCTCGGCGCCGAAGGTCAGGTGCTCGCGCTGCTCGTACTTCCCGCCCTTCAGGCGCACGGGGTCAGGCAGCATCTTCATCACCAGCGGGTCGTCCCGGTTGAGCACCATGAGCGACTGGGTGCCGAAGATGCGGGCCTTGGCCGCGGCGTAGGCCTCCATCGTGCCGTGCCAGTCCAGGTGGTCCTGGGTGAGGTTCAGCACGGTCGCGGCGGTGGGCTCGAAGCCCTCCACCCCGTCGAGCTGGAAGCTGGAGAGCTCGATCACCCAGACCTGCGGCAGCGCCTGCGCGTCGGTGCGCTCGGCCAGGGTGTCCAGCAGCGTGGGCCCGATGTTGCCGGCCACCGCCACGGTGCGGCCCGAGCGCTCCACCAGCTGCCCGGTGAGCGCCGTGACCGTGGTCTTGCCGTTGGTGCCGGTCACGGCCAGCACGGCAGGCGCATAGCCCTGTTCGGCCCTGAGCGCCGCCAGCCCGGCGGAAAACAGGTCCAGTTCGCCCCCGGTCCTCACCCCACGGGCGCGGGCAGCTACAAAAACAGGAGCAACCTGCTCGGGCGTGAGGCCCGGGCTGCGGTACACGGCATGCACGCCCTCGAGCAGCGACTCGTCGAAGGCGCCGCTCACGAAGCGGGCCTGCGGCACCTGCTCGCGCAGCTGCGCCAGCCGCGGCGGCGCCTCGCGCGTGTCGGCCACGGTCAGCTGGGCCCCCTGGCGTGCGCACCAGCGCGCCATGGCCAGGCCCGAGTCGCCGGCGCCGAGGATGAGAATGTGCTGCTGGTGCATGTTCAACGCAGCTTCAGGGTGGACAGCCCGACCAGGCACAGCAGCATGGTGATGATCCAGAAGCGCACGACCACCTGGGTCTCCTTCCAGC
>CAZZAW010000113.1:0-7898 GCA_964652405.1 uncultured Ramlibacter sp.
GCCGCCGAGACGAGAGATAGTTTCATGGGTTTTCCTTGTGAGATGAGTTGCATTGCTGAAGCCGCACGTGGCAGCAGTTCGGATGCTAGAAACGCAGCCCGCGGACTCACACCGAAACCTCAGTTCGATGGGGGCGATGCTTGCATTGCCCCCATCAAATCGTTCCATGCCGTCCTGTCACCGCAACACCTCTGAGCGTGAGCGTCCTTATTACGAAACGGTAATCCTCGAGACACACAACCGTCATTTCACGAACTCGACACTCCAGCGCAAATGGGCGCACGCTGCGGCACGCCAGCCATCAAGGAGACGATGTGAGACGAGAAGACATTCGCTTGCGGCGTGCCGCACGGCAAGGTGATCCGCAGGCGATGCTGGAGATGGCAAGGCGCTATCTGCTTGGCGTTGCGGTCCCCCGCCATGTTTCGCTTGGCCTGCAGTACCTCCAGCTGCATCGCACCTCCCCGGACGCCGCCGTCCTGACTTGTAGAGGCCTGGGCCTTCACGAACTCATCGAGCACGACCAGACCGATCTTCTGCCGCTGGCGGCAGCACTGGCCCCCGAAGTACGGGTGAAACTCGCGCTCTGGCGAGTACTGGAGGGGGAGGTATCCGAGGGCCTGGAAATGCTCCAGGAATGCGAGCGTGGAAGCTCTGAGCTGGCGCAGTTGTCGTCACTTCCAGTAGATCGGCAGCTGACAACATTGCTCAGATGGCTGACCGATGCGGGTGAAGTCAATGGAAGCGTCGTAGCATTGGCCGCGGCCAAGAGGGCGTACAGCCAGGAGAATCTTGCTCGGTTCTGCAGGCTTTTGCGCGCTGCGATTGACTTGCAAGCTCCCGCCTGCATCACGAACCCATGGGTGGCCAAGGCGATCGGAATGTCCGAAGTGCAGGGCAATCCAGTCCAACACCTCCATCCACAGGAAATCCAGGGCGCCCTTGAGGAGGCCGGGGCGTGCCTGGATGCCCACGCTTGGTTCACTCTCGGGCGTGCCCTTTGCGGGCTGCCGTGCGGCCCCAATCTCCCCGGTGCCCTGGTTAAGCGGAACAATTTGCGCAAGGGCAGCGCCTTCCTCATTCGAGCCGCGGACGCCGGTTTCACACAGGCGTGGCTGCACTTGTACCGCCTGAATTCAAATGCTCGATCTTCTGTTGCCAACCCTGAGATGGCGCGCTTCTGCCTCGAGAAAGCGGCAGCAGCAGGCCATTCTGAGGCGCAGCGGCGCTTGGGCGCTCTCATCCTTCGCGAGTCGGCGACCGTTCAAACCATGGAGCAGGCGGTCACTTGGCTCCACCTGGCGGCTTCACAAGACGACTTGCACGCACAGGACTTGTTGCGCTCGTTGGTGCTCCCTGTCGAGGGCGACGCATACGAAGCCGAAGCAGCACTGGCGCGGGTGCGAAGCGTGGATGCGTGGCTTGCAGCGCGCCTGACGCTGGCGCGCGAATTCGGTCTGACCAAGCAGGAGGCGCTCTCCTTTGACCCGGTTTCCGGGGCACGGCCGTGGGGATTGGTGACAGGTTTCAATCCGTACCTGACGCAAAGCAAGCTTTCGGCGCCACGGGTGGTACCGGCAACTTCGCCAGCGGCACATGACGCGCTCAGGCAGGCCGTCGCACTCTTTTCGATCTCAGACCAGGACTCGAAGGCGCTACTGCGGTCGCAATTGCAGCGTCGGCATTTGGCATCCTTGGACATTGAGGAGGATCTATTTTTTGCCGAGGCGAATTCGATAGAGCGTGATCGGGTTCGAATCGGCACCCGCTGGGCTCACCATGCGCGCACGCGGCTGCAGGCGGCGTTGGCGTGACCAGCCTAGAACCGTCACAAGCGCTGCGAGAGTTGTTCGCGTCGGTAGAAGTCTGAACCAGGGGACCCTCCGCCCTGTCTCGCGCGTTTTTGCTGCACACTGGCGGCACGATGACGAGATGGTTTGTTACTCCGCCGCGGCGATCCAGCCTCCTCAGGATTCTGGTGGGCGCCTTGCTAGTTGGATCTTCCTCCGGTTGGGCGCACGAATTCTGGCTGCAGCCCAATCCGTTCGCCCCTGCCGCGGGGCGTCAAAGTGAGATCTCCTTGTTCGTTGGCGAATTCTTCATCGGTGAACTGGTGGGAGTGACAACGGGGCATGCGGCATCAATCAAACTTGTGAGCGGCAAGGGTAGCGAGGACCTGACGAGCCGGGCGCCGGCGGGCAGCATGCTGAGATCGCTGGCAGTACCGGTCGGGCAACCCGGCGCCCACGTTATTGCTTATGACAGCCAGCCCAGCCAAGTAGTGCTGTCGGCCGACAAGTTTCACGCGTATCTCAACGAAGAAGGACTTGGGGCGGTTATCCGCCAGCGAGAAACCTCCAGAACTGCAGCGACGGAGGGCGTGAGCGGTTCCGGCGCTATGCCAAGGCCTTGCTGAAGGTCGGTGGCCGGAGTGACGCGACTGCGTTGGTAGCGGTGGGACAAAAGCTTGAGATCGTGCCACTGACGGATCCGCTTCAGGCTCGCGCCGGCGACCCTTTGCGCTTCGAAGTTCGTCTGGACGGCCGCGCCCTGCCGGGTGTACTGGTCAAAGCGTGGCACAGGCGTGGCGGACAGACGGTGGCGATCCGTGCAACCACTGACAGTACAGGCCGTGTTCTGTTTGAGCTGCCGTTCATCGGCCCCTGGATGCTCAACGCGGTTCACATGGTGCCAATCACGGGAAATCCTGATCTAGATTGGGACAGTTTTTGGAGCAGCTTGACCTTTGAGCTGTCCGGGAGCCCTGCTAGTCGCACTGCTCGCTAAGCACGCCGCTCGTAACGCCGCGCTGGCACTTGTCGGATAGACAGGCACCGATTGCGTCCGTCGCGCAAATCTCTAGACATGCGCAGGTGGCCGACCTGGCTAACGGCCGCGCTGTGTTCACATCGAATTACATTACCGTTTCGTAATCTGCTCGCAAGGAATCGCTGTTTCTCCTCTGAAAACACGCGTTTTGTTTGGTCGTGCGGGGCCGGTAGGACAACGCCGCAATTGCGCTGCGACACCGCACAACGTGTGAGTGGTCGCCGCAAAATTTAAGCCACGCGATCGCGCTTCATCGAGAGCGCGCCAACCAACCACCGAACTCGTACTTACCTGCAGCACAGCCGCTCGGGTGGTTGTCGAGTTCCCAATTCAGGAGAGTGCAGATGTCGAAGAAGTCCCACGGTAATGGTCAAGGCAAGGATGAGGAAAGGCAGTCGCCTTCCGTCGAAAACGTGAGCTCGCAGTATCTGCAGCGCGAAGGTTTGAGCTTCAGCTTTGATGCAGGTGCGCCGCGATACGACTACCAGATCGCGCTTGGCGCTATGGCTGCCAACACCTTGGTGGGTGGCAGCGATCGCGATTATTTTTGGGGCCTGGGCGGCAACGACCAGATCGCAGGCGGTGCTGAAGATGACAATCTTTTCGGCGATTCTGGTGCTGATGTGATCGTGGGAGGCGATGGCGGGGACCACCTGATGGGTGGCAAGGGCGATGATCGGCTCTATGGTGGTGCCGAGGCTGATGCCCTGCGCGGCGGTGAAGGAGATGATTTTCTTGATGAGGGTGCTGGGCACGGTGACCTTGAGGGGGGTGCCGGAGATGACACTTTGGTCGGAGGCCTTGGCGCTGATGCCTTCGCCGTTGACCGTGAAAGCGGTGATGATGTCATCAAGGACTTCTCCGCAGGCCCGGGCATGTTCGACCATCTCGCGCTGCGTGATCTCAGATGGTCAGACTTGAGCTTCCAGCAGACCTCCGCCGGAGTGAAGGTCATGTGGGCCGGCGGTTCGGTTCTGCTCGAAGGCGTTTCGCAGGCCGACTTAGCGCAAGACGATTTCATGTTCGCGGAGACGGCGGACCTGCCGCCAGGGGCGCGTTTCCCTTCAGGACCTTCCGCGGAACGCCCCACTACCAGCAGCGACGGCCCGGCATTCGGTGCTGAGCGCTTGCCAGGAAAAGCATTCGGCAACTTCGCAGATGCCAAGATGAAGAACGGGGACGGTCTGCGCTTTGCGTTTGAAGGCGATGAGGCATACCAGGTCAACGTCGGCTCCATGAGCGATGACTCACTGGTTGGTGGAATGACCTGGGACCAGTTGTTCGGCCGTGATGGCAATGACACGCTTGAGGGCGAGGGCGGGATGGATATCCTGCAAGGCGATGCCGGCGACGATCGCCTTGCTGGCGGCGACGGAATGGACCGGCTCGACGGCGGAATGGGACGAGACGTACTGGCCGGGGGCGCTCAAGCGGATGAACTGATGGGCGCCGAGGGCGATGACCGTCTGGACGGGGGCCCCGGTCACGACATGATCAATGGCGGCGAAGGCGACGATGTCCTCACGGGCGGCGCCGGGGCAGACGCTTTCATCGTCAATCCGACAAGCGCAAACGACGTCGTCGTTGATTTTGAGGCTCGCGGAGCCGCACAAGGCGCGTTCGACCACATCGCTCTCGTCGACATCATGCCCGGCCAAGTCAGTGTGGCCAACGCGCAGAAGGGGGCCCTTGTGAGCTGGGACACCAATGCAGACGGTCAATCTGACGGGTCGGTGCTGCTGCAGGGTGTTTACAAGGAAGACCTGCGGCAAAGCGACTTCATGTTCAACGAAGAGCCGGGCTTCGTTGAAGGCATCAGCGTCGTCGGTTCCTACTACGTGTTTCCTCAAAGCTAGTTCGCTGCTCGCCGCGGCGAGCTAGCCGCGGGCATGCGTCGTACCAGCGCAGCGACGCATGTCTCGTGCCGATCCCAATGGATCGGTACCGGTGCGCCACTTCAACTTCTCTTTTGGGAGCTATCGATGAATAAATCTCTTGTCCGCAGAACCACCTTCGCAGCAGCAGGCGCTGCTGTGCTGCTGAGCCTGACGGCGTGCGGCATGTACTCGGGCCAGCGCACCGCAGCCAATCCCGCAACCGGAATGGGGCAGGAAAGCTCCCTCCATACGCCGCAGGGCGAGACCGGGTCACCCCACGGCCATGGCGCAACCACGATGCGGCCCGGCGGTTCAACCAACAGCATGGGAGCCTCGCGCAGCCAGGCTAACCCAGCGACGGGCTATGGCCAGGAAAATAGTGTGCACGGGTCGCAGGGCGAGACGGGCACGCCGCACACGCATCAGTGAGGGCGCTTCCGGGAGAGCGGGCAGCGTACGCGCTGCCTGGCCACTCTTTAGCTTTGGCGGCCAGGGAGCGTTGCAGTTGGCTCGACGGCGCGAGGTTCGCTCACGGCAGAGGGCGCGTCAAACTCACGCTCAGCGAGCAGTTGCTCCACATCGTTGCGAAGAGAATGAAAGTAGCCCACCATGTCCTGGATCGAGGGCGGGTTCTCGAGCATCGTCTCATACCCTTCGTCGGTCAATGGAAGATTGCCGCTGGTCATCCGCCGCAACGCGATATCCATCTTTTGCTCCACGCCCGCGCGGCTGAAGGCCGCGGCGAAGTCCGCCGCCGAGAAGCGGCCTGATGTCAGCAACAAATACAAGTCGAGCCAGTCACGCGACTTCGTTCGATCCGCGGCCGCAAGGCACTTCAAGCGGAAGATCTCTTCGACGCTCGCCACCCTCGGGCCTGCCTCAGCACGCGGACAGTCGTCCAGTTGACGGCCGTTCTCGGGCGAGGCCGTCACAAAAGTGAGCTTGACCGACTCGCCTGGCGAATGCGTGACTGCAAAATCTTGCTGGTAGTCCGCCCAGTCCGAGCCACTGTCTTCATAGTCCGCAACCAGGGCTGGACTCGGGTTTGAGCGCACTTGCCAACCTTGCTCGTTCAGCCAGGTGATGAGCTCATTGATTCTTCCCCTTGGCAGCCGGGTACCGTGTGGCCAGGTGAAATCCAGATCCTCGCTAAGCCGATGATTCAAGTGCATCGCAAGCGCGGTGCCTCCAATCAAAATGAAACCGGTGAGATCCGCTTGTTGTTTCAGCAGGTCCCAAAGCTTCTCAGTGGCCGGCGGCATGCAAGGCACGCGAGGCTCCTACAGCAATGTTGCGCAATGCCCGATCTGCATCCTCGCAGGCGCCGGAGGAAATTTCCCCGTTTGCCCGCATCTCCTCAAGAACCGAAGCCACGGCATCCAGGCCGTGTTCACGGACAGCTTTGAGAATGAGGTGGAAGGAGCGCCGCTCAATCGCCTTGGCCACCAGCGTCCTGGCAGGGGCATTGCGGTTCGACCAAGCCAACTGCAGGGCGGGGTCCGAAAGCGCGGACGGGCCGTTTAGCGGAGCTTTGGGGAGTGTCAGCAAGCGAAGATCGAGGCCGGCCGCTTGAGCCAAGGCAAATAGCTGCTCCTGATTGAGCTGCCTGCGCGCTTTGGCGTGTGTAAGCTCTTCGGGCTGCATGCCTGCGCGTTGTGCAAGATCTTGGCGGCTCAAACCCTGTCCGCGTGCCACCGCAAACACCGCACTGACGACTCCTGAAAAGTCTTCGGATCGAAACGGTTGAGACGGGATCACGCGGGCCATGGAATTTCCGTTCTACAACGGCGCTCGGACTGAGTCAGTAAGCAAGGCTGAATCAAGCACCTCGAGATCTCTTAGCCGAATGGCCATGGCCTGCTCGCTGACCCCAAACTCAGATGCCAAGGCAGAAACGTCAAGCTCATCCCACAAGTCCCGATCCTTGGTGGCCTGTATCAACAACTCGCGAGGCATGAGTAGCGCTGAGGCGAACTGGTTGGCCTGACGTTCTTCGTGAGGCGTGGTGGACGATCCAGGCTGCTGGTAAAAACTTGAGCTTGGCTTGCCTACACGCTGGTACATCCGAAGATGCGTATCGATGAATAGGCGATCACCTTCGTTGTGATGAAGCACCAGATGCCCCAATTCATGTGCAACTGAAAAACGCTGACGGTTGGGATGATGGGTACGGTTGACCATCACGTGTCGCTGCTCGTCCTTTATGAGCAGCACCCCTGAGACCATGTCTTCAAACGTCTCTTGCCGCACCTCCGCACCGAGATGCGAAGCAACTTTGGTCAGATCGACCGGAGCGCGCAGCGCGCCCGCAGCTGCAAGCAAGGCAGTCGCCTTGTATTCAATTTCTTCAGATCGAATGCCCATCAGGTACTCCGATTGAGAACTGCATAGACCGCTTGCCGAACTAGAGGCGTCGTCTCAATCGTTTCGCTCGCGAATGAGATTTCGGCCATGCCAATGTCTTCAACGCTGCTTTGCACTTCGCTTACCTGGGGCAGGACGTCGGAAATCGGAGCCTTCAGAGCCTCGCAAATGCGAAACAGCACATGAAGCGGCACCTTTTGGTTCCCGCGCTCAATGTTGGTGATCGAGGTTCTCTCCAGCCCGACCATCTCAGCTAATTCGACCTGCGTCATCCGCGCGCCTGAGCCTTGCTGGGTCTCCCGCAGTTGTCGAATTTTTTGCCCGATCGCCTGATAAAGGCGCCGTTCATCCACCATGCATCACTCCAAGAGATATCAAAAGGGTAGCAAAAAGGGAGCGAAATGTCAACAATGCTGACATCGTGCCAATTGGTCATGTTTGTGTCACTCACAAAGTTTGTGTAGTTGACATCATTTCGGGTTTGCTCTAGTATTTCGCCAGCTCACCGATGAGCTCAAGGAGTGCGAAATGGAAACAGCAAAAGCGAAACCCGCCAAAAAGGATTACTTTTTCTTTGTTGGCGAGGAAAAGTTCGACACGGAGCTCGCCACAGTCACGGGGGCATACGTGAAGTCTCGTGTACCCAACCTGCCGGCCGGTTCGGGCCTGCAGCTGGACGGACAGGGGAATGATCCGGACCTGCCGTTTGGCGATTCGGACAGCGTTTCCCTGGAGCTGGGTCACGGCCAAGGGCCTGGCCGCTTCACGGTGGTGCCCCCGGCAAACTTCGGCTGAGGCGTCCCATGGGCCCAGTCGATGTGCATGTTG
>CAZZAW010000114.1:0-7892 GCA_964652405.1 uncultured Ramlibacter sp.
GCCGGCCTGCCGCTGGTGGCCCCGCGCCAGCACAGCCCGGCCGTCATGCTCAACCTGCTGGGCGACCTGTGGTTCACGCAGGGTACCGAACGCACGCCGCCCTGGGCGCAGGTCCTGGCGCTGCCCGGCGCTCACCTGCACCTGTACGGCAAGGCCAGCGCCCGCCCGGGCCGCAAGATGGGTCACTTGACCGTCACCGGTTCCAGCGTGGCCGCGGTGCGGGCGACGGCGCTCGAGGCCTGCGAGCTGCTGGGCATTGAGCCCTTCTGAAGGCCGCTGCGTGATCCGCGACGCCCGCGACCCTGACGCGATCGCCGAGGCCGTGCGCCGGCTGGCGGCCGGCGAACTGGTGGCCTTCCCCACCGAGACGGTCTATGGGCTCGGCGCGGACGCGGGCAACGACGCCGCCGTGGCGAAGATCTTCGCGGCCAAGGGCCGGCCAGCCGACCATCCGCTGATCGTGCACGTGGCGGATGCGGCGGGCGCCCAGGCGTTTGCCGCGGAACTTCCGCCGTTCGCGCAGCGCCTCGCGCAGGCGTTCTGGCCGGGCCCGCTCACGCTGATCCTGCCGCGCCAGCCAGGCATCGGCCGGGCGGCCTCGGGCGGGCAGGACTCCATCGGTGTGCGCTGCCCTTCGCACCCGGGCGCGCAGGCCCTGCTGCGCGCCTGCGCCGAGGCCCGCCCCGCGGTGCTGGGCCTGGCCGGCCCCAGCGCCAACCAGTTCGGCCGTGTCAGCCCCACCACCGCCGCCCACGTGCAGGACGAATTCGGCGAGGGCCTGCTGGTGCTGGACGGCGGTCCCTGCGACGTGGGCATCGAATCGGCCATCGTGGACTGCACGCGCGGCCGGCCGGTGCTGCTGCGCCCCGGCGTGCTCACGCGCGAGCAGATCGAGGCGGCCTGCGGCGAGCCGCTGCGCTCTCCCGAAGACCTGGCGCAGGCAGCGCCGCGCGCCTCAGGCACGCTGGAATCGCACTACGCGCCGCGCGCCAGGGTGCGGCTGATGGACGCGGCCGCCCTGCAGTCGGCGCTGGACGTGCTCGGCGCCGACGCGGCGAAGATCGCGGTCTATGCGCGCGCCACGCTGCGCACCCCCTCGCGCAAGCTCCTGCAGCGCCGCATGCCCGACGACGCGGCCCGGGCGGCCCGCGAGCTGTTCGCGGTGCTGCGCGAGCTGGACGAGCAGGGCGTGGCCCTGATCTGGGTGGAGACGCCGCCCGCCGGCCCCGAGTGGGAAGGCGTGCGCGACCGGCTGGGCCGGGCCGCCGCCTGACGCCCCTTAAACTACCCCCAGCTTTCTGACGGAGATCCCCCCATGCCTTTCCAACGCCTGCGCCGCGCGCTGTTCACGGCGGCCTGCGCCGCCCTGCTGGCCGCCTGCGGCGGCAGCAGCGAAGTCGAATCCGAGCTGGTGCCCACGCGCTTCGTGTCCTTCGGCGATGCGTTCGCCGACGTGGGCCAGCGCGGCTCGAACTACACCATCAACGACCGCAGCACCAACAACTGGACGCAGGAGCTGGCCGGCCGCTACGCCCGGCCCATGGCCATCACCGCCTCGGGCGGCTGGTCCTACGCCACGGGCAGCGCCCGCGTCACGGTCAAGCCCGACGCCGCCGGCAACGCGGCCACGCCCACCATCACCGAGCAGGTCAGCAGTTTCCTGGGGTCGCAGACCATAGGCGCCAACGACGTGATCGTGGTCAGTGGCGGCATCTCGGACATCGTGGCCGAGGTCGGGGCGCTGAACGCAGGCCGCCAGACCCAGGCGCAGGCCACGGCCAACATCCGCCAGGCCGCGCGCGACCTGGGCGCGCAGGTGCGCCGCCTGGTGCAGGCCGGCGGCAAGCACGTGGTCGTGGTCGGCACCTACAACCTGGGCAAGTCGCCCTGGGCCGTCACCACGGCGCAGGTGCCGCTGCTCACCGACCTGAGCGGCCGCTTCAACGACGAACTGCTGGTGTCCATCGTCGACCTGGGCGCCAACGTGCTCTACGTGGACGCCGCGCTGTACTTCAACCTGGTCACCGCCGCGCCCGCGGGCTACGGCCTGCGCGACGTGACCAGCATCGCCTGCACCTCGGCCGATGCAGGCCAGGGCATAGGCACCGGCACCGGCCAGGTGAACTCGGCGCTGTGCACGCCCTCCACGCTGCTGCCGGGCATCGACCCCGCGGTCTACCTGTTCGCCGACCGCCTGTACTTCACGCCGGTGGCGCAGCGCCTGTTCGGCGACTATGCGTTCGACCGGATGAAGGAACGGTGGTAAACCGCTACGCTCCAACACGAAACAAAGGGCCCCGAGGGGCCCTTTGTACTTGGGTAGCTTCGCCGCTCGTGGCGTTACTTCACCGTCTCGAACACGGCCCGGGCCTGCGCGTGGCAGAAGGGCGGCTCGTAGCTGCCGTGGTAGTTGCCGTAGTAGGTGGCGAAGGCCGCGCTGGTGGGGTCGGTGGGCGCGGCGCCGCCCACGCCGAACGCGGCGCGGATGGCCGGGTCCACGTCCACCGACGTCACGTTGGTCAGGCCGCGGCTGTCGAAGAAGGCCTTGGCCGGCACCTGGTGCACGGCCGGCGGCACGGTGGGGTCGCCCGAGCCGCCGCACAGCAGGGTGCGGGCGCGCGGGCTGAAGTTCAGCAGGTCGTTGCGGCGCGCGGCCTGCACCAGCGGGTGGTTGGCGTTGGTCTGCACGTCGGCCAGGTAGGCGCTCTGGAACACCGCGTCGCGCGCCTGCTCGGGCGTGCCGCCCGGCAGGGTGCCGCTGGTCACCAGCGTGGTGTAGGTGAGCGTGGGGCTGGGCAGCAGGTTCTCGATGTAGCCGGCATAGGGCTGCTTGAACACCTGCGTGACGCTGCTGTAGAGGCCGCCGTAGATCTTCTGCCAGGAAGTGATGATGTACGGCACGAAGAACTGGTAGCCCGCGATCGCGTTGGGCAGCTGGATCGATCCCGACAGGTTGTACGGGCCGGCCAGGTGGGCGCCGGCCACCAGGTTGATCTCGCCGGCGTTGTCGCGCTCGATCGCGCGGTGCGCGGCCATGGACGCGTGGCCGCCCTGCGAGTAGCCGGTCACCATCACCTTGCCGGACAGGCTCACGCCCTGGGCCGCCGCGGCGTTGCGCGCGGCGCGGATCGAGTCGATCACGCTGCTGGCTTCGGAGTCGGCGTGCAGGTAGGGGTGGTAGGTGTAGGAGGATTTGGCGAAGCCCAGATAGTCGGTGGCGACCACCGCATAGCCCTGGGCCGCGTACATGGAGGCCAGCAGGAAGGTCTCGGAATCCGTGGGGTTGGCCAGCGTGCGCGGCTTCTGCACGTCGGTGCCCTTGGCGTAGGCCACCAGCGGGTGGCTGGCGCTGGCGCAGGCGCCGGCCGGCACCAGCATCACGCCCGAGGCGTTGGCCGGCTCGTTGTTGACCCCGGGGGTCACGTAGTTCAGCGCCACCACCCGCACGTCGCAGCGGGCGGTGCCGGCCAGCGCCTGCAGGCCGGACGAGGCCGTGCCGGCGTCGATCTGCGCCGCGCTCAGCGTGGTGACGGTCTGGGGCGCCTCCAGCAACTGGCCGCGGGTGTCGTTGTCCCCGCCGCCGCCGCAGGCGGCCAGGAGGGCGGCCGCCGCGATGGCCGTGAGCAGGTGTCGTTTTTGCATGCTTGTCTCCAGTGAAAAGTACGGTCGTGCTATTTGGAACACCATCGTACCGGCGGCTTTTCGCGCTGAGCGCGACCTCAGGGCCGGGGTTTTCCCGGCCAGCGTCACCTGCGCGACGCGCTCAGCGGAAGCGCAGCTTCATGGCCAGGATGGCCAGCGCCAGGGCCAGGGTGATGGCGTTGGCGGCCACCACCGGCCAGGCCCGCAGCATCAGCCCGTAGGCCAGCCACAGCGCCACGCCGGTGGCGAACACGCTGTACATGCCCAGGGAGATGCCCTTCACGTCGCGGGTGCGGAACGTGAGCCAGGCCTGCGGCACGAAGCTGGCGGTGGTCAGGAGGGCTGCCGCGTAGCCCAGCCACTCGGTCAGGGTGATGCCGCCCATCAGAGGTCCTTCGCGGTCCAGGCCAGCAGCGCCTCCAGCGCGGGGCGGATGCCGTGCGCGTTGGGGTGGTTGGCGATCGCCACCAGCACGTAGCGCTTGCCGCTGGCGGCATGCACGTAGCCGGCCACGCCCGAGACGTCGCGCAGGCTGCCGCTCTTGAGGTGGGCGCCGCCCAGGCCGGGGCCGCGGGTGCGGCGCAAGGTGCCGTCGCTGCCGGTCACCGGCAGCGAGGCCGCCAGCTCCGGCATCAGGGGGGATGCCCAGGCGACCTGCAGCAGCCGCGCCAGCTGCTGCGCGCTGATGCGCTCGTCGCGCGAGAGGCCCGAGCCGTTGTCGAAGGTGGGCACCTCGCCGCCGATGCGGTCGCGCCACCAGGCGCGCAGCACCTCGCGCGAGCCTTCCAGCGTGCCCAGGCCCTTGTGCTGCAGGCTGAGCGTGAGGAAGAGCTGCTGCGCCATCACGTTGTTGCTGAACTTGTTGACGTCGCGCACCACCTCGGCGAGGGTGGGCGACTGCAGTTCCAGCAAGGGCTTGAGCCCGGCCGGCACCCGGCCCTCGCGCACCTGGCCGGCCAGGCGCCCGCCCGTCTCGGCCCAGAGGCCCGCCACGGCGCGGGCCGCGTAGCCGCGCGCATCGGGAAAGGCCAGCGGCCACACCCGCTCGCCGCAGGCCGCCGGCAAGCCGCCCGCGAAGCGCGGCCGCAGCGGATCGCTGAAGTCGGGCTTGAGCGCGCCGCGCCAGTCGCCGCAGTCGCCCGGCGCCGGCGGCACGAACGGGGGCCACTGCACGCCGGCCAGCGGGGGTTCGGCCTGCACCCGCACCGTGCCGGCCTGCGGCGTGAAGGTGAGCACTACCGACTTGTAGTTGAGCAGCAGGGCGTCGGGCGCAGCGTTGTAGGGGCGCAGCGGCTCGCCGTCGAAGGCGCCGGGGTCGGTGGGCGGCACGTCGAAGGCGCTGCGGTCCAGCACGATGTCGCCGGCCACCTGCTGGATGCCCAGGCCCTGCAGCCGGCGCACCAGCAGCCACAGGCGCTCCATCACCAGCTTGGGATCGCCCTGGCCCTTGAGGTAGAGGTTGCCCTGCAGCACGCCGGCCTGCACCGGCCCGTCGGCGTAGACCGGCGTGGTCCAGGTGTAGGCCGGCCCCAGCAGCTCGAGCGCGGCGAAGGTGGTGGCCAGCTTGGCGACCGAGGCGGGGTTGATGGGCACGTCGGCCCGGTGGCTCAGGCGCGGGGAGGCCCTGGGGTCCACCTCGGTCACGAGCAGCGTGACCGCTTCGCGCGGAAGCCGGGCCCGGGCCAGGGCCGCGTCGACCTCGGGCGGGAGGGCCTGGGCGAGGACCGGGCCGCAGCAGGCCAGCGCCAGGAGCAGGAGCGAACGCATCGCCGGATTATCCCGGCTCGATAATGGTGGGCTTTCCTCCCGCACCGCCCGTGAACCTCCTCGCCTTCGACACCAGCACCGAGACCCTGTCGATCGCGCTGGGCTGGGACGCTCCCGCCGGCCCGCAGCGGCGCGAGCGCCGCGAGGAGGGCGGGCCCAAGGCCTCGGCGGCGCTGATCCCGGCCATCCAGGCGCTTCTGGCCGAGGCGGGGCTGGGACTGGCCGACCTCGATGCGCTGGCCTTCGGCCGCGGACCGGGCTCCTTCACCGGCCTGCGCACCGCTTGCGCGGTGGCGCAGGGCCTGGCCTTCGGCGCCGCGATTCCGGTGCTGCCGGTGGACACGCTGATGGCCGTGGCCGAATCCGCGCGGGCCCACGCCGGCGTGGACCGCGTGGTCGCCCTGCTGGACGCGCGCATGGACGAGGTGTACTGGGCCGCTTACGCCTTCGACGGGTCGCGCTGGCACCGCCAGGGCGACTTCCGGCTGGGCGCGCCCGAAGCGGTGGAGGCGCCGCCCGGCTGGGCGCTGGCGGGCAACGTGTTCGCGGCCTACGGCGCCCGACTGCCGCAGGCGGGTCAGCGCGTGGAAGCGCTGCCGGAAGCCGCCGCCCTGCTGCGGCTGGCGCCGGCGCTGCTGGCGGCGGGCGAGGCCGTGCCGGCGGCGGGCGCCCTGCCGCTCTACATCCGCGATAAAGTGGCCCAGACCACCGAAGAAAGGGCGGCCGCGCGCGCCGCTAGCCCCGCGCCATGAGCCGCCCGGCCGTTCCGAAGGCTCATAGCACCGCAGCTCGTAGAGCGGAGGTTTTCGAATGAGCGCCGTGTTCGACACCCAGGAAGCCGAGTTCGAGGCCATGACCGAAGGCCGGCTGGACGAGGTGCTCGCCATCGAGCAGGCGGCGTACGCGCACCCCTGGAGCCGCGGCAATTTCGTGGATTCGCTGCGCTCGGGCTACCAGGCGCAGATGCTGACCGCGAGCGGGCAGGTGCTGGGCTATTTCGTGGCCATGAAGGGCGTGGACGAGGTGCACCTGCTGAACATCACGGTGGCCCCCGGATCGCAGGGCCAGGGCTGGGGCCGGGTGATGCTGGAGGCGCTGGCTTTGTGGTCGCGCGGCCAGGGCGCGCAGTGGCTGTGGCTGGAGGTGCGCACCAGCAACACGCGCGCGCAGCAGCTGTACGAGCGCCAGGGCTACCGCCGCGTGGGCGAGCGCAAGAACTACTACCCCGACGGCCCGGGGCGGCGCGAAGACGCCGTCGTGATGAGCCTCAAACTATGACGTTGGAACTGGACGCACGGCAGCGCGCGATGCTGGCGGAGATGGGCGTGCAGGTCTGGCTGCCCGAGACGGCGCCGCAGCCGGTCGTCGAGGATGCTCCTGAAGTGATAGCGCCCCGCGCCCGCCCCGTGCGGGCTACGGCCGCTTTGGAGTCTGAAGCTCCGGCTGTCCCGGCGCAGCCGATCGCGGCCCGGCCCACGGGCCTCGCGTCCATGGACTGGGAGGCGCTGGCCGAGACGGTGGCCGGCTGCCGGGCCTGCAAGCTGTGCCACGGCCGGCGCAACACGGTGTTCGGGGTGGGCGACACCCAGGCCGACTGGCTGGTGGTGGGCGAGGCGCCGGGCGAGAACGAGGACCTGCAGGGCGAGCCTTTCGTGGGCCAGGCCGGCAAGCTGCTGGACAACATGCTGCGCTCGCTGGGCCTGGACCGCAGCAGCAACGTCTACATCGCCAACGTGCTCAAGTGCCGGCCGCCCGGCAACCGCAACCCCGAGCCGGAGGAGGTCGCGCAGTGCGAGCCTTTCCTGCGCCGCCAGGTGGAGCTGCTGCAGCCGCGCATCATCCTGGCCATGGGCCGCTTCGCCGTGCAGTCGCTGCTGCAGACGCAGGAGCCGATCGGCAAGCTGCGCGGCCGCGCCCACCAGTACAACGGCGCGCCGGTGGTGGTGACCTACCACCCGGCCTACCTGCTGCGCAACCTGCCGGACAAGGCCAAGGCCTGGGCCGACCTTTGCCTGGCCCAGGCGCTGGTGGAAGGGCCGGCGTCTCAGCCGGCGACCGGCAGCGGCTCGTAAGCCTGCGGCGACAGCGTGCGGGCGGCGTAGTCGATGCCGCACCAGGCCGCGTACTGCGCCATCGTGCGGTCCCGCCCCAGGCGGTAGACCCCGAGGTCCTCGCCGGCCACCAGCTGCGCCAGCCGCCGGCGCGAGCGCTGCTCCAGTTCCCACCAG
Organism: uncultured Ramlibacter sp.; assembly: GCA_964652405.1. GTDB lineage: Bacteria > Pseudomonadota > Gammaproteobacteria > Burkholderiales > Burkholderiaceae_C > Ramlibacter. Next base: position 7,638 of record CAZZAW010000114.1, read on the forward strand.
CTGACCGGGCGTCCCGCGTCCTGCGCCTGGTCCCAGTGCAAGGGGCGCCTGGGCACGCCGGCGTCCGGCGTGTTGTACAGGTGGAGGAGGGGCAGGCCGGGCATGTGGAAGATGTCCCAGCCGTGGGAGTAGAGGCGGGCCGCCAGCGCCTGCTCCTCGCCGTGGAAGTAGAACCAGGGGTCGTAGGGGAAGGCCTGGACGAAGCGGCCGGGCGCGAACAGGCAGCCGGCGCCCAGGTGGAAGCCGGGCACGGGC
>CAZZAW010000115.1:0-3572 GCA_964652405.1 uncultured Ramlibacter sp.
CAACGGCCCGGCGCCCACCATCCTGGCGATGTTCATGAACACCGCCATCGACCAGAACCTGGAGAAGTTCAAGGCGGAGAACGGGCGCGAGCCCACCGCCACCGAGGCGGCGAAGATCCGCGAATGGGTGCTGGCCAACGTGCGCGGCACCGTGCAGGCCGACATCCTCAAGGAAGACCAGGGCCAGAACACCTGCATCTTCTCCACCGAGTTCAGCCTCAAGGTGATGGGCGACATCGCCGAGTACTTCGTGCACCACAACGTGCGCAACTTCTACTCGGTGTCCATCTCGGGCTACCACATCGCCGAGGCCGGGGCCAACCCGATCAGCCAGCTGGCCTTCACGCTTTCCAATGGCTTCACCCTGGTGGAGGCTTACCTGGCGCGCGGCATGCACATCGATGACTTCGCGCCCAACCTGTCGTTTTTCTTCTCCAACGGCATGGACCCGGAATACACCGTCATGGGCCGGGTGGCACGCCGCATCTGGGCCGTGGCCATGAAGGAGAAGTACGGGGCCAACGAGCGCAGCCAGAAGCTCAAGTACCACATCCAGACGTCCGGCCGCAGCCTGCATGCGCAGGAGATCAACTTCAACGACATCCGCACCACGCTGCAGGCGCTGATCGCGATCTACGACAACTGCAACTCGCTGCACACCAACGCCTTCGACGAGGCGATCACCACGCCCACCGAGGACAGCGTGCGGCGCGCGATGGCCATCCAGCTCATCATCAACCGCGAGTGGGGCCTGGCGAAAAACGAGAACCCCAACCAGGGCAGCTTCATCGTCGAGGAGCTGACCGAGCTGGTCGAGGAAGCCGTGCTGGCCGAGTTCGAGCGCATCGCCGAGCGCGGCGGCGTGCTGGGCGCCATGGAAACCGGCTACCAGCGCGGCCGCATCCAGGACGAGAGCATGCACTACGAGATGCTCAAGCACACCGGCGAGCTGCCGATCATCGGGGTCAACACCTTCCGCAACCCGCACGGCGACCCCGTGCCCGAGAAGCTCGAGCTGGCCCGTTCCACCGAGGACGAGAAACAGAGCCAGCTCAAGCGGCTGCAGGACTTCCATGCTCGGCATGCGGATCAGGCGCCGGCCCTGCTGCAGCGGCTGCAGCAGGCCGTGATCGAGAACCGCAACGTGTTCGAGGTGCTCATGGAAGCGGTGCGGGTGTGCTCGCTGGGCCAGATCACCAACGCCCTGTTCGAGGTCGGCGGCCAGTACCGCCGGAACATGTGATGGACGAGGTCACCTACCGGGGCGCGGTCTACCCCTGGCATTGCGACCACGTGGGCCACATGAACGTGATGTGGTACGTGGGCAAGTTCGACGAGGCCACCTGGAACCTGTTCCAGCGGGTGGGCATCACGCCGGCCTACCTGCGTGCCCACGGCCGCGGCATGGCGGCGGTGGACCAGCACATCGAGTACAAGCGCGAACTCAAGGCCGGCGACGTGGTCAGCGTCCGCTCGCGCCTGCTCGAGTTCGCGGGCAAGAAGATCCGGTTCCAGCACGAGATGCGCAACGAGGACACCGGCGAGGTGTCCGCAGTCACCACGCTCATCGGGGTGCACATGGACACGGCAGCACGCAAGGCCTGCCCCTTCCCCGAAGAGCTGATCGCACGCGCGCAGCCCCTGCTGCAGACCCGGGCCCCGGCCTGAGTCAGCCTTCTGACAGCCTGGGCAGGGCCGCAAAACTACTTAAGGTCTTACCCCCTACCGCACTGCAGCACGGCTTCCTACCATTGCGATCCTTTCACAGGGCCCTTTGCGGCAGGAGAGCGTGTTGGCTGACGGGATCATCCTCGAGACGAAGGACCTGACCAAGGAGTTCAAGGGCTTCGTCGCGGTCAACAATGTCAACCTGCAGGTGCGCCGGGGCGACATCCACGCCCTGATCGGACCGAACGGCGCGGGCAAGACCACCTTCTTCAACCTGCTGACCAAGTTCCTGCCGCCCACCCGCGGCAGCATCACCTACAACGGCGTGGACATCACGCACGAGAGGCCGGCCCAGACCGCCCGCCGCGGCATCGTGCGCTCGTTCCAGATCTCCGCCGTGTTCCCCCACATGACCGTGCTGGAGAACGTGCGCGCCGCGCTCCAGCGCAACCTGGGCACCAGCTTCCACTTCTGGAAGCCAGAGAAGTCGCTCTACCACCTGCACGACAAGGCAGCCGAACTGCTGGCCCAGGTCGACCTGCAGGACTTCGCCCAGGAGCTCACGGTCAACCTGCCCTACGGCCGCAAGCGCGCCCTGGAACTCGCCACCACGATGGCGCTTGAGCCCGAGCTGATGCTGCTGGACGAGCCCACGCAGGGCATGGGCCACGAGGACGTGAGCCGCGTGACCCAGCTCATCAAGAAGGTGTCGGCCGGCCGCACCATCCTGATGGTGGAGCACAACATGAACGTGGTGTCCTCCATCGCCGACCGCATCACCGTGCTGCAACGGGGCGCCGTCATTGCCGACGGCCCGTACGCGGAAGTCTCCCGCAACCCGCAGGTGATCGAGGCCTACATGGGCTCGGCCGATACCGAGCTGCAAGGCGCGCACTGACCATGGCTTCCACCGAATTCCTGCGCATCGAGAACCTCAACGCCTGGTACGGCGAATCGCACGTCCTGCACGGCGTGAACCTGACGGTCGCCGAAGGCGAAGTGGTCTCGCTGCTGGGCCGCAACGGCGCCGGCCGCACCACCACCATGCGCGCGATCGTGGGCCTGACCGGCGCGCGCACCGGCTCCATCCGCATCCGCGGCCAGGAAGCCGTGAAGATGCCGCCGCACCGCGTGGCGCGCCTGGGCGTCGGCTACTGCCCGGAAGAGCGGGGCATCTTCGCCAGCCTCTCCGCCGAGGAAAACCTGATGCTGCCCCCCACGGTGGGCGCCGGTGGCCTCTCCGTGGCCGAGATCTACGACATGTTCCCCAACCTGAAGGAGCGCGCGTCCAGCCCGGGCACGCGCCTGTCCGGCGGCGAGCAGCAGATGCTGGCGGTGGCCCGCATCCTGCGCACCGGCGCACGCCTGCTGCTCCTGGACGAGATTTCCGAGGGCCTCGCGCCCGTGATCGTGCAGAAGCTGGCCGAGACCATCCGCACGCTCAAGGCCAAGGGCTACACCATCGTGCTGGTGGAGCAGAACTTCCGCTTCGCCGCCCCGCTGGCCGACCGGTTCTACGTCATGGAGCACGGCAAGGTCGTGCGCGAGTTCGCGCAGCACGAGCTGCAGGCCAATACCGCGATGCTGCAGGAATTCCTGGGCGTCTGATCCCTTCCCATCCAAGCTTTATTCCAAAGGAGACCCTGAGATGAAAGCCAAGAAGCTCTTTGCCGCCGGCGCCCTCGCCGCCGCGGCCCTGTTCGGCGCCGCCACGCCTGCCATGGCGCAGTACTCCGGCGACGTCATCCGCATCGGCATCATCACCGACATGTCGAGCGTGTACGCCGACATCGACGGCCAGGGCGGCGTGGAAGCCATCCGCATGGCCATCGCCGACATGGGCGGCGCCATCAACGGCAAGAAGATCGAGGTGATCTCGGCCGACCACCAGAACAAGCCCGACG
>CAZZAW010000115.1:3582-7798 GCA_964652405.1 uncultured Ramlibacter sp.
CGACACCCAGGGCCTGGACCTGCTGATCGGCGGCACCAACTCCGGCACCGCGCTGGCCATGGCCAAGGTCGCGGCCGAAAAGAAGAAACCCTTCCTCGTGGTGGGCGCCGCCACGGCCGCTCTGACCAATGACCAGTGCAACCCCTACACCCTGCACTGGGCCTACGACACCGTGGCCCTGTCCAAGGGCACCGGCGGCGCCGTGGTGAAGGCCGGCGGCAAGAGCTGGTACTTCCTGACCGCCGACTACGCGTTCGGCCACCAGCTGCAGGGCGACACCACCAAGGTGGTCGAGGCCGCAGGCGGCAAGGTCGTGGGTTCCGTGCGCGCGCCCTTGAACGCGAGCGACTTCTCCTCCTTCCTGCTGCAGGCGCAGGGCAGCAAGGCCGAGATCCTGGGCCTGGCCAACGCCGGCGGCGACACGATCAACTCGATCAAGGCCGCCAACGAGTTCGGCATCACCAAGTCGATGAAGCTCGCCGGCCTGCTGGTGTTCATCAACGACATCCACTCGCTGGGCCTGAAGACCACCCAGGGCATGTACCTCACGGACAGCTGGTACTGGAACCAGAACCCGGAGACCCGTGCCTGGGCCCGCAAGTTCTTCGACAAGATGAAGCGCATGCCCTCCTCGCTGCAGGCTGCCGACTACTCGGCCACCGTGCAGTACCTGAACGCGGTCAAGGCCGTGGGCAGCGACGATCCCGAGAAGGTGCTGGGCCACCTGAAGAAGGCCAAGTTCAACGACGTGTTCATGAAGAACGGTTACGTCCGCGCCGACGGCCGCGTGATCCACGACATGTACCTGATGCAGGTCAAGTCGCCGGACAAGTCCACCGAGCCCTGGGACTACTACAACGTGGTGCAGGTGCTCAAGGGCGAGGAAGCCTGGACCACCAAGGCCGACACCAAGTGCCCGGCCTGGAAGTAACCCGGACCTGAAACCAGCCGACCGGCCCCCGCGCGGGGCCGGTTTTGCGAACGCACTCCCATGACTGAGATCTTCGGCATCCCCATCCAGGCCTTCCTCGGGCAGCTCATGCTCGGGCTGGTCAACGGCGCCTTCTACGCCATGCTGAGCCTGGGCCTGGCGGTCATCTTCGGGCTGCTGGACATCGTCAACTTCGCCCATGGCGCCCTGTACATGGTGGGCGCGTTCGCCGCCTGGATCATGCTCGACAAGTGGGGCGTGAACTACTGGTTCGCCCTGCTGCTGGCGCCGCTGATGGTGGGCGCGCTGGGCGTGGTCATCGAACGCAGCATGCTCAAGCGGCTGTACGGGCTGGACCCGCTCTACGGCCTGCTGCTCACCTTCGGCCTGGCGCTGATCCTGGAAGGCATCTTCCGCGACCAGTACGGCGTCTCGGGCCAGTCCTACCCGGTGCCGGATGCCCTGTCCGGCGCCCTCAACCTCGGCTTCATGGTGCTGCCCAAGTACCGCGCCTGGGTGGTGGTCGCCTCCCTGGTGGTCTGCCTGGGCACCTGGTTCCTGATCGAGCGCACCCGCCTGGGGGCCTACCTGCGCGCCGGCACCGAGAATGCCAAGCTGGTGCAGGCCTTCGGCGTGAACGTGCCGGTGATGGTGATGCTCACCTACGGCGCCGGCGCCGCCCTCGCGGCCCTGGCCGGCGTGCTGGCCGCCCCCGTGTACCAGGTGCAGCCGCTCATGGGCTCCAACATCATCATCGTGGTGTTCGCCGTCGTCGTGATCGGCGGCATGGGCTCCATCCTGGGCTCCGTGATCACCGGCCTGCTGCTGGGTGTGGTGGAAGGCTTCACCCGCGTGTTCTATCCCGAGGCGTCCAGCGTGGTCGTGTTCGTCATCATGGCCATCGTCCTGATGGTCCGTCCCGCCGGCCTGTTCGGCAAGGAGGCCTGACATGAGCTCGCCGCAAGCCACCACCGCCGGCGCCCTGCAGCAGGCGCCCGCTTCCTCCGTGCCACAGCCGGCTTCCGGCATGGGGCGCGGTGCCAAGATCGCGTACCTGGTCCTGCTGGGCCTGGCCCTCGCGGCGCCCGCGCTGGGCGTCTACCCGGTGTTCGCGATGAAGCTGCTGTGCTTCGCCCTGTTCGCCTGCGCCTTCAACCTGCTGCTGGGATTCACCGGCCTGCTCTCGTTCGGCCACGCCGCGTTCTTCGGCATGGCCGCGTACATCACCGGCTGGTTCGTCAAGGCCCAGGGCTGGACGCCGGAGCTGGGCTTGCTGGCCGGCATCGTCACCGGCGGCGGCCTGGGCCTCATCTTCGGGCTGGTCGCCATCCGCCGCCAGGGCATCTACTTCGCCATGGTCACGCTGGCGCTGGCGCAGATGGTGTTCTTCGTCTGCCTGCAGGCGCCCTTCACGGGCGGCGAGGACGGCCTGCAGGGCGTGCCGCGAGGCGCCCTGTTCGGCGTGCTGCCGCTGGCCTCGGACATCACCATGTACTACGTGGTGCTGGCGATCTTCGTGGCCTGCTTTCTGGGCATCCTGCGCATCGTCACCTCGCCGTTCGGCCAGGTGCTCAAGATGATCCGCGAGAACGAGCCGCGCGCCACCTCGCTGGGCTACACGGTCGACCGCTACAAGCTGCTGGCCTTCGTGCTGTCCGCGGCGCTGTCGGGCCTGGCCGGCGGCTTGAAGACCATCGTCATGGGCTTCGCCTCGCTGACCGACGTGCACTGGTCCATGTCGGGCGAGGTGATCCTGATGGGACTGCTGGGCGGGGTGGGCACCTTCTTCGGGCCGGTGTTCGGCGCCGGCTTCATCATCGGCCTGCAGAACCTGCTGGCCGACAAGGTGGGCGCCTGGGTCACGGTCATCATCGGCGCGATCTTCGTGGTGTGCGTGCTGGCCTTCCGCAAGGGCGTGGTCGGCGAGCTGCAGGCCTTCCTGGACCGGCGCCGCGCCCGGTCGGCGGGCTAGGGACGCCGGCCGGCCGCGGTGTACAGCTCTGCCACCGGCACGATGCGCCCGTGCAGCGGCAGGATGCGGTCCACGTCCAGCCGGAGCCGGGCGATGTTCTGCACCAGGTTGACGTGATTCGCATTGGGCTGGGCGGGCGCCGGCGCATTCGGCGCCCCCGGCGTGAACGCGTCACCCTGGATCAGCAGGCGCTCGCGCGGGAGCCAGACCATGTTGAAGCCCTGGGCGTGGATGCTGTCCTCGATGGCATGGACTTCCACCGTGCGCATCGCGTCGCCGAAGGTGCGGCGGCCGCTCACGCCCTGCACGCTGGCCTTGCGGCCTGAACGCGCCAGCGCGTCCGGGCTGATGCCGTTGGGCGTCGCCAGCGCCTGCTCGAACCAGGGGCGGGCCTGCTCGCTGGTCACCAGCGTGGCGCCTTCCGCGGCCGCGGCGCGAAGCCCGCCCGAATGATCGAAGTGGTGGTGCGAGTTCACCACCCAGCGGACCGGCTTGCCGGGAACCAGCCGCCGGGCTTCGGCCAGCACTGCCAGGGCCCGGCCGTCGTACAGCGGGCTTTCCACCAGCATCAGGTGGTCGCTCATCTCGATCAGCACGCTGTTGTGCGAGCCGCCGGCCAGGAACCAGACGCCGTCGGCCACCTTTTCGGCCACCACCCGTTCGGCAAACCCCTGGACCAGCGCCGGCACGGCGGCTTCCAGCGGCACGTTGGCCTGGACCTGGGTGACCTGCAGGTCGAACACCGGGTGGCCGCCCTGGGTCTGGCGGATGCGGGCCGGGAACTTCACGCCGCCGTGGTCACGGTAGTCCGAGTACAGGGTCACCGTGGGCGTGTCGCCCAGCACCGGGTTCGGCAGCACGGAGTCGACCCGCTCCACCAGTCCGTCGGCGCCTATCCAGGCCGCCGCGCGGAAGCGGCCCGGCTCGGTGAAACTCAGCACTGTTTTGCCGCCTTCGCGGCGGACCGCGGCCTTGTTGCGGGCCGCAGCCTTGAGCACGCCATGCGGGGAGGTCCACAGGTCGTGGATGCGGCCGTCCAGGGCGAGGGGGACCGGCGTGGGGGCGGGGCCCGCCATGTTCCACGCGTGGGTTCCGCTCAGCCAGCCCGTGACCCGCTGTTCGCCCAGGCCCATCAGCGGCAGGGCGCCGCCGCCGGCCGGCTCGGCCCGTGAGCGGGCGTACTCCTCGCGCAGGGCTCCGGCCTGGTAGTCCATGGCGCGAGTGAAGCTGGAATAGGTCACCCGCGGCCAGGCCGTGCCGGGCTGGAACGCCTGCCCGAACGTGCCGCCGGTTCCGGTGGCGCTGTACTGCAG
>CAZZAW010000116.1:0-5260 GCA_964652405.1 uncultured Ramlibacter sp.
CCCAGGCCGTGGCCGACAGCAGCGCCTCCATGGTGGACATGCCCAGGTACTTCACGAAGTACTCCAGGTCCTTGGCGTTGCTGCCGTGCGGCGTCCAGGCAAAGCCGTAGTCGCCGCCGGGCAGGATGCGCACGTCGCGGCGGCGCAGCGCCTTCATGCTCTCGATGGCGGCTTCCAGCTCCTCGACGTAGCCCATCTTGCGCGCCACCTCCGGCGTGATGCCGTACTCGCTCGCGTTGTGGCAGGTGTTGATCAGCCAGGCCAGGCCCGGCGCGATGAAGTGCTCGCGCTTGTGCTGCTCCAGCAGGTCCAGCGCCTCCTCGTCGGCGAAGCTGGCGTGGTAGATCACCTCGATGCCCAGGCGTACGCACTGCTTGATGGAGTGCGTGGAACGCGCGTGGGCCGCCACCCGCTTGCCCCACACCTTGGCCTCCTCGACGCAGGTGCGGACCTCTTCCTCGGTGAACTGCGACATCGAGCTGGGCATCCCCGTGATCGACTCGCCGGAGAGGTTGATCTTGAGCGTGTCGACGCCGTACTTGGCGAACATGCGCGCGCACCGGCGCATTTCCTCCGCGCCGCTGACGACGGCGCCAAAGGCGAACTCCGGCTGCGGCAGGTGCGGCTGGGTGGTGTCGCCCAGGCCGCCCGGCACCGTGATCTCCTGGCTGGCCGCCAGGTAGCGCGGGCCGATGATGGTGCCGTCGTTGATCGCGTTGCGGATGACGACGTCCAGCCGTGGCTTGGCGGTCGCGGCGCCCACGCAGGACGTCCAGCCCATGTCCAGGTAGGTCCTGGCGACACTCGCGCACCAGAGGATGTGCTCCTCCGGCGGCATGCGCTGGATGGAATCCAGGCTGGGCTGGTCGTTCCAGGAGAAATGCGTGTGCGCCTCCACCATGCCGGGCATGAGGAAGGCCCCTGCGGCGTCTACCACCGGCACGCCGATGGTCGGCATGGAGCGCGCGCCCCAGCCGGTGCGCTGCACCCGGGCGATGCGGTTGCCCTGCACCAGCACGTCGCCGGTGAAGGGCTGCTCGCCGGAGCCGTCGAAGATGCGCGCATTCGTGAACAGCACGTCGGCCATGGGAACTCCTAGCGTTGGGAGGGCAGGAAGGACGCGAGCTCGCGCATGCATTCCTGCGGGCGTTCGATGGGGGTCCAGTGGCCGCAGCGGCTGTACACCACCACCTGGGCGCCGGCACGGCTGCCGGTGAACTTCTCGGCCATGGCCCGCACGGATTGCGGAGGAGCCACCACGTCCTCGTCCCCGGTGACCAGCAGCGTGGGTGCCTGGATGTTGGCCACCGCCGCAGGCTTGGCGTCGGCCAGGGCCTCGCAGCTGCGTGCATAACCCTCCGGGTCCTGGCGCATCAGGCTCTCGCGCACGAAGGCGGCTGCTGCGGGGACGCGCTCGCGCGAATCGGCGGAGGTGGACGCCTTCACCAGGGTGTCCGCAATGTCCTGCATGCCGGCGGCGCCCTCGGCGCGGGCCTTCGCGCCGCGGGCACGGATGTTGGTGCGGGCTGCGTCGGGTGGTGCGAGCAGCGGGCCGAACAGCGTGAGGCTTCGCACCAGGCCCGCGTGGTCCGCGGCCAGGTGCTGCGCGACGATGGTTCCCATCGAGTGCGCGACGACATGGGCCCGGCCGATGTTCAGGTGGTGGCACACCGCTCGCACGCAGTCCGCCAGCCGGGTGATCGAGAGCGGCCCGTTGCCCGCAGGCGACCGGCCGCTGCCGGGCAGGTCGACGCGCACGACGCGGTACCGCGCGAGCGCCGGCATCACGGCCGTCCAGGTGTTCGAGCTGCCGCCCAGGCCATGAAGGCAGACCAGGGGCTCGCCCTGCCCTTCCTCTTCCACCGCGACACGGTCGACCCAGTGCAGCGCCATGGTTCAGCCCAGCTCGAAGCGGTTCTCGATGGCGCCGATGCCGTCGATCTCCACGCGGAACACGTCGCCGGGGCCCAGCCACCGGGGAGGATTGAAGCCCATGCCCACGCCGGAGGGCGTGCCGGTGGCGATGATGTCGCCCGGCTGGAGCGTGATGCCACGCGAGCAGGTTTCGATGATGGTCGGGATGTCGAAGATCATGTCCCGCGTGCGGCCATCCTGGCGAAGCTCGGTTTCGCCGCCGCGGCGGGTCACCCAGCCGCGCACCCGCACGTCGCGGCCATCGAGTTCGTCCGCCGTGACGATCCAGGGCCCCATGGGGCAGAAGGTGTCGAAGCTCTTGCCCAGCACCCATTGCTGGTGGCGCACCTGGATGTCCCGGGCGCTCACGTCGTTGACCACCGTGTAGCCGAACACGTGCTCCATGGCGCGCGAGCGCGGAATGTCGCGCCCGCCGCGGCCGATGATCACGGCCAGTTCGGATTCGTAGTCGATCTGCGTGGTGATGCCGGGCGCGGGCAGGCGCACCGTGTCGTACGGCCCGATCACCGTCTCCGGGAACTTGGTGAACACGATGGGCCAGGCGTCCTTCTCCGGCAGGCTCTCGCGGAACACCGTGGTCGCCAGTTCGGCAGCGTGGGCGCGGTAGTTGCGGCCTATGCAGAACAGGTTGCGGCGGGGGCGCGGCAGCGGCGCGCGCAGGGTGACGGCCGAGACCGGGAGCCGGGGACCGGCTTCTCGCGGGAGGCCCTCTCCCTCGACCAGCCGGCGCAGGATGTCCAGCACGCCGCGTGAAGGATCCGCCACCGCCAGGGGCGTGGCTTCGCTGCCGTCGGCGGACACGATGCCCGCATGCGGGCGGCCGCCCCAGCTCCAACTGGCCAGACGCATCGCTTGTCTCCTTGTACGGCTTCCCGGGCGATGCGCTGGACTGCCCTTTGAGACGCCTGCTTGAAAATGAGACTTGTGTCTCGATTTTTTTGATCCATGATACGCACATGGCCGCACACCGCAAGGTGGCGCGGCGCCCCACGCGCTCAGGACATACCCTTGCCCCGTTCCAGACACCAGCCCAGCGAACCCTCGGTGCCGCCCACGCGCGGCGTGAAGGCTGCAACTTTCAAACTACTCGTGGACACGGCGATGTCGCTCATCCAGCAGAGCGGCCACATCCCGTCCGTTGCTGAGCTCGCGGTGCGCTCCAACGTGTCGCGTGCCACCGCGTACCGCTACTTCCCGAGCCGCAGCGCGCTCATCACGACCGTGATCGACGCCTCGCTCGGGCCGGTGCGGCAGCTTGCCGACGACAGCCGCGGCGGCCGCGAGCGCGTGCACGAGCTTTTCAGGACCACCTTCCCGCGCTTCAAGGAGTTCGAGCCGCAGCTGCGAGCCGCGGCGCAGCTCGCCCTGGAGCAGTGGGCGCTGGAGCGCGCGGGCCTGCTGGAGGAAGAGCCGTACCGGCGGGGCCACCGCGTCCGCATCCTGCAGCACGCGATCGCGCCGTTGTCGGCGCAACTGCCCAAGGCCTCGCGTGAGCGGCTGCACAAGGCCCTCTCGGTGATCTACGGCATCGAGTCGTACGTGATCCTCAAGGACATCTGGGGCGTGAGCGACCGGGAGATGGAGCGCACGGTGCTGTGGATGGCGGACGCGCTGATCGATGCGGCCCAGCGCGAGGCACTGGCCGGCCAGCGCAGCCGGACGGCGGGGTCTGCGAAACCCGCGCCCAAAGCCCGCCCAGCCAAGGCCGCCTGACGTTTTTGGCGTCTTGCTGCGGGCGGGAACGAAGAACCTACGCGGCGCAACAACCAGAAACAACTTGACGTTTGGTTACCAAGTCGTTGATTTTCCCTGTTGTTTTCCGTTAACTAATTCACTGTTTTCACTTGCCGTTTGCCGGTCGGGCGCATACCTTGTCACCTCCGCTGACGAATCTGTACCCGTTGGGACAAAAATCGACATATGCGCTGGTTCAAACACAGTCTTCGAAGCAGCATCTATGGGTTGCTGGGCAACCCTGTCGCCCCGTCCGAGTCCACGCTGGAAAGCAGCGCCGAGGACATCCGCGAATCCATGCTCGCGCTGCTGGGTGAAGCCGGCCCGCGGCAGTTCCCCCAAGTCACGCGCCGCATCCGCTACGCCAACGACATCCAGGCCCTCTGGTACCTCCGGGGCGACCTGATGGCCGCGCTGGCCACCTTGCACGGCGAAATGAAGGCCCGCGAGAAGGTGCAGTCCATCACCCACATGTTCCAGGGCCTGCTGCCCGGCAGCCTGAACTCGCGTCCCAGCCCCCTGGTGGGCTGATCTCCACCGGCCTCAGTGCCGGTGCCCCCACAGCACGAAAGCGTCCCGCCCTTCCACGGCCAGGTGCACCTTGGCGCCGACCGGCAGCGCCACCTTGGTGGGCACATGCCCGAACGGCAGGCCGGTGAACACCGGCGCCTTCACCTGGCGGCGCAGCCACTCCACCACGGTCTGCAGCTTGAAGCCCTTGTCGTGCGGCGCCGGCTTGTAGTTGGTGAAGTGCCCGAGCAGGATGGCCTTCTGGTTCTTCAGCACGCCGGCGTACAGAAGCTGCGTCAGCATGCGTTCGACGCGGTACGGATGCTCATGCACGTCCTCCAGGAACAGGATGCCGCCCCTGACCTTGGGCATCCAGGGCGTTCCCGCCAGTGACGCGAGGATGGCGAGGTTGCCGCCCCAGAGCACGCCCGACAGCTCGACAGGCGCCGGCGTGGTCTCCGGCTTGGGCAACTGCCAGCCGGCGCCCTCCCCCTGCCCGCTGACCAGGTCCTGGAAGCAGGCCTGCATCACGTCGTCGGGCTCGCCCTCGACACCGAAGTCCTCGCCGAGGGCCGGGCCGGACCAGGTGACCTCGCCGGTTTCGGCCAGCACCGCGTTCTGGAACGCGGTGAAGTCGCTCAGCCCCACAAAGCGCAGGCCCCGGTGGATGGCCTTGCCCACCGCCTTGTAGCGGATGTGCGGCAGCAGGCGGGTGAGCCCGTAGCCGCCGCGCGTGATCAGCGCGACGTCCGCGCCGCTGTCGGCCGCCCTGTGGATGGCGGCCAGCCGGGTCTCGTCGTCGCCGGCAAAGCGCATGTGGGTGGCGAGCGCGGCGGTGTCGAGTTCGACGTCATAGCCCAGGGCCTCGAGGCGGGCCACCCCGCGCCGGATCACCGACTTGTCGCGGATGGCGCTGGAGGGGGAGAAGATGTAGATGCGGGGGGCGGTCACGGGGTGAAGTATCCCACCGCGTGCTCGGCCACCGGCTGGCCATGCTCCTGGACGAAGTGGCCCGCCTGCTCCAACACCAGCGGCTCGGGGCAGCCGCGGATCTGCTTGCGCAGGGCCTGCATGACGGGCA
>CAZZAW010000116.1:5360-7724 GCA_964652405.1 uncultured Ramlibacter sp.
GTAGCGGCCGGGCGCCTCCAGGGGCAAGGTCAGCCCGAGCAGCCCGCCCCAGTCCTGCACCACCAGCACCACCCCCCGCAGGTCCAGCCTCTCCACGAACTCCAGCAGCACCTGGCGGTGCCAGCTGAAGGTGTGCGCGCCGTCCTTTTTGGGTTTGTCGCTCTTGCCGAAGCCGACCAGGTCCGGCGCCACCACCCGGTCACCCGCGGCGACGAACACCGGGATCATCTTGCGGTAGAGGTAGCTCCAGGCGGGATTGCCGTGCAGGCAGAGCCAGGTGCGGGGTGATTCGCGGGGCCCCTCGTCCAGGTAGTGCAGGCGGAGCCCGGCCAGGGACGGCAGGTCGCTGAGGTAGTTCGGCTGCCAGGGGTAGCCGGGCAAGCCGGCGAACCGGTCGTCCGGCGTGCGCAGCGCGTCCTCGCGCAAGGGGGTCTGGGTCATGCGGCTCTCCTGGCGGCGCTGCTGGAAAAAACCCGCCAGCAGTGCGCCGCACTCGCTGGCCAGCACCCCGCCCGTCACGGCCGTGCGGTGGTTCAGGCGGTGGTTGGTGAACAGGTCGGCCACCGAGCCGGCGGCGCCGGTCTTGGGATCGGGGGCGCCATAGACCACCCGGCGCAACCGCGCGTGGAGCATGGCGCCGGCGCACATGGCGCAGGGCTCCAGCGTCACGTACAGGTCGCAGCCGTCCAGGCGGTAATTGCCCAGCGCCTGGGCTGCGGCCCGCAACGCCACGATCTCGGCGTGCGCGGTGGGGTCGTGGCTGGTCACGGGAGCGTTGCGGCCGGTCGCGATCACCTGCCCTGCCCGGACGACGACCGCACCGACCGGCACCTCACCGGCTGCTGATGCGCGGGCCGCCTCCTCCAGCGCCAGGCGCATGAACCCCGCATCCTCGGTGTTTGCTAGCATTTCCATAGCAGCCTGCGCCCGACAGACGTGGGCTAGGCCGCTGAAAACTTGCCCATCCCGAGCCGGTCCATCCAGGCGGCCAGCCCGCGCTCGCCCTCGCTGCCCTGGGCATAGGCGGCGCGCAGCGCCTGGTGCGACTCCGGCCGGTGCTGGTTCAGCTTGAGCTTGCACTGCACTTCGGTCACGGCCAGCTCGAAGGCCATGATGCCGCGCAGCAGCTTGTGCGCGAACTCCTCGTCCAGGCCGCGCCACTGCTCGGCGTAGGGCGGCTCGTGGTCGCCGATCAGCTTCTTCAGCAGCCTGTCCTTGGCGAGCGGGTCGTCCACCAGCGTGGCCTGCACCGTGCAATGCACCGCCAGGTAGTTCCAGCTGGGCACCCGCTGCAGGTCGGGATACACCTTGGGGGACAGGTAGCCGTGCGGCCCCAGGAAAGTCACCAGCGCCCGGGGCCGCTGCTCCAGGTAGCGCCAGTGCGGGTTGGGCCGCGCGCAATGCCCCAGCAGCACCAGCCCCTGGGGCCGCTCTTCCAGGTGCAGCGGCAGGTGCGTGACGAAAGGCAGGCCCTCGTCGTCCACCGACACCAGGCTGGCGAAGGGGTGGGCCCGCATCAGCTCCGCCGCCACGGCGGGGTCGCTGGACTTGAACTGGGGAGGCAGGTACATGGGCCCGATTGTCGCGCGGGCGGGCCCGCGCCGCTCAGGCCGGGGCGGCGCCCTTGGCCAGCATGCGCACGCGCCGTTCCAGCTGTCCGGTCCGCGCCACCACCCGCTTGTGCACGGTCGTCAGCGCGTCCAGCCGCAGTTCGGCTTCGGCGAGCCGCGCCAGGTCCTGCAAGGCCAGCACGTCGGGCGCCCGGAAGGCCCGCGGCTCGTTGTGGAGCGCGCACAGCGTGCCGCCATGCACGCCGTTGCTGCGGGTCAGGGGCACCGCCAGGAACGAGCGTACGCAGGGCCCGCCGGTCACCAGCGGGTTGTGCCAGTACAGCGGGTTGGCGCTGGCGTCCGGCACCATCAGTACCCGCCCCTGCAGGATGTGGGGGTCGCAGAAGGCCAGGGCCTGCCCGGTCTGGTGGGCGGGCAAGCCCTGCACGGAACGCAGCCACTGCGAATCGCCTTCGGCCACGGCCATGAAGGCCATGGGGATCTGCAGCAGCCGCATCGCGGTGCGGACGATGCGGTCGTAGCGCTCGTCCCGGAGCACCGGCGCGAGGTAGTTGTCGGTCAGGACGTCGAAACCCTGGGACTCGTGTTCCAGGAAGGGCGGGCTGAGCATGCGGATCTCCGTCGTGGCTTGCTGTTGTGCTGCCACTTTAGGAACCGCCGCGCGCCCGCCTTTAGGCAAATTGCCTAGGAGCGCTAGGTGTTGGGCCTAGGCGGCCCGTTCACTCCCACTCGATGGTGGCCGGCGGCTTGGAGCTCACGTCGTAGGTCACGCGGTTGATGCCGCGCACCTCGT
>CAZZAW010000117.1:0-7706 GCA_964652405.1 uncultured Ramlibacter sp.
CTCGTAGCCCGAGGCATGGGCGCTGTCCACCGGCAGGAACAGGTTCCACAGGCCGGCCGCGCGCGCCTTGGGCTTGAGGTCCTCGATGATGCGCAGCGGCACCCAGCGGTTGCCGGCCCTGGTGTTGGCGGCCTGCTGCTCGTCGTAGGTTTTCTCGTGGGGATAGATGTGGTCATCCATGAACTTCAGGAGCCTGGCCTGGAGTTCCTTGGTCTTGGGGGAGTAGTCGAAGTCCATGGTGTCTTCCGATGGGGGAGGGGGTTTCAGGCGCGCTGCGCGAATTGCCAGGCCAGGTCGGCCATGGGCTTGGCGCCCGCGCCCGAGGCGGCGGCCTGGGCGCTGGAGGCGGTGCCGGCCTCCACCCGCTTGGCGATGCCTTGCAGGATGGCGGCGATGCGGAACATGTTGTACGCCATGTAGAAGTTCCAGTCGGCCTTCAGGCCCGCCACCGTGGACAGGCCCGTGCGTTCGCAGTAGCGGCGCATGTACTCGTCCTCGGTGGGGATGCCCAGCGACACATGGTCCAGCCCGCCGATGCCGCGCGAAAGGCTGTGCGGGATGTGCCAGGCCATGCAGTGGTAGCTGAAGTCGGCCAGCGGGTGGCCCAGGGTGGACAGTTCCCAGTCCAGCACGGCGATCACGCGCGGCTCGGTCGGGTGGAACATGAGGTTGTCCAGCCGGTAGTCGCCGTGGACGATGGCCACCTGGCTCTCGTCGCGGGCCGCCGCCGGGATGTGCGAGGGCAGCCACTCGACCAGCTTCTCCATGGCGGGGATCGGCTGCGACAGGGGGCCCGCCCCATCGGCCGAGGCCTTGTACTGCTTGCTCCAGCGCCCGATCTGGCGCTCGAAGTAGTTGCCGGGCTTGCCATAGTCGGCCAGGCCCCGCTCGGCGAACCTGACGGTGTGCAGCGCCGCGATCACGCGGTTCATCTCGTCGTAGATCTCGCCGCGCTGCGCGGGCGTCATCCCAGGCAGGGCCTGGTCCCACAGCACGCGGCCTTCCATGAACTCCATGACGTAGAAGGCGCGGCCGATGACGGACTCGTCCTCGCACAGGCAATGCATGCGCGGCACCGGCACCCCGGTGCCCTGCAGGCCGCGCATCACCGCGAACTCGCGTTCCACCGCGTGGGCCGAAGGCAGCAGCTTGGCCACCGGGCCCGGCTTGGCCCGCATCACGTAGCCCTGCGTGGGCGTGACCAGCTTGTAGGTGGGGTTGGACTGGCCGCCCTTGAACATCTCCACCGTCAGCGGGCCGCGGAAACCCTCGAGGTGCTGCTCCAGCCAGGCCGACAGGGCGGCGGTGTCGAACGCGTGCTTGTCCGAGACCGGCCGCGTGCCGATGAAATGGTCGTAATTGCTCATGGATTCAGTGATCGGCCTCGGCGATGCGCATCAGGGCCTCGCGGTTGCGCACCAGCAGGCCCCCCGGCTCGATGCGGATCACCTCCTCGCGCTCCATGGCCTTGAGTTCCTGGTTGACGCGCTGGCGCGAGGCGCCCAGCAGCTGGGCGAGCTCTTCCTGCGCCAGGTGGAGGCCGATGCGCAGCTCGCGCCCGTCGGACAGCGAGGGCACGCCGTAGCTGCGCACCAGGTGCACCAGCTGCTTGGCCAGCCGCGCCCGCAGGGGCAGGGTGTTGAGGTCCTCGACCAGGCCGAACAGCTGGCGGATGCGCCGCGCGTGCAGCCGCAGCATGGCCTCGTACAGCTCCACGTGCGTGGCCAGGATCTTGCGGAAGTCGGCCTTGGCCACGCACAGGATGGTGGTGTCGCCATGGGCATAGGCGTCGTGCGTGCGCCGGTCGCCGTCGAAGATGGCCACGTCGCCGAACCAGATGCCCGGCTCCACGTAGGTCAGCGTGATCTGCTTGCCCGACACCGAGGTCGAGCTCACGCGCACCGCGCCCCGGGCGCAGGCGATCCACTCCTCGGGCGGGTCGCCGCGGGCGGCGATCAGGTCGCCGTCCTTGTAGCGTTTGACGTAGGCGCATCGAAGTATGTCGTGGCGAAGCGAGGGCGACAGCGACGAGAACCACCGGCCCGCGTTGATCGCTTCGCGTTCTTCAATGGTAAGAATGGGATCGTCCATGCCCGTGTCTTGTGAGTGACTGGAGTGCGGACGATTGTCGCGCGGGGGACCCGCGGCATTGCTCAGGGTTGTCACCTGAAAGACTGATGGGGGCGCCGCGCCGCGGCTCAGCGGTAGTCGGGCTTGCGCCGCGCCAGGAAGGCCTCGATGCCGATGCCACCGTTGGGGTGGTGCAGGTTCTTCACGAAGTGGTCGCGTTCGGACGCGAGCTGGCGCGTCAGGCTCGCGCCCGTGGCCTCGTTCATGAGCTCCTTGATGCTGGCCAGCGCATTCGGGGCCTTGGCATTGAGGCGCTGGGCCAGGGCCAGCGCTTCGTCGAGCGCGGTGCCAGGCGCGGTGACGTGGTTCACCACGCCCAGCTCATGCAGGCGCCGGGCGCCTATGCGCTCGCCGCCCATCAGCAGCTCGCTGGCGAGCTGGCGCGGCATCGCCCGGGCCAGGCTCCACGTCGCGCCGCCGTCCGGCGACAGGGCCACGTTGCTGTAGGCCATCACGAACACGGCGTCTTGGGCGGCCACGATGAAGTCGCAGGCCAGCGCCAGCGAGAACCCGGCGCCCGCCGCCGGGCCTTCGACCGCGGCGATCACCGGCTTGGGAAACGTGCGGATCGCCTCGATCCAGCTGTGCAGTCCCTCGATGCTCTGGGCCTGCACCTCGGCCGGCTGCTGGCGGTTGGCCTGCAGGCGCTGCAGGTTGCCGCCGGCGCAGAACATGCCGCCCTCACCGGTGATGACGACGCTGCGCACCTCGGGGTGGGTCTCGGCGACATTCAGCGCCTCCACGCCTGCGGCGTAGATCTCGGGCCCGAGCGCGTTGCGCAGCTCCGGGTTGCTGATGGTCAGGACCATGGTCCCGGCGCTGCTGGTGCTTTTCAGTTCGGCGGGCATGTCATGACTCTTCCTGCAGCAAGGACAGGCCGATCGCGCCGCGGCGGCGCAGCCAGGGGCTGGGGCGGTAGCGCGGGTCGCCGTAGACCGTCTGCAGGTTGAACAGCACCTCGAGCATGTTGGCCGGTCCCCAGCGGTTGCCCATGGCCAGCGGCCCCAGCGGATAGCCCAGCCCCAGGGTGACGGCGGTCTCCAGGTCCTGGGGGCTGCAGATGCGCTGCTGGCAGATGTCGGCAGCGATGTTAACGATGGTGGCGACCACGCGCTGGGTGACGAATCCGCCGGAATCGCGGATCACGCTCACCGCCTTGCCATCCCGCGCGAACAGGGCGTGTGCCGCATCCCGCATGTCGGCGCGGGTGGCCGGGTTGGTGGCGAGCACGCGCCGCCGGGTGGCGGCGTCCTCGACCAGGAGGTCGATGCCCACGGTGCGGGCGGGATCCAGCCGTTCGACCACCGCGACAGTGGTCACGTCGAAGCCCAGCGGGGCCACCAGCGTCAGGGCGTTGATCGATGGCGATTGGCCGGTCTCGATCTTCGCGCCCAGGTCCTTGAGGAGCTGGTACAGCTCCTGCCGGCGCGCGGCCCGGGTGGACACCCAGACCGGCGGCATCTCGTCCACCTGGGGCACCGGCGGCTCCGGGGGCAGCTGCGGCTTGCCGTCCTGGTAGCGGTAGAAGCCTTCCCCCACCTTGCGTCCCACCACGCCGCCGGCCAGGCGCTGCGCCGTGATGACACTGGGCCGGAAGCGCGGCTCGTCGTAGTACTGGCGGTAGATGGATTCCATCACCGGGTGCGAGACGTCCAGGGCCGTGAGGTCCATCAGCTCGAAGGGGCCCAGCTTGAAGCCGGCCTGGTCCTTGAGGATGCGGTCGATGGTCGCGAAGTCCGTGACGCCTTCGCCCACGATGCGCAGGGCCTCGGTGCCGAAGCCGCGGCCCGCATGGTTGACGATGAAACCGGGCGTGTCCTGGGCCTGCACCGGCGTGTGCCCCATCTCGCGCGCGTAGGCGGCCAGGCCCTGGCAGACATCGGGATCCGTCTTCAGGCCCGCGACCACCTCCACCACTTTCATCAGCGGGACGGGGTTGAAGAAGTGGTAGCCGGCGAAGCGCTCGGGCCGCTGCAGGCCGGCGGCGATCGCGGTGACCGGGAGCGACGAGGTGTTGGTCGCGAGCACCGCGCCGGGCGCCACGATGCCTTCCAGCTGGGCAAACAGGCTTTTCTTCACGTCCAGGCGCTCGACCACGGCCTCGATCACGAGATCGCAGCCGGCCAGGTCCTGCAGCGCTGAAGCCGCCACCAGGCGCCGTTTGCAGGCGGTGACCGCGTCCGCGTCCATGCGCCCCTTCTCCAGCAGGCGGTCCCACTGGCTGCCGATGTCCTGCAGCGCCTTGGCGACTGCTTCGGGCTGCACGTCATGGAGCTTGACGGTGCTGCCGGCCTGGGCGGCGATCTGGGCGATGCCCCGGCCCATGGCGCCGGCGCCCACGACGCCGACGGTCTTGTACTGGGTTTGCATGCAGGGATTATCCGGCAGCGTGTCAGCGGGAGCGCTGTAGTGCTGTGCAAGAATGGCCGCCATTCCATGAAGTCACTCCTGCAGTCGCGGCGCCTCGCGTTCGGCGCGCTCGTCTGGCTGGCGGCCACGGGCAGCCAGGCCCTCACGCTGGGACGCGCGCAAGGCGCGGCCCTGCTGGGACGCCCCCTGGAGCTGAACGTCGCCCTGGAACTCGATGCGCCCGGCGACACCTCGGCGCTGTGCCTGCAGGCCGAAGTCTTCTACGGAGACAGCCGCGTCGAGCCGGTGCGGGTTTCCTCGGCTCCGGCCGCCGCGCCGGGCACGGCCACCGTCAACGTCCGGTCCACCCTCGCCATCAACGAGCCCGTGGTGACGGTCTACCTGCAGGCCGGCTGCAGCGCGCGGATGACGCGCCGCTATGTGCTGCTGACCGAGCAGCCCGGCGATGTGGTGACCGCCCGGCCGCCGGCGGCCCCGGCCGCTTCCGCTCCGGCGGTTGCAGCTCCCCGGGCTGCCCAGCGCGCGGAGGTGCCCGTGCTTGCCGCCGACAACCCCGGAGCGCCTGCGTCGGCTGCGCGCTCCGCGCCGCCCCGGCCCCGCCCTGCCAAGCCTGCCGCCGCGCCCAAGCCGGTGGCTGCAGCTTCGGCGGCAGTGCCCCGGCCGCGCCTGCAGCTGGACGCCGTCGACCTGCTGCTGGACCGCGACCCTACGCTGCGCCTGACCGCCGAACTTGCGGCGCCGGCTGAGGGTTCATCGCAGCAGCGCGCGCTGGCAGCCGCCCTGTGGCGCCTGCTGAACGCCCAGCCCGAGGACCTGCTGAAGGAATCGCAGCGGCTGGCCGCGCTCGAAAGCGAGCTGCAGCAGATACGCGCCAGCCTGGCCCGCAGCGAGCGCACCACGGTGGAACTGCGTGAACAGGTGCGGGTCGCCCAGGCCCAGCGCTACGCCAATCCGCTGGTCTACACGCTGGCCGGACTGCTGCTGGCGGCCATCGTGGTGGCCCTGCTGGGCTGGCGCCGCGGGGGCTGGCGGCCGGCGGGCCGCCGGGACTGGTGGCGCCCGGCCCGGGATTCGGGGGACACCGATTACGGTCCCGCCTCGGTCCTGCCTTCGCCGGCGCAGCCGGCCCGCCGCGCAAAAGCCGAGCCGCCTGCCGCCCGCGAGGAACCTGCCGAGGGCACCAAGCCCGACATAGACCTGGCCTTCAGCGAGTCCACGCTGGAGCAGGCGATCGCGGCCCAGCGCCCGGCCCGGCCGGCCTTCCGCAGTTCCACCCGCGACGACTTCCAGGCGAGCCAGCCGGCCAGCCTGCGCATGATCAAGGCGGAAGAACTGCACGACGTGCAGCAGGAGGCCGACTTCTTCGCGTCGCTGGGCGAGTACGACCGCGCGATCGAGGTGCTGCGCGACCACATCTCCGCCAACCCCGAGACCAGCGCCATGGCCTGGCTGGACCTGCTGGAGCTGTACCACAAGCTGAAGCGCCACGACGAGTTCGAGTGGGTGCGCGAGGAGTTCCAGCGCATGTTCAACGCCCAGGTCCCGGCCTACGACCAGTACCAGGAAGGCGGGCCGGGGCTGGAGGACTATCCGCGCGCCTTGTCCCGCATCGTCACCCTGTGGCCCTCGCGCAAGGTCCTGGACGTGATCGAGGAGTCGATCTTCCGCCGCCCGGGGCAGCCGGGCGCCGAGGCCTTCAGCCTGGAGGCCTACCGCGAGCTGCTGCTGCTGCACTACATCGGCCGCGAGGTGGTGGACCATCCGTCTTCCAGCTTCGCACCGGTGGACAGCGGCCACTCCGACTTCTCGCACACCAACCTGCACCCGCTCTCGGCGGCGGGCGCGGTGGAGGCGCCGGACGAGCCTTTCCCGACGATCGGCCTGGACATCAACCTGAACGAGGCGCCCCCGCCTTCGTCCGACTTCATGCCCATCGGCGAGGCCACGCCGCCGCAGGACGCCGGCAACCTGCTGGACTTCGACCTGCCGGACATCGACACCTCGCAGCTCAAGCCGAAGAAGACACGTGAATAGCGGACTAGGCGATCGGGCGGTGCGAGTGCCGGTGGTGCGCTGCCCAGGCGCTGGCCCCCATGGCCAGCAGCAGCGCCACGAACCCGGCCCAGTGCAGCACGTCATAGCCGCTGCGGGCGATCAGCCAGCCGCCCGCGGCCGCGCCCAGGGCCTGCCCGGCGTACAGGGCCGAGGAATTCAGCGCGATCGAGCCTGCGGCCAGCGCCGGGGCGATGCCCATCAGCCGCGCCTGCTGGGCCGAGTTGGAGGAGAAGCAGCCCAAGGCCCAGGGGATGCAGACGAGGGCGGCGAGCATCACGCTGGTGCCCAGCGGCCAGGCCAGCAGGCTGACCGCCATCAGGGCGATGGCGATCATCACGCCGCGGTCCGGGCCCAGCCGGTCGATGTAGCGTGACATCAGGGCGTTGCCCAGGAAGCCGAAGGCGCCGAACCACATGAACATCAGGCTCAGCTCGCCCGGCGTGACGGCGAGCTTGTGCTTGTAATAGGGCGCCATGTACGAGAACAGCACGAACTGCCCCGCGGAAAACAGCACCGTGACCACGATGCACAGCATCAGGGCCGGTGAGCGCAGCGTCTCGCGCCAGGCGGCCATGGACAGGGCCGGCGGCCTGACGCCGTCGGGCATGGTGCGCCAGACCCACAGGCCGCTGGCGATGCTGAGCATCGCCACCATGACGAAGGCGGCCTGCCAGCCCAGCGTGCCGCCCACGTAGGCCGACAGCGGCATGCCCAGCACCGAGGCGACCGACCAGCCCAGGAACACGAAGGTCACGGCCCGCCCGCGCTGGTCGTCGGGCACCAACAGCCCGATGCAGGCGGCCGCCTGCGGCGTGAAGATGGCGGGCGCGAGCAGGGCCAGCACCCGCAGCGGCAGCAGCCAGGCGATGCCGGGCGCGAAAGCGCAAGCCAGGTGCAGCAGGCCGTACCAGAGCATGGACAGGGCGAGCAGGCGGCGCCGGTCCCAGCCGGCCACCACGGCGGCCAGCAGCGGCGCGGCCACGCACATCGTGAGGCCGCCGGCGGCGATCAGCTGGCCGGCCGTGGACACCGGGACCTTCAGCGACAGGCTGATGTCGTTCAGCGTGCCCGGGACCACCATCACGCCGGTGCCGATGACGAAGTTGCCGGCCAGCAGCGGCCACAGGACGGCGGGGAGGGCGGTGGGCTTC
>CAZZAW010000118.1:0-5334 GCA_964652405.1 uncultured Ramlibacter sp.
AAGTACGCCGCCTCGAAGGCGATGAAGGTGATGATGGCCGAGTACTCCGCGCCCACCGGCCGCCCGATGAGGACGGGCACCAGCAGGAAGAACCACAGGATCACCATCACCAGCGGGATGGAGCGCATGCCGTTGACGTAGATCGCGGCCGGCAGCACCAGCCACTTCTTGCCCGACAGGCGCATCAGTGCCAGCACCGTGCCGAAGATGATGCCACCGATCGTCGCGATCACCGTCAGCTGCACGCTGAACAGGAACCCCTTGACGACGAAGTTGCTGATGATGTCCCAGTTGAGGAAGGTGAGGTCCAGTCCGAACATGTCAGTGGCCTCCCGTTCCGCCGGCGACGATGAAGCCGGGGATCTGAACTTTCTTTTCGATGAACGCGAAGATGCGGTTCACCGCGAAGGCCGACAGCGCGTACAGCGCGGTGACGGCCAGGTAGATCTCGATGCCGCGCGAGGTTTCCTCCTGCGCCTGCATGGCGAACATGGTCATCTCGGCGATGGACACCGCGAACGCCACCGAGGAGTTCTTCAGCAGGTTCATGGACTCGCTGGTCAGCGGGGGCATGATGATCCGCACCGCCATCGGCAGGATCACGTAGCGGTAGGTCTGGGCCGTGGTGAAGCCCATGGCCATGCCGGCGTAGCGCTGGCCCCGCGGCAGGGCCTGGATGCCTGCGCGCACCTGCTCGGCGATCCGCGCCGAGGTGAAGAAGCCCAGCGCGAACACCACCAGCAGGAAGCCCGGTACCTGCTGGAACAGCGGGAACACCTTGGGCACCACGAAGTACCAGAGGAAGAGCTGCACCAGGATGGGGATGTTCCGGAACAACTCGACCCAGACGTTGGCCAGGCGCACCACCCAGGGGCTGTTGGGCAAGGTCCTCAGCGTGCCGACCAGCGCGCCGGTGAGCACTGCGATCACCCAGGCGCAGGCGGCGACCGAGAGCGTCCAGCCCCAGGCGCTGATCATCCAGTCCAGGTAAGTGACTTCGCCGCCCTTGCCGAAGCAGCCCGGTATGACGGAGCTGTCGTCCGTCGATCTGCAGAACACCTGCCAGTCCCAAGCCATAACGTCTTTGCCCCTCGTGATATTCGTTCTTCAATGGCGCACGCGGGCGCCGGCCAACCTTAAAGCAGAAACCCCACCCGGGCAAGGGCCGGGCGGGGTTTCTGTACTACACCTACACGGCGGGAAGCTTACTTCTTCAGGTACTCTTCCAGCGGCTTGTCGTTGGGGCTCGCCCAGGCCGCCTTGGTGGCTTCGCTGGCCGGCAGGCCGACACGCGTGTTCTTCGGCGGGATGGGCTGCACGAACCACTTGTCGTAGATCTTCTGCAGCTCGCCGCTCTTGGCCAGGTCACGGATGGTGTCGTCGGCCAGCTTCTTGAAGGCAGGGTCGTCCTTGCGCAGCATGATGGCGATGGGCTCGACGCTGATGGTCTCGCCGACGATGCGGAAGTCCGCCGGGTTCTTGGCGGTGGCGATGTTGCCGGCCAGGATCTGGCCATCCATCACGAAGGCGTCGGCGCGGCCCGATTCCAGCAGCAGGAAGCTCTCGGCGTGGTCCTTGCCGAACACTTCCTTGAAGTCCACGCCGGCGGCGCGCTCATGCTTGCGCAGCAGCTGCACCGAGGTGGTGCCGGTGGTGGTGGCGACGTTCTTGCCATTGAGCTTGGCCAGCGAGTCGATGCCGGAGTTGGCCTTGACGGCGATACGCACTTCTTCCACGTAGGTGGTCAGCGCGAAGGCGACGTCCTTCTGGCGGGTGGCGTTGTTGGTGGTGGAGCCGCACTCGATGTCCACGGTGCCGTTCTGCACCAGGGGAATGCGGTTCTGCGACGTCACGGGCTGGTACTTGACCTCGACCTTCTTGCCCACGGCCTTCTCGAGGTTGGCGATGATGCGCTGGCAGATCTCCACGTGGTAGCCGGCGTACTTGCCGTCACCCAGGGTGTACGACAGCGCGCCCGACGAATCACGCACGCCCATGGTGATGGCGCCGGAACCGCGGACCTTGGCGATGGTGTCGTTCGCCTGCGCGAGGGCGCCACCGGCCGCGAGGGCGGCGACGGTGAAAGCCAACAGATGCTTCTTCATACATATCTCCTGTGGTGAAGCGAGGGGGTTTACTGGCAACGAAATTCTAGAGAACCGGACTTTCGGGATTACCCTGAACTGCAGGGGTAAGCAGGGTTTATGCCGCCTTGTCGACAGCGACCGCGAGCCGCAAGGGCTCCGTCAGCTTTTCGGGGACCAGCAGCGCGTCGATCTGCTCGCGGGTCATGATGCCCAGGGACTGCGCCACCTCGTCGATCGGGGCGCCTGTCGCGATGGCCGTCTTGGCGATCAGCGCCGCCTTCTCGTAGCCGATGATCGGGTTGAGTGCAGTGACCAGCGTGACCGACTCGCGCACGCGGCGGGCCAGCAGCTCGTGGTTGGCCTCGATGCCGTCCACGCAGTTGACCTTGAGCGTGAGGCAGGCGTTGGACAGGTGCTCGATGCTCTTGAACAGGGCCCAGCCCATGATCGGCTCGAAGGCATTGAGCTGCAGCTGGCCGGCCTCGGACGCCATGGTGACCGTGATGTCGTTGCCGATCACCTCGAAGGCCACCTGGTTCATCACCTCCGGGATCACCGGGTTGACCTTGCCCGGCATGATGGACGAGCCGGCCTGGCGCGGCGGCAGCTTGATGTCGCCGAAGCCCGCCTGCGGGCCG
Organism: uncultured Ramlibacter sp.; assembly: GCA_964652405.1. Taxonomy (GTDB): domain Bacteria; phylum Pseudomonadota; class Gammaproteobacteria; order Burkholderiales; family Burkholderiaceae_C; genus Ramlibacter. The sequence continues at coordinate 2,726 of CAZZAW010000118.1, forward strand.
CTGGAGAGCAGGCGCAGGTCGTTGCAGGTCTTGGACAGCTTGGTGGCCACCCGCTTGAGCACGCCCGACAGCTGCACGAAGGCGCCGGTGTCCTGCGTGGCCTCGACCAGGTTCTTGGCCTTGACCACGGGGATGCCGCTGATCTCGGCCAGGAACTTGCACGCCAGGTCGGCGTAGCCGGCCGGCGCGTTGATGCCGGTGCCGATGGCGGTGGCGCCCAGGTTGATCTCCTGGATCAGCGCGCGGGCCTCGCGCAGGCGGGCCTCGTCTTCCTCCATCATCACCGCGTAGGTGCTGAACTCCTGCCCCAGCGTCATGGGCACGGCGTCCTGCAGCTGGGTGCGGCCGATCTTCAGCACCGACTTGAATTCCTCGGCCTTGGCCTCGAAGGCGCCGCGCAGGGACGCCATGGAGACCAGCAGCCGGTCGATGCCCATCCAGAGTGCCAGGCGCACCGCCGTGGGGTACACGTCGTTGGTGCTCTGCGAGGCGTTCACATGGTCGTTGGGGTGCAGGACGTCGTAGCGGCCCTTCTCGAAGCCGAGCTTTTCCAGCGCGAGGTTGGCGATCACCTCGTTGGCGTTCATGTTGGTGGAGGTGCCGGCGCCTCCCTGGATCACGTCGACCACGAACTGGTCGTGGTGCTCGCCGGCGATCAGCTTCTCGCAGGCGGCCATGATGGCGTAGGCCCGCTTCTCGTCCAGCGCGCCCAGCTGCAGGTTGGCCTGCGCGGTGGCCTTCTTCACGTGGCCGAAGGCGCGGACCAGGTCGGGCATGGCCGACACCGTGGTGCCGGAGATGGGGAAGTTCTCCACGGCCCGGGCCGTGTGCACGCCCCAATAGGCATGGGCCGGGATCTGTTTTTCGCCGAGGAAGTCATGCTCGACGCGGAAATGGGATGACATTCGGGTGACAGTCTTTTGCGATGGCGCGAACTGTAGTGGCGGCCCCTGCCGGGCGCCAATGCCGTTTGGGCGCTGGGTTATGCAAGAAATTTATAACGGTGAAAACGCCTACTTCGCGCGCTCGGCGTGGGCGGCCAGGTACTCCCACAGCGCCTGCGCCGTGCCTTTGGGCGCCTCGCGGCCCGAGGGTTTTTCCCGGTAGGCCCGCAGGTCCATCGCCATCTCCAGGCCCTGCACGCTTTCGGGCGCGGCGGGCACCAGCCGGCGCGCGCGCAGCTCCTTCTTCACCGCGCTGTGCGGAAGGAACGCCACCCCATGCCCTTCAAGGGCCATCACCTTCAGGCCCTCGGCCATGTCGGTCTCGTACACGCGGTCCAGGTGGATGGCGGTGGCCGACTGCTTGAGGATGAGGTCGGTCACGCGCCCCAGGTAGGCGCCCGGCGCGTAGCCCAGGTAGGGCAGCGGCTGGCCGGGCCGGCCGGGCAGCTTGAAGAGCGGCTCGCCGTTCGCATCAGGCTTGCAGTAGGGAGCGAGCACTTCCTGCCCCAGCGTCACCATCTCGTAGCGGTCGGCATCCAGCTGGAATGGCTGCGAGGCATGGTGGTAGGCGATCAGCAGGTCGCACCCGCCTTCGACCAGGCGCATCACGGCGTCGTGCACGTTCAGCGCGATCAGCCGGCTCTTGATCGGCCCGAACTTCTCGCGCAGGCTGGACACCCAGGCCGGAAAGAAGGTGAAGGCCAGGGTGTGCGGCACCGCGAACTCGATCACGTCCTGCGCCGCGGCCGAATGCCCGCGCAGCATGGCGCGCGTGCTCTGCAGGGCCTGCAGCATCTCAAGCGACTGGGCATACAGCGTCTCGCCGGCAGGCGTGAGGCGCGTGGGGTAGGAGCTGCGGTCCACCAGGTCGGTGCCGGCCCAGGCTTCCAGCGCCTGGATGCGGCGCGAGAACGCCGGCTGCGTCACGTGCCGCAGCTGCGCCGAGCGGCTGAAACTGCGGGTCTCGGCCAGGCTCACGAAATCCTCGAGCCACTTGGTTTCCATGGCCGCGATTATGGAAGGCAGCTCGGCAGCGGCGGCGCGGACAAATCCCTAGGCCGCGCTCAGGACACGGACTGCTGGAAGGTCACCAGGTTGCCGTCCGGGTCCAGCACCGAGAACTCCTGGACGCCCCAGGGCTTGGTGTCCAGGGCGCCGTTGGGATGGATGACGCCCAGCGCCGCATAGGCCTGGTACAGCGCCTCGATGCCTTCCACCGCGATCCGGCAGGCCGTCTCGGTGGGAATGCGCGGGTCGTGGCAGAGCCAGAAGTGGATCTGCACGCCGTCGCGCACCACGATCCCGTAGTCGGCGTAGTCGCCGCGTCGTTCGAACCCCAGGCGCTCGAAGAAGGCCAGGCTCCGTGCGATGTCGAGCGAAGCCAGCTTGGGAATGGCGGCGAGCAGGCGGGCGGGCATGTGAGGCTCCAGGCGAACGGCCGCTCAGCGGGCCTGGCAGCGGATGGGGACCATGCGGCCGATCTCCATGGTCAACTCGTCGCCTTTGCCGCGCACGGTGGTGGGGCCGTTGCCGTACACGAAGCCGGACGCCGCGGGTTGCTGCTGCAGTTCCATGGGCCTGCCGTTGCGAACCAGCACACCGACGCCTTGCTTGGGGAAAAATCGCATCTCGACCGTCTCGCCGCTCGTGCAGGCGTACTGGACG
>CAZZAW010000118.1:5344-7052 GCA_964652405.1 uncultured Ramlibacter sp.
GGAGGCGGCGCCGCGCATCCTGTGCAAGCGGCGGCGGCCAGGGTTGCCACGTGAATGAGTTTCATGGGTGCCTCCATTGTCACGGCGGGCCGTGCAACCATGCCATCACCTCGGCTTCGGGCGGGTCGAGCCTGGGCACGCGCTGGAATTCCACCTTGCGGCCCGGGTATTTGTCGAAAACCGCCTGATGGGCGCGCAGCGACATGGGGCCGTCGCGCGTGTAGTACTCGGCCACCCAGGACAGGAGGAATTCCAGGTTCGCATCCTGCTCTTCCTTGGACCGGTATTTGTGGGGCTCCCAGGGGCGGTGGAGGCAATGGGCCCTGCAGCGCTCGGGCCCTGGATTCAGGAAGATGAGAAGGGGCTCGAACCGGAGCGCGGTCTCCACCAGATGGGCGTAGCAGCCCTCGACCACCCACCCGGGGTGGGTGGTGCAGAACTCCGACACGTCTGCTTCGGCCAGCGCACTGGATCTCGGCACCGCCGGCTGGTCAGGCTCCCAGGCGACGGAATCGAGATCGAGGACAGGAAGGCCGGCGGCCCGGCCCAGCCAGTGGGCCAAGGTGGACTTGCCGGAGCCGGAGTTTCCGAGGATGGCTGCGCGCACGTGGCTCAGGCCTCAGGATCAAGCCGCGAAGTCCGCGAGGTGCGCTTCCACGGTTCCGGCACAAGGCCCAGGACCACGTTCCGGACTTGCTCCAGACGTGCCTTCCGCGTTTCGGGCCGCTTCGCCGACGAAACCAGGTGCGAGAGCCCCCGCTGCTTGCCTGGCGTGAGCTTCTTCCAGGCCGCCTGCACGGCCCGCTCGGCCGCCAGCAGCTGCTGCAGCTCAACCGGAATGTCCACCTGGTCCTGAGCGGCCAGCCTGAAGGCCACGTCGACCCGCGAGCCTACCGCCAGGCCTGCCTTGCGCAGCGGCACCTTGGGAAGCATGAGGTAGCGCCGCCCGTTCGCTGGTTGCCATGCCCCGTTGACGGGGACACCCGCGATGTCTGCTTCGACCCGCAGGCGCGCGGCTCCGGCAAACGGGGGTTCCGACGCGATCGCCGCAGGCAGGTAGACCACCGTGTAGTGGTAGGCACCCACGGGGTGGAGTTCGATGGTTGTCTCGAAGTGGTGGGTGAAGTAGCTCATTCAGGATGCCCACGCACTTGCTCTGCGTCCGCGGGATTCGGCAACTATCCTCGCCAGCGAGCGCTTCATGATGCAAGCCTCAGGCCTGCCCAGACGGCGCAGGCGATGGCCAGGAGGAGCCACAACAAGACAAGGTCTTGCGTGCGGCCCAGTCCCTGAAGGCGGTACGAAACACGCATCTCTTCCTGGCGGGCGAGGCCGATGCCCTGCAGGTCTTTCGCTCCGGTGAGGTGCTCAACGGCGAACGGCATGGCGACATCCTCCTGACTCTTGCCCAAACACCAGGCGTCCCAAGCGAGCACGCTGAACAGGCCAGCAAGCAATAGCAGCATGAGCGTCATGCGCTCTCACGTTGCAGGGTGCCGGCAACTGGTCGCCAGGGGCGTCGCAGCGACGGAGGAGACCAGGCGCCCGCGTCGACCGGCGGACTAAGTGCGTAGCCCGTCATAGATGCGAAAGATTGCAGGAAGTGCGCCATAGAAGACCAGCCAAGCGGCTGTGACCCAGGATGGGCGGAAATCAGTGGGACTGCTATGGCGCACAAACATCAAGAGCACGACGAAGGGCCAAGTGA
>CAZZAW010000118.1:7062-7626 GCA_964652405.1 uncultured Ramlibacter sp.
ATGCAGAGTACTCCGAAAACTTCTCGAGTCGTTCCGATAGGTGGCGCCAGCTGAAGAATCCAGACGAGCGCTCCTGCACAAACGTAAGCAGCCGCGTAAATGACGACCACGAGACCCTGGGGCGTATGCAGAAGCGGGCCTCGAAGTAGATCAGTGACAGGACGTCCGCCGTAGTCCACTAAGCACCTAACGTCGGAGTTGACCGGCACGTACCGGCAAGGCGCGGCGAGACGCATGCTCCCGCGCACGGCATGCGGAGCCTTTCCGGTACCTGTCCGCGTCGAACGACCTGTTAGGCCGCGACCTTAAGCACATATTTCGCGAATATGACAGCGAGGAGTTCTACGAGATACAGACCATTGCACAACTTGATGGTGAGGGCAGCCAATGGGCGGTCCTTTGCCAAATCGCGAAGGGCGTGTCCGTACTCGAGGGCTTTGCGACGGTCGAAGTACTCTTTGTTCGCCCGGGTCACAAAAAAAATCACGACGCACTGGAGCGCCATTAAGGGCAGCAAGGTGAGCACGAGCGATTTCAGCGTCACGGCGTGTCCTTGCGGCCTAA
>CAZZAW010000119.1:0-7562 GCA_964652405.1 uncultured Ramlibacter sp.
GGGCAGCGGCGGCTCCATCGGCGCGGGGCGGCTGCTGGCCACCATCGACCGGGGCAGCTACTGGCAGTGCGCCTACATCATCCCCAAGGGCAGGTTCGACGCGGTGCGCAGCCGCGGGCTGGAAGCGTTCCACCGGGACATCGCGGCGCTGGTGCCGCATTTCGCGCAGCGGCTGCCCGAGGACCTGGCGAGCTGGGACGCGGTCAAGCTGCTGGTGGTCACGGTGGACCGGCTGGAGCAGTGGTGGCGGCCCGGGCTGCTGTGCATCGGCGATGCCGCGCATGCGATGTCGCCGATCGGCGGGCTGGGCATCAACCTGGCCGTGCAGGACGCGGTGGCGGCGGCCAACCTGCTGGCGGCGCCGCTGGCCGACGCGGGCGTCTCCGCGCAGGCGCTCACGCCCTGGTTGGCGAAGGTGCAGGCGCGCCGGCTGTGGCCCACCCGGGTGACGCAGGCGGCGCAGGTGGCGGCGCAGAACCGCATCATCGATCCGTTGCTGGACGCGACCGAGGCCCCGGCGATGCCGGCGCCCGTCCGGCTGGTCAACGCCGTGCCGGCGCTGCAGAAGCTGCTGGCGTATGCGGTGGGCGTGGGCGTGCGGCCCGAGCGGGTGCGCAGCCCCGTGGGCTGATCAGCCCTTTTCCACCGGCAGGGCCGGGTTGCGGCACCACTCGCTCCAGCTGCCCGCGTAGAGCGCGGTGGGACCGAAGCCGGCGAGTTCCATGGCGATCACGTTGGGGACCGCGCTCACGCCGCTGCCGCAGTGATGGACCACCGAGGCCGGGTCGCGACCTGCCAGCAGCTGCTCGAATTCGGCGCGCAGCTGCTGCGGTGCCTTGAACTTGCCGTCGGCGCCGATGTTCTGCGCAAAGGGGCGGTTGAGCGCCCCCGGGATGTGGCCGGCCACCGGGTCCAGCGGTTCCACCTCGCCGCGGTAGCGCGGCGTGGCGCGCGCGTCGATCAGCGTCTGCGCGCCCTGGCCCAGCCGCTTTGCTACGGTTTCTGTAGCAACCAGCGCCCGCAGCTCGGGCGCCAGCTTGAAGTTGGACTGGAAATGCGAAGGCTCCTCGCGGTCGGTGACGGCGCCCCCCGCGGCCTGCCAGGCCTGCAGCCCGCCGTCGAGGACCGCCACGGCCTCGTGCCCCGCCCACTTCAGCATCCACCACAGTCGGCCGCAGTAGTTGGCGCCGTTGCGGTCGTAGACCACCGCCTGCATGTCGTTGGAGAAGCCCACGCTGCTCAGCCACATCGCGAACTTCTCGCGGCTGGGCAGCGGGTGCCGCCCACCCGAAGCGGCATCGGGGTGCGGGTGGTGGGTGCCGTCGGGATCGACCACGCCCTGGTCGCTCAGGGCGGTGTCGAGGTTGGCGTACACCGCGCCCGGGATGTGGGCCTGGCGGTACTGCTCCTCGCCGGCGGCCGGGTTCATGAGGTCGAAGCTGCAGTCGAACACCATGAGCGGGGCGCCCGAGACCTGCAGGGCCATCAGCTGTTCGGCGGAAATCAGGAGCGTGTGCATGGCTAGTGTTCCTCGGCGGGTGCGTGGGGCGCGGCGCGGGCGCGCAGCACGGTGGCCGCGATGCCGCTGGCGACGATCAGGGCCATGCCCAGCCAGCCCAGCAGCGGGATCGCGTCATCGAACAGCAGCACGCTGTAGAGAGCGCCGAACACGATGCCGGAGTATTGCAAATTGGCGACCACCAGGGTGGCGCCCTTGGCATAGGCGCGCGTCATGCAGAGCTGGCCCAGCGCGGCCAGCAGCCCGATCGGCAGCAGCCACAGCGCGTGGCCCCAGTCCCACGGTGACACACCGGTCACCCCCATGGCCAATGCGCCCGCCACGGCCGAGCCCAGTGCGAAGTAGAAGACGGTCCGCGTCTCGGGCTCGCCGAGCTTGCCCAGCGCCATGACCTGCATGTAGGCGAACGCGGCCGTGAGGCCGGACATCAGGCCGATGAGTCCTGCGAAGACCTGGTTCTGCTCGATGGTAGGCCGCAGCATGAGCACCACGCCGGCAAAGCCCGCGAGCACGGTGAGCACCAGCGGACCCTGGCGGAAGGGCGCACGGTCGCCGCGGCGGGGGTTCCAGGCCACGATGGCCCCGCCCACCAGGAAGGCGGCCACCCAGACGCTGCTCATGTAGTTGAGCGTCATGGCCGTGGCCAGGGGCAGGAAGGCGATGGCGTAGAACCAGGCTCCCAGCGAGATCACGCCCACCAGGCTGCGCCAGGCGTGCATGCCGGGATAAGCCGTGGCCAGCGGCACGCCCTGTCGCCGGGCCAGCAGCCACATGAAGAGCATGCCCAGCACGCCGCGCCAGAACACCAGCTCGGCGCTGTTGAACCACTGGGACGCCACCTTCACGCACACCGCCATGGTGGAGAAGAACAGCGAACCCAGCAGCATCCAGAGGGCTTGCATCCCTCAGGCTCCGGCGGCAGGGGTGGCGGTCAGATGCGCACGCGGCTCGCGCCGAGGGCGTTGCGGTACCACTCGTGGAAGTGCTGCATGCCGTCTTCCATGGGGCTCTGGTACGGCCCGACCTCGTTGTCCCCGCGCTTGAGCAGGGCCTTGCGGCCGGCGTCCATGCGCTCGGCGATTTCGTCGTCCTCGACGCAGGTCTCCATGTAGGCGGCCTGCTGGGCCTCGACGAACTCGCGCTCGAAGGCGGCGATTTCCTCGGGGTAGAAGAACTCCACCACGTTGAGCGTCTTCTGCGGGCTGATCGGGTGCAGCGTGGACACGGTGAGCACGTGCGGGTACCACTCCACCATGATGTGCGGGTAGTAGGTCAGCCAGATCGCGCCGTACTTGGGCGGCTCGCCCTTGCGGTAGTCGAGCAACTGCCTGTGCCAGCGCTCGTACACGGGGCTGCCCGCCTTGCCCAGGCGGTTGGCCACGCCCACGGTCTGCACCGAGTACTGGTCCTTGAACTCCCAGCGCAGGTCGTCGCAGGTCACGAAGCTGCCCAGTCCCGGGTGGAAGGGGCCGACGTGGTAGTCCTCGAGGTAGACCTCGATGAAGGTCTTCCAGTTGTAGTTGCACTCGTGCAGCTCGACGCGGTCCAGCACCATGCCCGTGAAGTCGAGGTCGGCGCGCGGGCCCATGTTGGCGAGGTCGGCGGCGACGTCGCGGCCTGCGTCCTGGAACAGCAGCCCGTTCCATTCCTGCAGCCGGTAGTTGTGCAGGTTCAGGCAGGGGTCTTCGGGGAAATGCGGCGCCCCCAGCAGCGTGCCGGCCTGGCTGCCGTGCCCGGCGCTGTAGGTCCAGCGGTGCAGCGGGCACACGATGTTGCCGCCCGAGGACGGGCTGGCCTGCAGCGAGCCGCGGCCGCGCAGGATCACGGCCTGGCGGTGGCGGCATACGTTGCTGATGAGCTCCACGCCGGCCGGCGTGCGCAGCAGCGCCCGGCCCTCGCCCTCCTGGGGCAGGGCGTAGTAGTCGCCGACGTTCGGAACGGAAAGCTGGTGCCCCACATAGCGGGGCCCGCGCTGGAAGATGGTCTCCATCTCGCGCGAAAACAGCGCCTCGTCGAAGTAGCTGGAAACCGGTAGTTGGCTTGCGGCCTGCTGCAGTTGAAGACTTAAATCAGACATTTCACCTGACCTAGAGACTCCCCCTATGAAGGGGCAGGTAAGCGCTTTTCTGGAGGGATGGGCGCGGGAAGGGAGGGGGATTGTACCCCCCGGTGGAGATGGGGACGGGGGGCCTAAAATCCATGCTTTGCAGTTCAAGACCCGCAATGCCCAAGGACCCATTCAAGCCGCCCGCCAGTTACGAGGCGGCGCTCGAGGAGCTCGAGCAGCTCGCGGCGCTCATCGAGTCGGGCCAGCTGCCGCTGGAGCAGCTGCTGTCGGGGTACCAGCGCGGCGCGGAGCTGCTCAAGTACTGCCGCGGCAAGCTCGAGGCTGTGGAAAACCAGATCAAGGTGCTGGACGAGGGCACGCTCAAGCCGTGGACGCAGGAGTGACGGCGCCCTTCGACCTGGCCGCCTGGAGCGCGCAGCGGCTGGCCCGGGTGGAGCAGGCGCTGGACGAGTGGGTGGTCGACGACGCGCCCGCCGGCCTGGGACAGGCCATGCGCTACGCGGTGCTCGATGGCGGCAAGCGGCTGCGCCCGATGCTGGTGCTGGCCGCGAACGAGGCCGTGCAGGGCCATGCCGAAGCCGCGCTGCGCGCGGCCTGCGCGGTCGAGCTCATCCATGCCTACTCGCTGGTCCACGACGACATGCCCTGCATGGACAACGACGTGCTGCGCCGGGGCAAGCCCACGGTGCACGTGAAGTTCGGGCAGGCCCAGGCGCTGCTCGCGGGCGATGCGCTGCAGGCGCTGGCCTTCGAGCTGCTGGCGCCTGAGACCGGCGTGCCCGCGGAGATCCAGGCCTCGCTGTGCCGACTGCTGGCGCGTGCCGCCGGCCATGAAGGCATGGCAGGCGGCCAGGCCATCGACCTGGCCAGCGTCGGCCAGCCCCTGACCGAGGACCAGCTGCGCCACATGCACAAGCTCAAGACCGGGGCGCTGCTGCAGGGCAGCGTCATGATGGGCGCGGCCTGCGGGCAGGCGGGTCCGTCCGCGCTGGAGGCGCTGTCCCGCTACGGCGCGGCGCTGGGCCTGGCGTTCCGGGTCGTCGACGACATCCTCGACGTGACCGCCGATTCGGCCACGCTGGGCAAGACGGCCGGCAAGGACGCCGCGCAGGACAAGCCCACCTACGTTTCGCTGCTGGGCCTGGACCGCTCGCGCGCCTACGCCGGCGAGCTGCTGGCGCAGGCGCTGGACGCCCTGGCCGGCAGCGGCCTGGCCGACACCCGGGCCCTGCACGCGCTGGCCCGCATGGTGGTGCACCGGGACAGCTGAGAAACCCCACATGCCTTCCTTGCTCGACACCATCGCTTCCCCGGCCGACCTGCGCCGGCTGCAACGCGCCCAGCTGCCGCTGCTGGCCGACGAACTGCGCGCCTTCGTCCTGGACAGCGTGTCCAAGACCGGCGGGCACCTGAGCTCCAACCTCGGCACGGTGGAGCTCACGATCGCGCTGCACTACGTGTTCGACACGCCGCACGACCGGCTGGTGTGGGACGTGGGCCACCAGACCTACCCGCACAAGATCCTGACGGGCCGGCGCGAACGCATGAAGACGCTGCGCCAGCTGGGCGGCCTGTCCGGCTTCCCGCAGCGGGCCGAGAGCGAGTACGACACTTTCGGCACGGCGCATTCGTCCACCAGCATTTCCGCCGCGCTGGGCATGGCCCTGGCAGCCAAGCGCAAGGGCGAGGACCGCAAGGCGGTGGCCATCATCGGCGACGGCGCGATGAGCGCGGGCATGGCCTTCGAGGCCCTGAACAACGCCGGCGTGGCCGACTGCGACCTGCTGGTGGTCCTGAACGACAACGACATGTCCATCAGCCCGCCGGTGGGCGCGCTGAACCGCTACCTGGCGCAGCTCATGAGCGGCCAGTTCTACGCGGCCGCCAAGAACGTGGGCAAGAACGTGCTGAAGGTCGCGCCGCCGCTGTTCGAGCTGGCCAAGCGCTTCGAGGAACACGCCAAGGGCATGGTCGTGCCCGCCACGCTGTTCGAGAAGTTCGGCTTCAACTACATCGGCCCCATCGACGGCCATGACCTGGCCTCGCTGGTTCCCACCCTGGAGAACATCCGCCAGCTCAAGGGGCCGCAGTTCCTGCACGTGGTCACGAAGAAGGGCCAGGGCTACAAGCTCGCCGAGGCCGACCCCGTGGCCTACCACGGCCCGGGCAAGTTCGATCCCGCGGTGGGCATCACGCCGCCGGCGACACCGCCCAAGCCCACGTTCACGCAGGTGTTCGGCCAGTGGCTGTGCGACATGGCTGCGCAGGACGCGCGCCTGGTGGGCATCACGCCCGCCATGCGCGAAGGCTCGGGGCTGGTGGAGTTCGAGCGGCAGTTTCCCGACCGCTACTTCGACGTCGGCATCGCCGAGCAGCATGCCGTCACCTTCGCGGCGGGGCTGGCCTGCGAGGGCCTCAAGCCCGTGGTGGCGATCTACTCCACCTTCCTGCAGCGCGGCTACGACCAGCTGATCCACGACGTGGCGCTGCAGAAGCTGCCGGTGGTGTTCGCGCTGGACCGGGCCGGCCTGGTGGGCGCCGACGGCGCCACGCATGCCGGCGCCTATGACATTCCCTACCTGCGCTGCATTCCCCACGTGAGCGTGGCCTGCCCGGCGGACGAGAACGAATGCCGCCAGCTGCTGACCACGGCGTTCGGGCAGGACCACCCCGTGGCCGTGCGCTACCCGAGAGGCGCGGGCGCCGGCGTGGCCGTGCAGCCGGGCCTGGTGCCGCTGCCCTTCGGCAAGGGCGAACTGCGGCGCCAGCGCACGGGCGCGGGCGAAGGCAGCAAGGGCATCGCCATCCTGGCCTTCGGCACCCTGCTGTATCCGGCGCTGCAGGCCGCCGAGCGGCTCAATGCCACGGTGGTCAACATGCGCTGGGCCAAGCCGCTGGACACGCAGCTGCTGCTGGAAGTGGCCGAGCGCCACGAGGCACTGGTGACGGTGGAGGAGGGCGCCGTCATGGGGGGCGCGGGCAGCGCCGTTGCCGAGGCCTTGCACGCGGCCGGCGTGCTCAAGCCCCTGCTGCAGCTGGGGCTGCGCGACGAGTTCATCGAGCATGGCGACCCGCAGAAGCTGCTGGCGCTCCAGGGGCTGGATGCCGCGGGCATCGAGCGCTCCATCGTCGGGCGCTTCGCGGCGCACGTGGAACGCGTGCCGCCCAACCTCAAGGTCGTCGGCTGAGGCTGATTTCCTGAAGGTTTGCTGACAGCCGCGGTTCAAACCAAAGGCCAAAGGTTTCCCGCAAGGGAAAACCCCTGAATACCAAAGTAGGGCGGTTCCTAGAATGGGCGGCGACACTTAAGTTGTCGGACCCGCATCGCCTTAGCTTTTTATTCTCAGAGGAGCCTTTCCATGGATCGTCGATCACTCATCAAGAACGCCGGCATCGCGGGCGTGCTCGCCGCTGGCGTCGCGCCGGCCGTGCACGCGCAGGCCGCCATCCGCTGGCGCCTGGCCTCCAGCTTCCCCAAGTCGCTGGACACCATCTACGGCGCTGCGGAGACCTTCTCCAAGGCCGTGAAGGCCATGTCCGGCGGCAAGTTCGAAGTGTCCGTGCACGCGGCCGGCGAACTGATGCCCGCCTTCGGCGTGGTGGACGGCGTGCAGAACGGCACCGTGGAGTGCGCGCACACCGCTCCCTACTACTTCTTCGGCAAGGACGAGACCTTCGCCCTGGGCTGCGCCATCCCGTTCGGCCTGAACAGCCGCCAGATGACCGCGTGGATGTACGAGGGCAACGGCCTGAAGCTGATGCGCGAGTTCTACGCCAAATACAACATGATCAGCTTCCCGGGCGGCAACACCGGCTCGCAGATGGGCGGCTGGTACCGCAAGGAAATCAAGTCGCTCAACGAAATGAAGGGCCTGAAGATGCGCATCGGCGGCTTCGGCGGCAAGGTGCTCGAGCGCATCGGCGGCGTGCCGCAGAACATCCCCGGTGGCGAGATCTACCAGGCGCTGGAGAAGG
>CAZZAW010000120.1:0-7554 GCA_964652405.1 uncultured Ramlibacter sp.
CACCATGCTCTCGATCCAGAAGAACGCCGCCATGCGGGCGCCGCGCGTGACCGGCGTCACCTCGTGCACGTGGGTGCCGGGATAGAGCACCGCGTGGCCCGCCGGCAGCTTGACCTGCCGGGCCGTACCCGCTTCGTGGATCGTCAGCTCGCCGCCGTCGTACTCGGCGGGGTCCGACAGGAACACCGTGCACGAGATGTCGGTGCGCACCCGCACCCCGCCCTCGCCGAAGCGGACAGCCCCATCGACGTGCTTGCCGTAGGCATTGGATGCCCCGCTGTAGCGGTTGATGCGCGGCGGGAAGATCTTGCGCGGCAGGCAGGCGGCCAGGAACTGCGGCGAGCGGTCCAGCGCGCGCAGCACCAGGGCGCCGATGGCGCGCGAGGCCTCGCAGTCTGCGGGTAGCTGTTCGTTGTTCTTGGCCTGCACGGCCTGCGACCCGGCGCCGATGCGGCCGTCCGCCCAGGGGGCGGCGGCCAGCAGGCTGCGGGCCTGCGCGAGTTCTTCGGGATCGAGAAGCTGGGGAAGTACGAGGAGCATGGCGGCGGCTGTGCTGTGCAGGGTGGAACTAGAACTTGGCCGTCAGCGCCACCTGCAGCAGGCGGCCGGCCCCGGGGATGTAGTGGCCGCGGTACAGCGACTCGGCGTACAGCTTGTCCGTCAGGTTGCTCAGGTTGGCCTTGACGGCCACGTTCTGGTTGACGCGGTACTCGGCCATCAGGTCGGCGGTGACGAAGGAGGGCGCTTCCCAGGCCGGCGCGGTCACGTCGGCGGGCGCCTGGCGGCTGCGGAAGTTCAGTCCGCCGCCCACACGCCACTGGGGGGTGAGCTGGTAGGTGCTCCACACGGTGCCGCTGTGCTTGGGCGAGAGCCCCGGGCGGTCGCCCGCGCGGTTGCCCACCGTCGTGGCGGTGGACGCTGCGACATCGACCTTGGCCACCGGCATCCACATGTACGAGCCGTAGACCTCCCACTGGGGGCTCAGGCGTCCGACCACGTCCACTTCCAGGCCGGCCGAGTGGCGCTTGCCCGAGAGCAGCAGCCGGGTGGCGGCGGTGTCGGGGTCGGTGTTGCGCTCGTTCTTCTTGGTCGAGCGGAACACGGCCAGGCGCGTCGACCACTGGCGGTCGGCCGAGTCCAGCTTGGCGCCGAACTCGATGTTCTCGCTCTGCTCGGGCGGCGTGTTCGCGCTCTGCGCGTTATACGAGTAGGCATCGCCCGAGGTGTTGAACGAGGTGCCGTAGGAGAAGTGGAAGGACTGCAGCGCATTCGGCTGGTACAGCACGCCCACGCGCTTGCTCCACTCCGAGATCTTCTGGCGGTAGCTCAGGGTGGTGACGGGACCCGGCGCTGCCGCGGGAATGTTGAACTGGTCATAGGCGCCGTCCAGGCTGTCGTAGCGCAGGCCGCCCAGCAGCTTCCAGTGCGGCGCGACCTGCACCAGGTCCTGCGCGTACACGCCCCAGGCCTTGGCGGTGAACTGGTTGCCGGGGCGCAGCACGCGGCGGGACTCGTCAATCCAGGCGCCGTCGTCCGGCGTGCCGGCGCGGGTCTGCGGCTTGGGCAGGTCCACGCCGCCCTGGGCGGCCGAGCGCGCGGCGTAGACGGCTTTTTCCTCGCGGGCGACGTCCACCCCGGCCTGCAGCTCGTGCTGCAGCCCCAGCACCTGGAACTTCGCCGAGAGGTCGCTCTGCGCATGCAGCGTGTCCACGTCCTGGATCTTGAGCTGGGTGCCGCGGTTGAACACCGTGCCCGGGCCGAAGTTGGCCAGCGAGGTGGCGGCGGAGGCGAAGCGGACAGTGCCGGCGCGCTGGTCGCGCTCGAAGCTGCCCTTGCGGACCTGGGTCTTGAGTTCGGCGCCGCCGTCGAACCGGTGGAGGTGGCTGAACCTGGCGATCTTGGCGGCCCCCTGGTTGTAGTCGCTGGCCATGCCGAAGTAGGAGGCCGGGTCCAGGCCGGGGATCAGCGTGTTCGCAGCGCTGGTGTCGGTGGCCCGCGGCCGGATCCACGGCAGGCCGTAGTTGATGCCGTTGTCGTTGTCCAGCCAGTAGAGGCTGGCCATGAACTCGTCGCGGGTGCCTATGCCCCAGCGGAACGCGCCGGCGATGCCCTGCTTGTCGATCCGGCTGCCCGCGCCGTTGTTGTCGGCCTTGTTCTTCATCACGTTCAGGCGCAGCGCCGCGTCCTGGCCGGTGTGGAAGTTGAAGTCGCCGGTCACGCGCGCGTAGCGGTGGTTGCCCAGCGTGGTGGTGACCTCGTGCTCGTTGATCAGGCGGGGCACCTTGCTCACCTGGTTGACGGCGCCGCCGGTGGAGCCGCGGCCGAACAGCATGGAGGCCGAGCCGCGCAGCACCTCGATGCGGTCGCTGTTGAAGGTGTCGCGGTCGTAGAAGGCCGGGTCGCGCATGCCGTCCAGGAAGATGTCGCCGGTGCCCGCCAGCGAGAAGCCGCGCAGGCGGATGTCCTCCTCGCCGCCCTCGGCCGCCAGGAAGCTGATGCCCGCGGTGTTGCGCAGCACGTCCTTGACAGTGTCGAGGTTGCGGTCGTCGATCAGCTTCTCGGTCACCACGGTCACCGACTGCGGGATGTCGCGCAGCGCCTGCGTGCCGCGGCCGATGGTGGTGGTGGTGGCGCGCAGCGCCTCCTTGCCTTCGGGCGCCTCGGCTTTCTCGCGCACCGTCACCGGGGCCAGGGTGCGGTTCTCGAGGGTGGCGGCAGGTGGGGTCTGCGCCAGGGCGCCGGCGGATGCGGCGAACATCAGGGCGCCCAGGGGCAGCAGGGGTAAGGACGGACGGACGGGTACGTGAGCCAAGTGAGCCTCCAAGAAGGCCCGCGGTGCGGGCCGGGTTTGACGAGGCTGGCTGGCGCCTGGAGGCGCGGAAACTTGGCTGGCCGGTTCGGCCGGGATTCTAGCTCAAATGAGAATGAATCTCATTAGCTCGGCTCGCCCATCTGCGACTGCAGGTAGTTCTGCAGGCCGACCTTGGCGACCAGGTCGATCTGGGTCTCGAGCCAGTCGATGTGCTCTTCGGTGTCCTCGAGGATGCGCTCCAGGATTTCGCGCGAGATGTAGTCGCGCACGGCTTCGCAGTGGGCGATGCCGGCCTTGAGCGTGGACTGGGCGCCGCGCTCGCTCTGCAGGTCGGCGTCGAGGATCTCAGGCACGTCCTCGCCGATCATCAGCTTGCCCAGGTCCTGCAGGTTGGGCAGGGCGTCCAGGAACAGGATGCGCTCCATCAGGCGGTCGGCGTGCTTCATCTCGCCGATGGATTCCTCGTACTCCTTCTTGGCCAGCTTGTCGAACCCCCAGTGCTTGAGGATGCGGTAGTGCAGGAAGTACTGGTTGGTGGCCGTCAGCTCGTTCTTGAGCTGCGCCTGCAGGTGCTGGATGACTTGCGGATCGCCTTGCATGGATGCTCCCGGTGTGCAGGAGCGGATTGTCGCGGACTTTCCCTGAAAGTCCGCGACAGCCCTCAGGCGGCCACCGCTTCGGGTTGCGCCACGGGCGCGCTGCTGCGGATCAGGTGGTCGAACGCACCCAACGCCGCCTTGGCGCCGTCGCCGGCGGCGATGATGATCTGCTTGAACGGCACCGTGGTGCAGTCGCCCGCGGCGAACACGCCCGGCAGCGAGGTCTGGCCCTTGTCGTCGACCACGATCTCGCCGAAGCGGGTGAGCTCCAGCGTCCCCTTGAGCCACTCGGTGTTGGGCACCAGGCCGATCTGGACGAACACGCCTTCCAGTTCCACGCGGTGCTCCACGCCGGTCGCGCGGTCCTTGTAGGTCAGGCCGTTGACCTTCTGGTCGCCGGTGATCGCCGTGGTCTGCGCGTTGGTGAGGATGGTCACGTTCGGCAGGCTTTGCAGCTTGCGCTGCAGCACCGCGTCGGCCTTGAGCTGCTCGGCGAACTCGATCAGCGTCACGTGCCCCACGATGCCGGCCAGGTCGATGGCCGCCTCCACGCCGGAGTTGCCCCCGCCGATCACCGCCACGCGCTTGCCCTTGAACAGCGGGCCGTCGCAGTGCGGGCAGTAGGCCACGCCCTTGTTGCGGAACTCCTGCTCCCCGGGTACGTTGATGTTGCGCCAGCGGGCGCCGGTGGACAGGATGACGCTGCGCGACTTCAGCGTGGCGCCGCTTTCCAGCTCCACCTCCACCAGCTCGGGCCCGCGGCGCAGGGCCTTGGCCCGCTGCAGGTTCATGATGTCCACGTCGTAGTGGCGCACGTGCTCCTCCAGCGCCAGGGCGAACCGGGGGCCCTCGGTCTCCTTGACCGAGATGAAGTTCTCGATGCCCAGCGTGTCCAGCACCTGCCCGCCGAAGCGCTCGGAGGCGATGCCGGTGCGGATGCCCTTGCGCGCGGCGTACACGGCCGCTGCCGCGCCGGCCGGGCCGCCGCCGACGATCAGTACGTCGAACGGATCCTTGGCGGAAATCTTCTTCGCCTCGCGCTCGGTGCCCGAGGTGTCGATGCGCGCCAGGATCTCCTCCAGGCTCATGCGGCCGTTGCCGAACATGGTGCCGTTGAGGAACACGGTGGGCACGGCCATGATCTGGCGTTCCTTCACTTCGTCCTGGAACAGGCTGCCTTCGATCATGGTGGCCTTGATGCGCGGGTTCTGCACCGCCATCAGGTTCAGCGCCTGCACCACGTCCGGGCAGTTGTGGCAGGTGAGGGAGACGTACACCTCGAACTCGAAGTCGCCGTCGAGCGCGCGGATCTGCTCCAGCACGGCCTGCTCGACCTTGGGCGGGTAGCCGCCCACCTGCAACAGGGCCAGCACCAGCGAGGTGAACTCGTGTCCCATGGGCAGGCCGGCGAAGCGCGGGCCATGGTTCTCGCCGGGGCGGTTGACCGAGAACGAGGGCGTGCGATGCGGCCCGCCGAAGGTTTCGGTCACGCGGATCAGCGGCGAGGTCTCGGCGACGTCCTTGAGCAGCGCCTGCATGTCGCGCGAGGCTTCGCTGTCGTCCAGCGAGGCGGCGATTTCCACCGGCTGCGAGACGCGCTCCAGGTAAGTGGCAAGTTGGGCTTTGAGGCTGGCTTCAAGCATGGCGTGTCCCTTCGAAATCGGTGTCGAATGAAAAAGGCCCGGGTGCGGCGCGCCCCCGGGCCTGGCGCAAAGGGGGAGGTCCTTAGATCTTGCCGACCAGGTCCAGCGACGGGGCGATGGTCTTGGCGCCTTCGTTCCACTTGGCGGGGCAGACCTCACCCGGGTGGGCGGCGGTGTACTGCGCGGCCTTGAGCTTGCGCAGGGTTTCCTTCACGTCGCGGGCGATCTCGTTCGAGTGGATCTCGGCCGTCTTGATCAGGCCTTCCGGGTTGATGATGAAAGTGCCGCGCAGGGCCAGGCCTTCTTCGGGGATGTGAACGCCGAAGGCGTTGGTCAGCTTGTGCGTGGGGTCGCCCACCAGCGGGAACTTCGCCTTGCCCACGGCCGGCGAGGTTTCGTGCCACACCTTGTGGGAGAAGTGCGTGTCGGTGGTCACGATGTAGACCTCGGCACCCAGTTTCTGGAACTCGGCGTAATTGTCGGCCGCGTCCTCCACCTCGGTCGGGCAGTTGAACGTGAAGGCGGCCGGCATGAAGATCAGCACGGACCACTTGCCCTTGAGCGTCTCGTCGCTCACGGTCACGAACTTGCCGTTGTGGAAGGCTTCGGTCTTGAACGGCTGCACGGGAGTGTTGATCAGGGACATGAGTTCCTCTATGGTTGGGTTTGAGTTGATTGGCAAATGCTATTGTAAGGCGGCCGTTGCCGCCTCCCGATGGATTGCGCCAATCGGCGCGTTTGGCGCCGTCTATGGGCCGAGCGCCGCGGCATGGCTTTTGCGATGATGGCGGCATGAAGATGCGCGAGAACCTCCTGAATGCCCGGCTGGCCGAAGGGGTGGGCCGGGTGGGCTTCCGCAAGTGGTACGAGCGCGAGCTGCTCTCCAGCCATGCCCACATGATCCTGGCGGTCCTGGCCGTCATCGGGCTGATCGGGGCCATGGAAGCCTTCCGCGGCGGCTCCCTGGCCGAGAAGCTTACGGATGTGGTGATCGTGATCGTCTGCGCGGTCATCGGGCTGTGGGCCCTGCGCCGCTACCTGTTTCTGCTCATGCGGGCCGAGGAGGTGGCCAACCAGGCCAACTGCGGCGCCTGCGGCGAGTATGGGCGCTTCACAGTGGTGCACGACAACCGGGCCGGCAACGAGACCGAGGTCTGCTGCCGCAAGTGCGCCCACCGCTGGGTGATCAACAGCGGCGGCTGAGGCCACTGCCGGCTCAGTACTCCAGCCGCTCCGGCCGGATCTCCTGCAGGATGGTGGTGGCGATTTCCTCGATCGACTTGGTCGTCGTCGACAGCCAGCGGATGCCGGCCCGGCGCATCATGGCCTCGGCCTCGGCCACTTCCATGCGGCAGTTCTCCAGCGCGGCGTAGCGCGAGTTGGGACGGCGCTCGTTGCGGATCTCGGCCAGCCGCTCGGGCTGGATGCTCAGCCCGAAGATCTTCTTGCGGTGGGGCACCAGGGCCTGCGGCAACTGCTGGCGATCGAAGTCTTCCGGGATCAGGGGGTAGTTGGCCGCCTTCAGGCCGTGCTGCATGGCCAGGTAGAGCGAAGTCGGCGTCTTGCCGCTGCGCGACACGCCCACCAGGATCACGTCGGCCTGGTCCAGGTCGCGGTTGCTCTGGCCGTCGTCGTGCGCCAGGCTGAAGTTGATGGCCTCGATGCGCTCGTTGTACTCCTTGCTCTTGCTCACGTCGGAGAAGCGGCCGACCCGGTGGTTGGACTTCATGCCCAGCTCGATCTCCAGCGGCCGCACGAAGGTGCCGAACATGTCCAGCAGCATGCCCTTGCAGCCGTCCTCGATGACCTGCAGGATCTCCACGTTCACCAGGGTGGTGAACACGATGGGCTTGCGGCCTTCCACCTCGGCCGTGTGGTTGACCTGGCGCACCACCTGGTGGGCCTTGTCCACGGTGTCGATGAAGGGCAGGCGCACGTGGCGCGGCTTGAACTCGAACTGGGCCAGGATGGCGTTGCCGAAGGTCTCGGCGGTGATGCCGGTGCCGTCGGAGATGAAGAAGACGGTGCGCGTGTGCATGTAGTTCTTTCAGATCACTGCAAGGCCGCGAACGGGCGGCGACGCCTACAATGACCGCAATTTAGTCCATCCCGCCCATGCCAGCCCCCGGCCTACAACCCCAACAACAAAGCCGCATGCCTGGCCGTGAGCCGCCGCTCCGCTGGAGCGCAGACCCGGTTTCAACTTCTGGAGTTTCCCCATGTCTGCACTTTTCAGCGCGACCGCCCTGGTCGTTCCGTTTGAGAACCTGAGAATGACCGACGTCGAGGCGGTCGGCGGCAAGAACGCCAGCCTCGGCGAGATGATCAGCCAGCTGTCCGCCTCCGGCGTGCGCGTGCCGGGCGGATTCGCGACGACGGCGCATGCCTTCCGCGAGTTCCTCCAGCACGAGGGGCTGGACCGGCGCATCGCCGACCGCCTGGCCACGCTGGACGCCGACGACGTGCGCGCCCTCGCCGAGGCCGGCGCGCAGATCCGCCA
>CAZZAW010000121.1:0-7529 GCA_964652405.1 uncultured Ramlibacter sp.
CCCGGATCGGAAAAGACGTGCGTAATCAACGAGCTAGAAACCGGGTGCTGTTCCCATCACCCGCTCCACCCGCTTCCCCCTCCCCCTTCAAGAGCCCAGCGGCGACCGCGGCAGGTCGCCGTAGTACTCCTTGGCGCGCCGCACCCTCTCCAGGTCCTTGAGCAGCTGCTGCAGCGCCGAGCGCGCGCCTATGCCGCTGCGTCCGCGCGGCACCCGGTAGTCCGGCGGCCGGACGTCGGGATCGGGCAAGGGGGGGCGGAAGGGCTTAGTCGTCATGGCGGGACGCTCCATCGGCCGGGGCCGGGCTGCGAGGCCGGGCCGGCCATACCAGCTGGGCCAGGTGGCCCACGGCAAAGACAGGATTGCTCGTGCGGGTGGACCACACGTCGCGCAGGTAGGGCCGGATCGAGTGGCAACCCACGCCCCAGCGGCGGCCGGCAGGCAGCAGCGCGGGAGGCAAGGGAGGCTGGGCGGTCATACCTCAGCAATGATAAGCGTCAGCCCCCGTACCGCGCCAGCACGCCATGCGACCTTGTCAGGGCGGTCCGCAACGCGAGCTCATCGGCAGCCTGCACGTGCCCCAGGAAGTGCAGGGTCAGGTGCAGCTTTCCGGGCGGCGGGAGCGGTCACCGGGGGAGCGGGCATGTCCCCAGTGTCAATGGAAATCGCGGCTCCTGCTGCTCTGCCGGCCCAGGCGGCCCAGCAGCGGGGTGAGGTCGCGCAGGCGCCGGGCGATCAGGTGCCGGACCTCGCCGCCGCTTTCCACGTCGCGCTGCCA
Organism: uncultured Ramlibacter sp.; assembly: GCA_964652405.1. GTDB lineage: Bacteria > Pseudomonadota > Gammaproteobacteria > Burkholderiales > Burkholderiaceae_C > Ramlibacter. The sequence goes on from CAZZAW010000121.1 coordinate 779, forward strand.
GGTGCCCCAGACCGCCAGCAGCCGCGACTTGAGCAGGGCTTCGCGCTGCCGCTCGCGCACGTGGCGCCACACGATCACGTTGACCGGCCCGGTCTCGTCTTCCAGGGTCACGAAGATGGTGCCGTTGGCCGTGCCCGGCTGCTGGCGGGTGGTGACCAGGCCGCAGGCCCCCACCGCCGTGCCGCTGGGCAGGTGGTGCAGCTGCCCGGCATTGAGCAGCTTCATGGCCGCCAGGCGCTCGCGCAGCAGCGCCAGCGGATGGCGGCGCAGCGTCAGGCCCATCGCGTCGTAGTCGAACACGATCTCCTCGCCTTCGGAGGCCGGCGGCAGGTCCAGCACCGGCTCGCCCACCGGCGCGCCCTGCAGCAGGGCCGGGGCCCGGCGCTGCGCGGCGGCCTCCCAGGCCTGCTGGCGCCGGTGGCCGGCCAAGGACATCAGGGCATCGGCCGCGGCCAGCGCATTCAGGTCCTTGAGGTCCAGGCCCGCCCGCAGCGACAGGTCTTCGGTGTCGCGGAAGGCGCCGTCACGGCGCGCTTGCGCGATGCGATGCCCGCTGGCCTCGGCCAACCCGCCCACCAGCCGAAGCCCCATGCGCACCGCCGGCGACGCGCGGCTCGCGCCCTCGAACTCCAGGGTGCAGTCCCAGTCGCTGTGCGACACGTCTGGGGGGCGCACCTGCACGCCATGGCGGCGGGCGTCCTGCACCAGCTGCGAGGGGTTGTAGAAGCCCATGGGCTGGGAATTGAGCATCGCGGCCAGGAAGCATTCGGGCTCGTGGCACTTGAGCCAGCTGCTGGTGTAGGCCAGCAGGGCGAAGCTGTAGGCATGGCTTTCGGGAAAGCCGTAGTCGCCGAAACCCTCCATCTGCTTGAAGATGCGGCGCGCGAATTCCTCGGTGTAGCCGTTGGCGACCATGCCGCCCACCACCCGGGCCTCGAACTTGTCCACGCCGCCCTTGCGCTTCCAGGCGGCCATCGCGCGGCGCAGGGCGTCGGCTTCCGAGGCGCTGAAGCCGGCCGCCACCATGGCGATCTGCATCACCTGCTCCTGGAAGATGGGAATGCCCAGCGTGCGCTCCAGCGCGTCCTGCAGGCGCGGGCGGGCGCCGTCGCGCCGGGACCGTTCGTACACGATCTGCTCGCCCCGGGCCTGGCGTTCGCGCGCCCGCAGGTAGGGATGGACCATGCCGCCGGTGATGGGGCCGGGACGCACGATGGCCACCTCGACCACCAGGTCGTAGAAGACCCGGGGCTTGAGCCGGGGCAGCATGGACATCTGCGCCCGGCTCTCGATCTGGAACACGCCCACCGTGTCGGCGCGGCGGATCATCTCGTAGGTGGCCGGGTCCTCCGGCGGGATGTCGTAGCGGGTGAAAGGCGCGCCGCGGCGCAGGCTGACGAGGTCGATGCAGCGGCGGATGGCGGTGAGCATGCCCAGCGCCAGCACGTCCACTTTCATCAGGCCCATGTCCTCCAGGTCGTCCTTGTCCCACTGGATCACCGAGCGGTCCTTCATGCTGGCGTTCTCCACCGGCACCAGCCGCGTGAGCCGGGTCTGGGTCAGCACGAAGCCGCCCACGTGCTGGCTCAGGTGGCGGGGAAAGCCCATCAGCTGCTGGGTCAGCTCCAGCCACAAGGCGGCCTGGTGCTCCCCCAGTTCCACCCCCAGCTGCTGCGCCAGCCCCTGCAGGCGCTCGGTGGCCAGGCTGTGGTCGAACCAGAAATGGTCCTTGGCGAAGGCGTCGACCAGCGGCTCGGGCACGCCCAGGGCCTTGCCCACGTCGCGGATGGCGCTGCGAGTGCGGTAACTGATCACCACGGCGGCGATGGCCGCGCGCTCGCGCCCGTACTTGCCGTAGATGTACTGGATCACCTCCTCCCGCCGCTCGTGCTCGAAGTCCACGTCGATGTCGGGTGGCTCGTTGCGCCGGTCGATGCTGATGAAGCGCTCCAGCAGCGGCTCGCTCAGCATGGGGTCCATGGCGGTGATGCCCAGGCAGAAGCACACCACCGAGTTGGCCGCCGAGCCGCGGCCCTGGCAGAGGATGTGTTTCTCCTCGACCGCGAAGCGAACGATGTCGTGCACCGTGAGGAAGAACATCTCGTAGCGGCATTGCTCGATCAGGGCCAGTTCCTTGTCCAGCAGCCTGTGCACCTTGTCCGGAATGCCCGCGGGGTAGCGCCGCGCCGCACCCTCGTAGGTGAGACGGCGCAAGGCTTCGCTGGGCGTCATGCCGGCCGGCACCGTCTCCAGCGGATAGTCGTAGCGGATCTCCTCCAGGTCGAAGCGGCAGCGCCGCGCCACTTCCAGCGTGCGGGCCAGGAGTTCGGCGGGGAACACTTCCGCCAGCCGGGCGCGCCTGCGCAGGTGCCGCTCGGCATTGGCCTGCAGTGCCAGCCCGCACTCGGCCACCGTCCGGCCCAGCCGCACGGCCGTCACCACGTCCTGCAGCGGCTTGCGCGACCGCACGTGCATGTGCACGTCGCCGGACGCCACCAGCGGCACGCCGCAGCGCTGTCCCGCCTCGCGCAGCGTGGCCAGCCACAGGTCGTCGTCGGACAGGTGCGGCAGCTCCACCGCCAGCCACAGGGCAGGACCAAAAACCGCTGCAGCCCGCTCCAGCCGGGCGCAAAGTGCTTCCAGATCGATAGCAACGCCAGGCTCCCGCCGGGGGGCGAACAGGATTTCGCAGCCTTGCAGCAGGCCCAGGTCGCTGTCGTCCCAGGCCACGTGGTAACTGCCCTTGGCCGAGCGCATGCGGGCGGCGGTGATGAACTCGCACAGGCCGCCCCAGCCGGCCAGGTCGCGCGCGATCGCCACCAGCCGGCCGTCGCCGAAGTCGAACTCGCTGCCGAACAGCAGCTGGAACGGACGCCGGCGGCGCTGGCCCGGCACCGCCTCCTCGAGCTCGGCGATGAACTCGCGCAGCCGCTTCCATTCGGACCAGGCCCGCACCACGCCGGCCACCGAGCATTCGTCGGTGAGGGCCAGGGCCTCGTAGCCCAGGTTGTAGGCCTTGCGCACCAGCTCCTGCGGGTGCGAGGCGCCGCGCTGGAAGCTGAAGTTGCTGATGCAGTGCAGCTCGGCATAGCCGGGCAGCGGATCCGGCCCCGGCCCCAGCACCGGCGGCAGGTCGCGTTCGCGCTCGAACGGCAGCTGCGGCTTGAGCGGGCTGTCAGGCATACAGGCCCTGCAGGTACCAGCGGTCAGGGCCGGCGCGGCGGGGCAGGCGCTCGCGGTAGATCCACACCAGCCCGGCCTCGGGGCTGCGGGCGATGAAGTAGTCGCGCAGCGCCGGGCCCTGCGGATCCCACCACGCGGTTTCCACGCGCAAGGGACGCGTGAGCCGGCGCAGCGGCCCGCCGAAGCAAGGGGTGTGGCCCTGCATCTTCAGCGGCTGGGGCTCGCGCAGCAGCCAGGGTGGGTACAGCGCATCGGCCAGCGGCGCAGGCACGCCCTCGCCCAGCCGCGCCGGCTGCCAGCGCTGCTGGCATTCGGGCCGGTGGTCCGCCAGGCCGACCGGCACCACCACGTTGCCCTCCCCCAGCCGCGCCGACAGCCGCTCGACCAGCTGGTGCAGCTTCTCGCCGGGCACGTTGTCCTCGGGCAGCAGGCTGGCGGGCGCGCCGGCCCAGGGCACGGTCTCCAGCGTGCGCAGCCGCAGGTGGTTGGCCGGCGCCGCCAGGGTGGCGCGCTGCAGGTGCTCGCCCACCAGCTTGCGCAGGTGGGCCATGTCCTGGGTGGGCTGGGCGGTGCGCACCTGCAGCTGCTGGTGGCGCGGCAGCTGCACGCCGTTGAGGCGGCGCAGGTCCAGCGTCCATTCCAGCTCCAGCGCCAGCACGCCGCGATGGCGCGCCTGCAGCCAGACCTGCAGCTGGCGCAGCAGGTGGTGCCCGGCGTCCATCAGCTCCGGCGCGCTGGTGGCCAGCATGCGCAGCTCCAGGTTCAGGTCGAACACCTCGGGCAGCGTGAGCCAGCCGTAACGCTCGGGGCGGGCGCCATAGGCGGCGTCCAGCGCATCCAGCAGCCCGGCGCCGAAGCGCCGCGCCACGCCGCCGCGGGGCAAGGCCCGCAGCTGGCCCCAGGTCCGGCAGCCGGTGCGCTCCAGCGTCGGCACGTGCTCCGCCGCCGCCGACAGCAGGTGCAGCGGGAGGTCCTGCGGCACGCGGGCGGGCAGCGGCATGCCCTGCAGCTGCGCGCGCAGGAGGGCCAGCGCTATCAAAGATGTAGCGCCTGGCGCCCAGGCGGCGGGCGCCAGCGCCTGATTTCCCTGCGAAACCAAGGCCAGCAGGCGTTCGCGCCCGCCGAACAGCCTTTCGCTGCCGGACACCTCGAGCACCAGCGCGCCTTCCACCTGCGCCACCCGGGGCGTGAAGCGCAAGCCCCACCAGCCCCAGGCGGTGCGCTCGTCCTCATTCGATGGCCACAGGGCGATCCAGTACATGCGATCTCCGGTTGTCGGTGGCAGGGAGGACGGCGCCGCGGCGCGACTGCAGCAGGGCCTGCAGCCGGGCAGGCCGGGCCGGCAGCAGGAGCGGCTCCTGCAGCGGCGGCCCGCGCCGCTTGAGGATGTGCACCCGCAGCTCGTCCACGCCGTCCAGCTGCAGCCGCAGCCGGGCCGGCGAGGCTTCGTGCCGGGCGTTCAGCCCGCGCATCACGAACAGCAGCCGCCGCTGCTGGTGCGCGGCCAGGTGCAGCCGGCGCAGCTCCGGGCTGCGGGCCTGCGGCAGCCAGGCCAGGACGGCCGCCACCTCGGCGCAGCGCAGGGCCTGCTCGGCGGCCCAGAGCCGGGCGGCCGGCTTGTCCGCCTGCACGCACAGCAGGCGTTCCGCCGGCAGGCCCTGGGCGGCCAGGCTGGGGCCGAAAGGCTGGTGCGGCGCGCCCACCAGCACCACCGGCCCGGGCTTGTGCCGCACGCGGCTGGCCAGGGCAGGCAGCACCAGTTGCCACACGTGGGCCTCGGCCCGGGCCTGCAGCAGTTCCACCAGGTGGCCCTCGGGCCAGCCGCCGCCGGGCAGGCTGGCATCGAGCGCCGGGTGGCCGGTGGGCAGGCAGGCCGCTTCCCGGCCGAGCTCATCCACGCGCCAGACATGGGGCAGCTGGAGAGGATCGGGCGGAGGGGAGTTCACGGCGGAATGCTGGAAAAGACTGTTTGTTTATACAGTATTCCAGACCTCCCAGGGCCATGCAAACCCGGGTACATTCGCCCCCTTTCGCGCGAAAACCCCCCTTGTTCCGCCGCTTCGAAACCCTCCTCCACCCCTACCCCGAAGCCGAGCCGGCGCTGCCGCCCCAGGGCTTCGCGCCCTTCGTCTGGGCCTGCACCCGCGGCCTGCGCGGCTACATCGGCTGGCTGGCCCTGCTGAGCGCTGCGGTCTCGGCCTACGAGGCCGGGCTGTTCTGGGCCCTGGGCCGCATCGTCGACTGGCTGGGCCAGGCCCGGCCCGAGGCCCTGTGGGCCGAACACGGGCCGGTGCTGAAGGTGCTGGCCGTGGTGCTGCTGGCCAGCGTGGGGCTGGTGGCGCTGCAGACCATCGTCAAGCACCAGACCCTGGCGATCAACTTCCCCCTGCGGCTGCGCTGGAACTTCCACCGGCTGATGCTGGGCCAGAGCATGGCCTTCTACTCCGACGAGTTCGCCGGCCGCGTCACCACCAAGGTGATGCAGACCGCGCTGGCGGTGCGCGAAATGATCTTCACCACCACCGAGGTGATCATCGGCATCGGCATCTACTTCATCACCATCGTGCTGCTGGCCGGCGGCTTCGACGGGCGGCTGATGATCCCCTTCCTGGTGTGGCTGGGCTTCTACGCGCTCTCGGTGTGGTACTTCGTGCCGCGGCTGGGCCGCATCGGCAAGGCGCAGGCGGACGCGCGGGCCATGATGACCGGGCGCATCACCGACGCCTACACCAACATCTCCACCGTCAAGCTGTTCTCGCACACGCACCGCGAGGCCGGGTTCGCCCGGGCCGCCATGCAGGAGTTCCAGACCACCGGCTACCGGCAGATGCGGCTGGTGAGCGCCTTCGAGATCGTCAACCACAGCCTGGTGGTGCTGCTGATCCTGGGCGCCTGCGGCTACTCCCTCCAGCTGTGGACGCAGGGCCAGGTCGGCCCCGGCGCGGTGGCCGCCGTGACGGCCATGGCCCTGCGCATCAGCGGCATGTCGCACTGGATCATGTGGGAGATGGCCTCGCTGTTCGAGAACATCGGCACCGTGCAGGACGGCATGGCCACCCTGACCCGGCCGCGCGCCGTGGTGGACCGTCCCGGCGCCCTGCCTCTGCAGGTGCCGCGCGGCGAGGTCAAGTTCGAGGACGTGCGCTTCGGCTACGGCAAGCCCGAGCCGGTGATCGCCGACTTCAACCTCACGGTGCGGCCCGGCGAGAAGATCGGCCTGATCGGCCGCTCGGGCGCCGGCAAGTCCACGCTGGTCAACCTGCTGCTGCGCTTCTACGACCTCGACGGCGGCCGCATCCTGGTCGACGGCCAGGACATCGCGAGCGTGACGCAGGACAGCCTGCGCGCCCACATCGGCATGGTCACGCAGGACACCTCGCTGCTGCACCGTTCGGTACGCGACAACATCCTCTACGGCCGCCCGGGCGCGGCGGAGGAGGAGCTGGTGCTCGCCGCCCGCCGGGCCCAGGCCCACGACTTCATCCAGGGCCTGTCCGACCCGCAGGGCCGCAGGGGCTACGACGCGCACGTGGGCGAGCGCGGCGTCAAGCTCTCGGGCGGCCAGCGG
>CAZZAW010000122.1:0-7498 GCA_964652405.1 uncultured Ramlibacter sp.
CCAGCGCGTGGCGCCCTTGCGCGTGATGCCGAACAGCGCCACCGCCACCAGCAGCGACACGCCCAGGACGTAGAGCGGCACGGCCAGCGTCATCAGCCGCTGCGGCGGCACCTGCGCCACCACGAACATCACGACGCCGGCGATGAACATGTTGCGGCCATGGTCGACGAAACGCGTGCCGTGGTCGAAGCCCGAGGAGTACATCGTCATCATCCCGGCGCAGGCCAGCAGGAAAACGGCAAAGGCCAGCGGCCCGTCGAACCCCTGCAGCGCGGGCGCGATGCGCTGCCAGGGCGAGGGTTTGTCGAAGACGGCGGACATGGGTGGCGATTATCCGCTGGCATCATGGCGGCGCCATGGTGTCCCTCGCAGCCCCGATCACCCATTTGCTGTACCTGCACGGCTTCCGCTCCTCGCCCCAGTCGGCCAAGGCGCGCCTGGTCGCCGCCCGCGTGGCGCAGCGCCACCCGCAGGTGGCGTGGTGGTGCCCCCAGCTGCCGCCCTCGCCCGCCGCGGCGATGGCGATGGTGATGGAAGGCGTGGCGGCGTGGCCACGGGACCGCATGGGCGTGATCGGCTCCTCGCTGGGCGGCTTCTACGCGACCCACGTGGCCGAGACCCTGGGCTGCCGCGCCGTGCTGCTCAACCCGGCGGTCCACGCCGCCCGCGACCTGGCCCGCCACATCGGCGAGCAGGCCGCCTGGCACGACCCGGGCCAGCGCTTCTTCTTCGAGCCCCGTTTCGTCGATGAGCTGCGCGCGCTGGAGCACGGCGAAATACGCGAACCTGCGAACTATTTCGCGGTCATCGCCAAGGGCGACGAGGTGCTCGACTGGCGCGAGATGACCGGCCGCTACCCGGGGGCCCGCATCAAGCTGCTCGAAGGCGGCGACCACGCGCTGTCGGACTTCGACGACCACCTCGGCGAGGTGATGGGCTTCCTGGGCCTGGCATAGCCTGCGTCACAATCCCTCGATGTATGCATTGTTTGAAGAGGCCGGGAAGTTCCAGGCCGGGCGGGTGCTGTCGGAGGCCGAGAGCTCGGCGCAGGTCGAGCTGGAGTCGGGCAAGCGGGTCAAGGTCAAGGCCGCCCACATCCTGCTGAAGTTCGACAAGCCCCAGCCGTCCGAACTGATCGCCGCCGCGCAGAAGCTGGCGCAGGGCATCGAGCTCGAGCTGGCCTGGGAGTTCGCCCCCGAAGAGGAGTTCGGCTTCGCCGACCTGGCGCGCGACTACTTCAGCGAAAAGGCCAGCCTGGAGCAGCAGGCCGCGGCCCTGTTCCGGCTGTTCGAGGCGCCGCACTACTTCCGGCGCGCAGGCAAGGGCCGCTTCCGCAAGGCGCCGGCCGAGATCGTGCAGCAGGCGCTGGCCGCCATCGAGAAGAAGAAGCAGGTCCAGGCGCAGATCGAGGCCTGGGCCGCGGAGCTGGGCGCCGGCAGCTGCCCGCCGCCCATCCGCGAGCAGCTGTACAAGATCCTGTTCAAGCCTGACAAGAACGCGCCCGAGTACAAGGCCGTGGTGGAGGCCTCCCGGGCCACGCAGACCGCGCCCCTGGCGCTGCTGCAAAAGGCCGGGGCCATCACCAGCCCGTACCAGTTCCACTGGAAGCGCTTCCTGTTCGACAACTTCCCCAAGGGCACGGGATTTCCGCCGCTGCAGGCGCCGGAAATCAAGGACGAACTGCCGCTGGCGCCGGTGCAGGCCTTCTCCATCGACGACTCCAGCACCACGGAGATCGACGACGCGCTGTCGGTGCAGGGGCTGGGCACCGGCACGGTGACCGTGGGCATCCACATCGCCGCACCGGGGCTCGCCTTGCAGCCGGCCACGCCGGTCGACCAGGTGGCCCGCCAGCGCCTGTCCACCGTCTACATGCCCGGCTACAAGCTCACCATGCTGCCCGACGACGTGGTGCAGGCCTACACCCTGCAGGAAGGCCGCGACTGCCCGGCGGTGTCGCTCTACGTCCGCTTCGACGAGGCCACGCTGGTGGTGCAAGCCAGCGAGACCCGGCTGGAGCGCGTGCCGATCGCGCACAACCTGCGGCACGACCAGCTCGATGCGCTGGTCACCGAGGACTGGCTGCAGCAGCCCGCTTCGGATGAAAAAGGCCTGGAGCCCGCTTCCCGTCTGCGCGAGCCGCTATCGTTTTTGTATCGCCTGGCCGTGCACCTGAAGGGCCTGCGCGAGCTGGTGCGGGGCAAGCCCGAGACCTTCAACCGGCCCGACTACAACTTCCGCCTGGCCGGCCAGCGGGAAGGCGAGCCCATGGGCGACGAGACGGTGGAGATCACGGTGCGCCGCCGCGGCGCTCCGCTGGACCTGATCGTGGCCGAGGCCATGATCCTGGCCAACAGCACCTGGGGCGGGTGGCTGGCGGAACTGGGCGTTCCCGGCATCTACCGCAGCCAGGCCAGCCTGGCGCCTGGCGTGAAGGTCCGCATGGGCACCAAGGCGCTGCCGCACGCCGGCATCGGGGTCAAGAGCTACGCCTGGAGCACCTCGCCGCTGCGCCGCTACACCGACCTGGTGAACCAGTGGCAGATCATCGCGGCCGCCCGGCACGGCCGCACCGCGGCCCTGGCGGCGCCCTTCAAGCCCAAGGACGCGGAGCTGTTCTCCATCATCTCCAGCTTCGACGCCGCCTACACCGCCTACAACGGCTACCAGGCCGGCATGGAGCGCTTCTGGACGCTGAAGTACCTGCAGCAGCAGGGCATCACGGAGCTGGTGGGGGCGGTGTTCCGGGAGGGCTGGGTGCGTGCCGACGACCTGCCGCTGGTGCTCCCCATCCTGGGCGCGGCCGACCTGCCGCGCGGGGCCAGGGTCCGTGTCCGGCTGGGGGCGATCGACGAAACCGCGCTGGACGTGGCGGGCACGGTGGTCGAACGGCTGGACGCCGTGCCGCAGCCGGTGTCGGTGGAAGACGACAGCGGCGAGGAGGAACCGGTCGCCGGCCCCATCGCCATCGCCGTGGATGTGAACGAAAGCGAAGCGCCCGCCGATAATCCGGCTTCGTGAAGCTCAAGCATTTCAGCACCCTGCAGATTGCGCTCGGCGTCTCGGTCGCCGTGCACGCCGGGCTGCTGACGGTGCGCTTCGTCGATCCCGAAGGCTTCAACCGCGTGTTCAAGGACACGCCGCTCGAGGTGGTGCTGGTCAACGCCCGCACCAACGAGAAGTCCGACAGGCCGCAGGCCATCGCCCAGGCCTCGCTGGCCGGCGGCGGCGAAGCCGCCAAGGGCCGCGCCACCTCGCCGCTGCCGCCGTCGGCGCTGACCGAGATGGGGGACGCCGCCGAGGACTCGCAGCGCAAGATCGAGGCCATGCAGGAGCAGCAGATGCTGCTGCTCGCGCAGGTCAAGAAGATGCTGGCGGCCCTGCCCCCGCCCGACCCCAAGCAGCCGACCAGCAACCCCGAGGCCCAGGCCCGCGAGGACAGGCGCAAGCAGCTGGTCAAGCTGCTGGCCGAGATCGAGAAGCGCATCAACGAGGAGAACGCCCGGCCCAAGAAGCGCTACATCAGCCCCGCCACCCGCGAGGAGGTGTACGCCATCTACTACGACACGCTGCGCCGCAAGATCGAGGACCGCGGCACCCAGAACTTCCCCGAGCTGGCCGGCAAGAAGCTGTATGGCGAGCTGACCATGATCGTCACCGTCAACTTCGACGGCAAGGTGCTGGCCACCGAGGTGGTGGAGACCTCGGGCAACCTGACGTTGGACCGCCGGGCCCAGAGCATCGCCAAGGCCGCGGGGCCGTTCGGGCGCTTTTCCGATGCCATGCGGCGCAAGGCCGACCAGATCGTGGTGGTCTCGCGCTTCAAGTTCACCCGCGACGAAACCCTGGAAACCAGGCTCACCGCCCGATGACCGACATCTACTGCGTCATGGGCAACCCGGTGGAGCACAGCCGGTCCCCGTGGATCCATGCCCGCTTTGCCGAACTCACGGGCGAGCAGCTGCAGTACACGCGCCGGCTGGTGCCGCTGGGCGGCTTCGCGGCCGCGGTGGCCGCCTTCCGCTCCGAAGGCGGCAAGGGCTGCAACGTCACCGTCCCCTTCAAGTTCGATGCCGCGCCCCTGGCCACGCAGCTCACGCCGCGCGCCGAGCTGGCCGGCGCCTGCAACACCCTGCGCTTCGACGGCGACGAGGTCTTCGCCGACAACACAGACGGCGTCGGGCTGGTGAGCGACATCGAACGCAACGCCGGCGTCGGCCTCAAGGGGCTGGACGTGCTGCTGCTGGGCGCCGGGGGTGCGGCCGCTGGCGTGCTGGGCCCCTTGATCGAGGCCCGGCCCCGGCGCATCGTGGTGGCCAACCGGACCCAGGCCAAGGCGGCGGTGCTGGTGTCGCGCCACGAGGCGCTGGCGCAGGCGCACGGCGTGCGGCTGGACGCGCCCGAGCAGCACGCGGTGCAGGGCAGCTACGAGGTGGTGATCAACGGCACGGCCTCCAGCCTGCAGGGCGAGCAGGTGCCGGTCTCGCCCTCGGTGCTGGCGCGCAAGGCCCTGGCCTGCGACATGATGTATGGCCCGGCCGCCCAGGGCTTCATGGACTGGGCCGCGGAGCACGGCGCGGTGCCGCGCGACGGCCTGGGCATGCTGGTGGAACAGGCGGCCGAGGCCTTCCTGGTGTGGCGGGGCGTTCGCCCGCCCTCGGCCCCCGTGCTGGCCGAGCTGCGCGCCACCCTGGTCTGACGCCATGCGGGCCGTGCTGCGCTGGGTGCTGCTGGTGCTGGCCGCGGGGCTGGCGCTGCAGCTGTTCTTCCTGGCGCGCATCGCTCTGATGGCGGCGGTCGACCCGCAGTCCACCACGTTCCAGCGCTCGGAGGCCTGGCGCATCACCGCCGAGAAAGGCCAGCTGCGCTGGCGGCAGGACTGGGTGGACTACGCGCAGATTTCCGATCACCTCAAGCGCGCGGTGATCGCCTCCGAGGATGACGGCTTCGTCAACCACGAGGGGGTGGACTGGGAGGCGATCGAGAAAGCCTGGCAACGCAACGCCAAGGCCGAAGAGGCGGCGGCGCGCCGCGCCCAGCTGCGGCCCACGGCCCGCCCGCCCAAGGTCGTGGGCGGCTCCACCATCACCCAGCAGCTGGCCAAGAACCTGCTGCTGTCCGGCGAGCGCACGCTGCTGCGCAAGGGCCAGGAGGTGGTGCTCACCTTCGCGCTGGAGCGCATGCTCTCGAAGGAGCGCATCCTGGAGATCTACCTGAACAGCGTCGAGTGGGGCGAAGGCGTGTTCGGCGCCGAGGCGGCGGCCCAGCACTACTTCCGCAAGAGCGCTTCGCGCCTGAGCCCTTACGAAGCCGCGCGCCTGGCCGTCATGCTCCCCCGGCCCAGGTACTTCGAAAGGCTGCCGAATTCGGCCTACCTGGCCAACCGGGCCCAGACCATCGTCGGACGCATGCGGGACGCAGCCCTGCCTTGACGCGGGCACAATGCTTCCCATGCCCAACATTGCCAGCCTCCTCAAGACGGAAATCAACCGCCTGGCCCGCCGTGCGGTGCGCGCCGAAACCGAGGCGCTGAAGAAGTCCTCCTCGAATTACCGCAGCGAGATCGCCGCGCTGAAGCGCCGCATCGCCGCCCTGGAGCAGCAGGTCAGGCGCCAGGGCCGGGGTCCGGCGGCGCGCCCGTCCGCGGCCGATGCGGACGAGGCGCCAGGCGAGCGCCGCCGCTTCAGCGCCAAGGGGCTGGCCAAGCACCGCCAGCGCCTGGGCCTGTCGGCCGAGGCATTCGGCAAGCTGGTGGGGGTGACCGGCCAGTCGATCTACAAGTGGGAAGCCGGCAAGGCCCGCCCCCGGGCTGCGCAGGTGCAGGCCATCGCGGCCATCCGCACCCTGGGCAAGCGGGAAGCGCAGGCGCGGCTCGAGCAGCTCGCCTAGTCGATCAGCTTGTTCTTCAGCGCGTAGTACGTCAGGTCGCTGTTCGACTCGAGCATCATCTTCTCGAGCAGCCGGGTGCGGTAGGTGCTCACGGTCTTGACCGAGAGCGACAGCGACTTCGCGATGTCCCCCGGCGTCTCGCCCTTGGCGAGCTTGAGGAACACCTGGAACTCCCGCTCGGACAGCTGCTCGTGCAGCGGTCCTGCCTCCTTGCGATTGAGCTGGTTGGCCAGCATCTCGGCCACCGAGCTGGAGATGTAGCGCCGCCCCAGCGCGATGGTGCGGATCGCGTTCACGATCTCGGTGGGCTCGCATTCCTTGTTCAGGTAGCCGCTCGCGCCCTGGCGGATCAGGTTGGTGGCGTACTGCTCCTCGGGGTAGCCCGAGAGGATGAGGATGCCGACGTCGGGCGCCTTGGACCGGATCATGGCCAGCGCGTCGATGCCGCTTTGCCCCGGCATGGACAGGTCCATCACCAGCACGTCCAGCGGCGTGGTGCGGACCAGGTCGATGGCCTCGCGGCCGCTGGCCGCCTCGCCCACCACGCGCAGGTCCACGTACTCGCTCAGGAACTGCCGCAGCCCTGCGCGGAGGATCGGGTGGTCGTCCACCAGGCCGATCTTGACGATGGAATCGTTCATGTGCATCCCTTTGTAGCTGGAGCGCAGTGTGCCAACCGTGTGCGCTGCTGTGTCATGCAATCCGCAGGTTGCGCCGTCTTCCTACATGCAGGCGCGGCACCTGTTGATGAGCTCGGCGTTGGGCACAATGCGCGGGTGGACTACGCCGCACAGCTGATGATTTACCTGGCGCGCGGCCAGGACCTGCAAGCCGCCCTGGAACTGCTGCGCAACGACGGCGCATCGCCCGTCGAGGCCCTGGCCGCGATCCAGCAGGCCACCGGGGCCGACGAGCAGCAAGCCCGGCAAGCCCTGGAGCGCTCGGCCGCCTGGACGCGCCCGCGCGTGGCATCCGGCCCGCCCGAAGCCCGGCAGGAGACGCACGAGGGCCAGCACGGCCGCTCCGGCCACGGGGCGTCCAGCGTGCTGCCGCACCTGCTGCGCCAGCCGCCCGCGCCCGGCTCCGAACGCAAGGATCGCTGAGGCCCGGCCGCCAGCTCAGCCGCGCTTATCATCGCCGCCATGCTTGCCAAGGCGATGAGCCTCTTCCTGCTGGGCCTGGTGCGGCTGCTCACCGGCGCCCAGGCCCGCTGGTACGGGTGCCCCCCCAAGGCCGAGCAGCGCATCTATTTCGCCAACCACCAGAGCCACGCCGACCTGGTGATGATCTGGGCGGCGCTGCCCCAGGAACTGCGCAGCATCACGCGCCCCATCGCGGCCAGGGACTACTGGACCAAGACGCCGCTGCGGGAGTGGATCACGACGGCAGTGTTCAACGCGATTTACGTGGACCGCGCCCGCACCGGCGAGCAGGACCCGCTGGAGCCGCTGATCCAGGCGCTGGAGAACGGCGACTCCATCATCATCTTTCCCGAAGGCACCCGCGGCCATGCGGAGGAGCCGCAGCCGTTCAAGGCCGGCCTGTACAACTTGGCGCAGCGATTTCCGCAGGTGGTGCTGGTGCCGGCCTGGATCGACAACGTGCAGCG
>CAZZAW010000123.1:0-7446 GCA_964652405.1 uncultured Ramlibacter sp.
GCCAGGAACCAGGTGCGCCAGGGCTCCAGCGGGCTCTTGATCAGCTTGGCGGCCAGCAGCTCCTCCAGGGTGTCGAAGGGGCCGTTCCCGCGGATGTAGGCGGGCGAGGCCAGCGGCGTGACCTCGTCGGTCATCAGGCAGACATGCTCCACGTCGGCGTAGCGGCCCGTGCCGAAGCGGATCATGAGGTCGGCGTCCTCGGCCACCACGTCCAGCAGCGGGATGGAGACCTGCAGCATGAGGTCGATCTCGGGGTAGGCCTCGGTGAAGCTGCGCAGCCGCGGCATCAGGATGGAGCGCGAGAAGGTGGGCGTCACCGCCACCCGCAGCTTGCGCTTGCCCTGGGCGCTGTCGCGACCCGGAAAGCGTTCCAGGCTGGCCAGTCCTTCGCGGACGTGGGCCAGGTACTCGCTGCCCTCCGTGGTGAGCGAGAAGTCCGACCGCCCGAACAGCTTGGTGCCGATGATCTGCTCCAGCTGCCGCACGCGGTGGCTCACGGCGCTGGGCGTCACGCACAGCTCGTCCGCCGCCTGGGTCACCGACCGCAGCCGCGCCAGGGCCTCGAAGGTGAGGAGGCACTGGATGGGGGGGATGCGGGCGGTCATCCCGCGATGGTACGGCGGCGGGAACGCCTGGACGGTTGACAGTGTCTACCAACAAGCGTACAGTGGGTAGACACTGTCAACCACGGAGCTCGCCATGCTCTTTCCCCGTCAACGTCCCGGCGCCGGCGCGGCACTGCCGCAAGCAGCCGCGAGGGGGCACCCATAATGCGCGCCCATGGACAAGGCCGAGGGAACCGCGACCAGCCTGCGCGAAGCGTGCGTGGAGACCGCCCAAGCGCTGATCGCGGAGCGTGGCATCGAGCAGCTGAGCCTGCGGGACGTGGCCCGGAAGCTGGGCGTCTCGCACCAGGCCCCGTACAAGCACTTCGCGAGCCGCGACCATCTGCTGGCGGAAGTCATCGGCCGCTGCTTCCGGGACCTCGCCCGCGCGCTGAGCGGGCGGGAGCGGTTCCCGGACGCGATGCAGGACCTGCGGTCGCTGGGGCGCAGCTACCTGGCGTTCTCGCTGGCGCATCCCCTGGAGTACCGCCTCATGTTCGGCACACCCTGGCCCGCGGTCACAGCCGAACAGCCCGAGCTGCTGCGCGACGCCCGGCTGTCCTTCGACGTTCTGCGCGCCGCCCTGGCACCGGTGTACGCCGGCCGGCTGGCGCCGGAGCAGCTGGACCTGAACGCGCTGTTCGTCTGGACGTCCATGCATGGCGTGACCAGCCTGCTGCACAGCAACGCGATGGAGCACCTGGGCATGCCGGAGCCGGTGCTCTCCTCCGCGGTCGAGCACGTGATGGAACTGGTGGACGCAGCGCTGGCATCGGCCGCGGCGCGCGGGGGCTGAAGCTCCCCGGCTGCGGCCCCGACCTGGGCGCGCCCCTGGTGGCCGCCCTGCTGCTGCTAGGCGTGTTGCTGGTGGCAAGCGGCGTGGGGGCACTCGTGGACGGCCGGGAACTACGCGGCATCAGCGTGTGGGACAAGCCCCTGAAATTCCAGTTGTCGTTCGGCCTGCACCTGGCCACGCTGCTGGTGGCGGTGCGCCTGCTCGCGCCCGGCCTGTCGGCCGCGCATGCCGCACGCATCCGTGCGGGCGCGGTGACCGTCGCCGCGTGCTGCGCACTGGAGGCAGCCTACATCACCCTGCAGGCGGCCCGCGGCCGCGAGTCGCATTTCAACCACGAGACCCTGTGGGAGGCAGCGATGTACTACGGCGTGATGGGCCCGGCGGCGCTGGCCATCCTGGCCGGCACGGCGCTGCTGGGCGCCCCGTTGCTGAAGCAGCCGCAGACAGGTCAGGGGCACGGCCTGGCCTATGGGATGGGCCTGGGGCTGGTGGTGAGCAGCGCCGCCACGCTGGTGGCCGTGGTGCCACTGAGCGCTGGCCTGGTGGACGGACCCGGGCACTGGGTGGGCGGCGACCGCAGCGACGCAAGCGGCCTTCCCCTGACCGGCTGGTCGACCACGGGGGGCGACCTGCGCGTGCCGCATTTCTTCGCCACGCACCTGGCGCAAGCCGTTCCCCTGGCGGGCTGGCTGGCGGACCGTCTGGCACCGGCGCGCGCCGTGGCATGGTGCCGAGGGACCGCGGTCGCTGGCGTGGCCACCGCGGCGGCCACGCTGCTGCAGGCCCTGGCAGGCCAACCGTTCGTGTCGCCATGAAACACCCGGTCCGTCAACCCGTCCGCCGGCGCTGCCTGGCCGCGCTGGCGAGCCTGCCTGTGCTGGGCGGCTGCGTGACGCGCGAACCCCTCGCCGCCGTTGCGCTGCCCCAGCCCGCCATCGCCCGGCCTGCCTCGCTCGCGCTGGTGCTCGGCAGCGGCGGGCCTCGCGGGTATGCGCACCTGGGTGTCCTGCACGTGCTGGAAGAGGCCGGCATCGTTCCCGACCTGGTGGTCGGCTCCAGCGTGGGCGCGCTGGTGGCGGTGCTCTGGGCTGCAGGCCTGGACCCTCGTGAGCTCGACCGCAGGTCGACCGACGGCGGCCCGCTCACGCTGTTCGACTTCTCGCCGTTCGCGGACCGCGGGTGGATTCATGGCCGGCGCCTGCAGGACTACGTGCGGCAGGCCGTGCAGGGAAGGCCGCTGGAGGCCCTGCCGCGCCGGGCACTGGCGGTGGCGGCGCGACGCAGCGACAAGCAGCCCCGGGTGTTCGGCAGCGGCGATGCCGGCCTGGCGGTCCGCGCCTCCTGTGCCGTGCCCGGCGTGTTTTCGCCGGTGACGATCGACGGCGTGGACTATGAGGACGGCGACGAAGCCTGGCCTGTGCCCGTGCAGGCCGCCCGCGACGCCGGCGCGCGGCTGGTGCTGGCCGTGGACCTGTATCCGCGCAGCGAGCCGCCGAACGCCGGGCCCAGGCAGCTCGACCGCATCCGGCGCCGGCGCGAAAGGATCGAGCCGCAACTGCCGCTGGCCGACCTGGTGATCAATCCGGGGCTGGGCCACGATGCCGGCCCCTGGCCGCGCTACTTCGCGGAATGCCGCCGCCGGGGCGAAGCCGCCACGCGCGCGGCGCTGCCGCGAATCCGTGAACTGCTGGCCGGTCCGCCCGCCGCCAGCCGCCTCGCTGCTACTTGAAGATCACCGTCTTGTGCCCGTTCAGCAGCACGCGGTGCTCGCTGTGCCACTTGACGGCCCGCGCCAGCACCAGGCTTTCGGTGTCGCGGCCCATGGCGGTGAGGTCTTCCACCGTCTTGCTGTGGTCCACGCGGGCCACGTCCTGCTCGATGATGGGCCCCTCGTCGAGATCGGCCGTCACGTAGTGCGCGGTGGCGCCGATCAGCTTCACGCCGCGGTCGTGCGCCTGGTAGTAGGGCTTGGCGCCCTTGAAGCTGGGCAGGAAGCTGTGGTGGATGTTGATCGCGCGGCCCTGCAGCTTGCGGCACAGGTCGTCCGAGAGGATCTGCATGTAGCGCGCCAGCACCACCAGCTCGGCGCCCTCGCCCTCGATGATCTCGTACTGCTTCGCCTCGGCCTGGGCCTTGGTCGCGGCGGTCACCGGGATGTGGTGGAAGGGCACGTTGTAGCTGGCGGCCAGCTGGTAGAAGTCGCGGTGGTTGGAGATGATGGCCGCGATCTCCACCGGCAGGAGGCCGCTCTTCCAGCGGAACAGCAGGTCGTTCAGGCAGTGGCCTTCCTTGCTGACCAGGATCACGGTGCGCATGGGCGCCTGGGTGGCGTGCAGCTTCCAGGCCATCTGGAAGGGCTCGGCGAAGAACTTCAGCTGCGACTTCAGGTCCTCGAAGGTGAGCTGGCCGCAGGCGAACTGCACCCGCATGAAGAACAGGCCGGTGTCGTGGTCGTTGTACTGCGCGGCCTCTTCGATGTTGCCGCCCCGCTCCAGCAGGAAGCCCGAAACCGCATGGACGATGCCGGGCCGGTCGGGGCAGGAGAGCGTGAGGATGTAGGCGTGGTTCATGGCGGGAAGGATTGTCGCAGGAGTGCCAAAATGGCCGCTCGCTTCCACGAAGGAGAACGGCATGGCCTACAACGACTTCAACATGGACAACCAGTGGTTGCCCTTCACCCCCAACCGCCATTTCAAGAAGGAGCCGCGCGTGTTCGTCGGCGCGGACGGCATGGAGTTCACCACGCACGACGGCCGCAAGGTGATCGACGGCATCTCCAGCCTGTGGTGCGTGGGCGCCGGCCACAACCGCAAGCCCATCAACGAGGCGATCAAGCAGCAGCTGGACACGCTGGACTACGCCACCGCCTTCCAGGCTTCCAACGACAAGGCCTTCAAGGCCGCCGAGATGATCGCCGCCATGGCGCCCGGCGACCTCAACAAGGTGCTGTTCTGCAACTCCGGCTCCGAGGCGGCCGACACCTCGATGAAGGTCGCGCTGGCCTACCACCGGGCGCGGGGCGAGGGCCACCGCAACATCTTCATCGGCCGCGAGAAGGGCTACCACGGCGTGGGGTTCGGCGGGATGAGCGTGGGCGGCATTCCGGCCAACCGCAAGGTGTTCGGCACCTCGCTGCTGCCGCGGGTGGACCACATGCGCTTCATCCACGACCCGGGCAAGCACGCCTACATCCATCACCAGGAGCCGGTGTGGGAAGAAGACATCCTGCTGGAGCTGGAGAACCGGATCCTGCCGCTGCACGACCCCTCCAACGTGGCGGCGATCATCGTCGAGCCGGTGGCCGGCAGCGCCGGCTGGTACCTGCCGCCCAAGGGCTACCTGAAACGCCTGCGCGAGATTTGCGACAAGCACGGCATCCTGCTGATCTTCGACGAGGTGATCACCGGCTTCGGCCGCCTGGGCACCAACTTCGGCGCCGACTTCTACGGCGTGGTGCCCGACATGCTGAACTTCGCCAAGGCGGTCACCAACGGCGTGATCCCGCTGGGCGGCGTGATCTGCCGCGACAAGCTGTACGACGCGATGATGAAGACCGACGCGCCCGAGCACGTGATCGAGTTCTTCCACGGCTACACCTACTCGGGCCACCCGGTCGCCTGTGCGGGCGCCATCGCCACGCTCCAGCTGTTCCAGCAGGAGAACCTGTTCCAGCGCGCCGGCGAGATGGGCAAGGTGCTGGGCGACGCCTTCCACGGCACCTTCAAGGGACTGCCCAACGTCGTCGGCATCCGCAGCATGGGCCTGGCGGCCGCCGTGGAGCTGGCGCCGATTCCGGGCACGCCCGGCAAGCGGGCCTACGAGATCTTCCTGGAGTGCTTCCGCAACGGCGCCCTGGTGCGCCCGGCCGGCGACGTGCTGGTGATCGCGCCGCCGTACATCGTGGAGAAGTCGCACATCGACAAGCTGGTGAACACGCTGGCGGATGCGATCCGCAAGCACGCCTGAGGCCCGCTCACTTCTTCATGCGCTCCCGCATCTCCGCGCAGTAGTCCTTCTTGGGCGCCTCCGACTGCGGCCAGCGCAGCGAGCGGGCGCTGAGCGTCCGCGGCAGGTGCACCGGCACGCCGAGCGCCTCGTCCACGTGGCCCGCGCCGGCCAGCAGCACCACGGTCTTGCCTGGCACCACGGCCTGGGCCAGGGTGCGGGCCATGGCCTGGTCGCGCGCGATCTGGATGCGCGCCATGGGGGCGATCTGGCTCTCGGGCAGCAGCCCGCAGTGGCCTTCGCGCATGGCCTGCCGCTGCGCCTGCAGGGCGGCGGGCGGCAGCGACGCCTCCAGCCGCGCGTCCGCCATGGCTTCACGCATGCGTTCGCGGGGCAGGTTGGCGCCCAGCACCGGCACGCCGGCGCGCACCGCGCCCATGACGGCCGGGCCATAGGCGGCCCAGGGCCAGGCCGTCTCGTTCCAGCGCAGCGCGGCACGCACGGTGGCTTCGTCGGCCTCGCGCGGCAGCCCGGCTGTGGTGGCGCCCTGCTCGGCCATCTCCAGGGCCAGGGCCGCCAGGCGCGACTGCCCGGCCAGCGACTGCACCGCGTCGCGGTGGCGGCGGTGGTGGGCGCTGGCGTCATGCTGCTCGCCCAGCAGCAGCACATCGGCCGTGGGCAGGGGGGCTGTGGCGCAGCCCGCGAGCAGCGCCAGGGCCAGCGGAAAAGCAAGCGCGCGCATGGCCGCATACTAAGCCGCGCATGCATTTCGGCTGTCGTGGCGGTGCTGCTGGGCTGGGATGTCGGCCGCCCGGCGGGATCGCCGAGATGGCGGTCACCGCCGAGGTGCTTCAGTGGGGGGGTGCCGGCGGGGACTGCGTTCCAGGCCTGCCGGCTGGTGGCGGTGCTTGACCGCCGGGGAGGGGTCAGTGCATGACCAGCGGGTTCTGCGCCAGCTCGGCGTAGCCGTCCAGGGTCTCCTCGACCTCTTCCTGCGTGGGGGTATTCAGTTGCCAGGCGTTGATCTGGCGCTGGAAAGCGTCCGCCCACTGTCCGTCGAGGTAGACCTCCTTGTTGGAGCGCTTGTCGACGATCTCGAAGCCGTGGCGCACGATGCGCGGGGCCGGTTCGCCCTCGGCCGGTTCGTTGGCCTGCATGTGCACGACGACGAACGAGTCGGAGTCATAAAGCATTTGCATGGTGGGTTCCTTTGCCACGTTAGATAACAACGTCCGCCGGGGTTTCAAGGTGCACGGCGGGCGGGGCCTCCCATGGCTCCCAGAGTAGGCAAAGGCCAGCTCAGCCCCTGTCGGTGGCGGACCACTGCAAATCCAGCCAATCCCCATTGGGCTGTGTCAGACGCAGGCGCACCGGGGCGTAGTCCTGCCCGGGAGCCAGCCAGAGCTCGACCTTCTGGTCGAACTCCTTGCGCGGGGCGCGTGTGAGCTTCAGCCCCCGCAGGGCGCCGCCCGGCAGCGCGAGCTCCTCCTCGCTGTCCACCACGAAGGTCCAGGCCTCGGCCTCGCGCGTGCTCGCGGTCTGGAGGGACAGCGTGGCGCCGGGTCCGAACCGGCCCGGATCCCCGGCCACCAGCGCCGACAGCTGCAGCAGCACGCTCAGTCGGTCCTGGGCGCCGGGCTGCAGCGCCGCCTCGGGCCGGTTGGTGCTGAAGGTGATGCGGCCGGCCGCCGCGTCGAAGTGCGCCGCTTCCTCGCTGCGCGAACGGTCGGCAAAGCGCTCGGGCGCCAGTCCCAGTGCGGTGATGCGGCCGGTGCTGCGCTGCTGCCGCCGCGGCAGCAGCGGCGCGCTGATCTCCAGCCGCGCCTCGTAGCTCGCGCCGTCGTGCCGCCACAGCAGCTCCGCCTGGCCGGGCACCTGCAGGCCACGCGACTGCGCCAGCACCTGGTAGCGCAGGCGCTGCGACCCCGGCAGGACGTATATGGCCGCGGGGGCTGCGGCCTCGGGCGCGGGCGCTGGTGACGGTGCCGCGGCGGGCGGCGAGGCCACCGGTGGCGGCGCAGGGGCGGCAGCCACCGGCTCGGGCGGTGCCGGCGCCGGGCGAGGCGTAGCCGGACGGGGCAACGCTACTCTTTCGATAGC
>CAZZAW010000124.1:0-2684 GCA_964652405.1 uncultured Ramlibacter sp.
CCCGCAGCAGCAGGGCGGGTGTAGCTACAAAAAAGAGAGCGCCCAGTGCCAGCCGGAACCGGCCCCGCAGGCCCAGCCGCCACAGCAGCCGCCAGGCGAACCAGCCGGCCAGGGCATGGCAGGCCGCCATCCACAGGCCGAAGTACTGCAGGCCGGGCGCCACGCCCAGCAGCTTGGCCGGCAGCGCCAGCAGCGGCAACGCGTCGGTGAACACCAGGCTGGTGGGCTGCTCGCCGAAGCGCTGGATCAGCCCCGGCGGCCAGTGCCAGGGCTCGGACAGGAAGAACACGCTGCCCAGGTAGTGCTGCGCCGGATCGCCGTGCAGCAGCCAGGCAGCAGAAGACGGGTCCAGGGCCCGCCAGCCGTACAGCCAGCGCGCGAACAGCAGGGCGAGCAGCGCGACCAGCGCCGGGCCCGCGACGGGCACCCGCCGCATCAGCCGCTCCGGGCCAGCAGCGCGATCCCGGCCAGCACCAGCAGCATGCCGGCGGCCCGGGTCAGGGTCAGCTGCTCGCCCAGGAACAGCGCCGACAGGACGCTGATTGCCACGAAGATCGCCCCGGCCATCAGCGGGGAGGCCAGCGTCAGCGGCAGGCGGGCGAACACCAGCGCGGTGAGCGCGAAGCTCACGCCGTACAGCGCCACCGCCGCGGCCAGCCCGGGCTGCAGCCAGAGCCGCCAGTCCAGGGCGTCGGTCACCGCCGCGCGCTTCATCAGCACCTGCGCGACCGCGTTGCAGCCGATCGCGGCCGCTGCCAGCGCCCAGGTGGTCCAGGTCGCCGTGGCCATGCGCTAGGCCTCCCCGTCCTCTTCCGGCGGGCGCAGCACGTAGTGCGGCCTCGCCTTCAACTCGTCGTAGATGCGGGCGATGTAGCTGCCGATGATCCCCAGGGCCAGCAGGATCAGGCTGCTGAAGATGATCTGCAGCAGGATGACGGTGCTGAAGCCGTCTAGGGCCCGGCCCTGCAGCTTGTCGACGATGGCCTTGGCGCCCAGCAGCACGCCGATGCCCAGGCCGACGCCGCCCAGCGCGGTGACGATGCCCAGCGGCGCCGACGAGAACGAGGTGAGGTTGCGCCAGGCGTAGCGCGCCAGCGCGAGCAGGCTCCAGCCGGTGCTGCCGCCCGCGCGCTCGGCCACGTCGAACTCGATGCGCGCCGAGCGGAAGCCCAGCCAGCGCACCATGCCGCGGAAGAAGCGCGCCCGCTCGCCCAGGCCCAGCAGGGCCTGCGCCACGCGGCGGTCCAGCAGCTTGAAGTCGGTGTCCTCGTCCAGGTTCAGGCCCGAGATCCGGGTGAACAGGCGGTAGAAGCTGCGCGCCGCCAGGCGTCGCATCGCGCTTTCCTGGCCGCGTTCGCGCTTGACGGCCTCGACCACGTCGTGGCCCTCGCGCCAGCGCTCCAGCATGGCGGCAATCAGCGCGGGCGGATGCTGCAGGTCGGCGTCGATCACCACCAGCACCTCGGCGCCCAGGGCCTCCACGGCGTGGCGCAGGCCGGCATGGATGGCGGCCTCCTTGCCGAAGTTGCGGGTGAACGCTATGAATTCGATAGCAGGCTGCGCCCGCCGCAAGCGGGCTAGCGCCTGGTTTGTTCCATCGGATGAGCCGTCGTCGATGGCCAGGAGCCGAACCTCCGACTGCGGCGCCGCGGTGCGCGCCGCCTGCAGGATTTCGGGTAGCGAGCGTTCCACCAGCCCGGCCTCGTTGAAGACGGGCACCACCAGCACCAGCGAACGCGGCGCCGGCCTCATCGCCGGCTCCTTCCCGGCTCGGCCGTGAGCGCCACCTGGTGGATGGCGCTGGCGCAGTCGCTCCACTTGGGCGCGCGGAACCCGCTGGCGATGCGTTCGTTGCGGGCCGCCACCTCCTCGGGATGCCGCATGTAGTGGCCCAGGCGCTCCACCCAGGCCGGCAGGTCCCAGGGGTCCAGGTACTCCGCCCACTCGCCGCCGGCTTCCGGCAAGGAAGCGGCGTTGGACGCCAGGCAGAAGCGGCCTCGGGCCAGGCTTTCCACCAGCGGCAGTCCCCAGCCCTCGTACAGCGAGGGAAAGACCGTGAACGCGCAATGACGGTACAGCCACGCGAGCTCGGCGTCGGTCACGTGGTTCAGGCGCACGATGTCCTGGCGGATGCGCGGGTCCAGGCTCAGGTCGTTCATCAGGTCGGTCACGCCCCAGCCCTGCATGCCCACGAACACCAGCCGGTGGGGCACCGTCCCCTGCTCGCGCAGACGGGTCCAGGCGCGGTACAGGATTTCGTGGTTCTTGCGCCGCTCGATGGTGGAGACGAACAGCACGAAGGGCCGCTCGTCGGGGTGGATGCCGAGCCCGGCAGGCGGCGTTTCTTCGCCTGCCAGTTGAATGTCCGATCCGAGATGGATCACGTGCGTGGGCGGCACCGGGGCGCCCAGGCGGTGCAGCACCGCCTCGCAGTCGCGCCGGGTGTGCTCGGAGATGCACAGCACGGCATCCGCGGTCCAGGCCATGTCCACCAGGTAGGCGCCGAAGTTGCCGGGCGGCAGCACCACCAGGTGCGGGAACAGCGCCGGGATCACGTCGTAGCAGATCAGCGTGGTCTTGAGCCCGAGCTCGCGCTTGAGGCGGTACAGCGCCTTCTGGTCCAGGTACTCCCAGTCCAGCCCCAGCGACACCAGGCGGTCGCCCGGCGCGAACGGCGCCTGCGG
>CAZZAW010000124.1:2784-7445 GCA_964652405.1 uncultured Ramlibacter sp.
GCCTCGAAGCCGCGCATCGCGTGGGGCGTGGCCACCACGTGCTTGCCGGAGTAGAGCGCCTCGGCCGTCTTGAGGTTGGAACCGCCGCCCGACACCATGGGAATGATCAGCACATGGGCCAGCTCGCGCACCGCGGACAGGTCGGCGTCGGACAGCAGGCCGGCCTCGACCACCCGGCGCTCGTTCAGGCGCTCCCAGGCCTTGAACCAGGCGGACTCGACGATGTGTTCGGTGGCGCTGCCGGCCAGCACCACGGTCTGCAGCGGCGAGAGGCCCGCCAGCGATTCGCCGAAGGATTCGCAGAAGCCGATCACGTTGGGCGGATGCGCGCTGGCCACGTACAGCGCGAACGGGTCCGCGCCCAGGCGCGCGCGCCAGTGCGCCAGGCGGTCGGGCGTGGCCCGCCACGGCGTGACGCCATTGGCCGCCAGCACCACGGGCGACCGCGTCCATTCGCGCAGGTGCGCAGCGTCTTCGCCGGTCACCGCCACCACCAGGTCGGCCTCGGTGGCAGCCTGCCGCTCGAGTGCCTCGATGCCCGCCAGCAGCGGGGCTCCGTCCTTCACGGCGTACTGCTCGAAGATGGCGCGCTTGAGCGGGTGCTCGATGTTCTGCGAGCCGTACACCAGCTTGAAGGCGCCCACGCGGCCGCGCTCGCGCAGGCGGTGCGCCACGGGCAGCAGCCAGGGCTGCTCCAGGTGCAGCACGTCCACCGTGCCGGCGAACTGCTCCAGCCTGGCGACCAGGGTTTCGTCCTGCACCACCACCTCGCCCGAGGCGAGGTCTTCCACGAGCGGGGCGGCATGCCCGCGCCAGGACTGCAGCGAAGCCAGCGGCAGCGCCACGTCGGCCGGCCCCAGGCCCGCGTCCACGTAGACGGCATGGCCGGGGAAGAAGCTGGCCTGCCGCACGTCCCAGCCGCGCGCGGCATAGCCCTGCATCACATGCGCCAGGCGGATCTGCCCGCCGTGGCGCGGATGCACCGCCGGGTAGGAACCGAGCACCAGGACACGCAAGCGGCTCATGCGGCAGGCTTGCGGGCGATCACGCCGTAGTCGCGGCCCTGCATCAGCAGGCCCCGCAGGACGGGGTCGGCGATGCCGGTGCCGTCGCCTTCGGGCGGGTTCAGGCGCAGGGTGGTCTCGAGCTGCAGGCCGGCATGGCTCACCAGGAACTCCAGCAGCACCGGCGGCAGCGGCCGCTGGTGCGTGGGGTCCAGCCAGAAGCTTTGGGTGGCGACCTGCAGGTTTTCGGGGTTGGGTGTTTCCAGGATCAGGCGGCCGCCCGGCTGCAGCACGCGGCGGGCCTGGTCCACCAGCTTGAGCAGCAGGCCGAACGGCAGGTGCTCGACGACGTGGAACGAGGTGATGGCCGAGAGGCTGTTGGCCGGCTGCTCCGCCAGCCAGGCCAGGGCGTCCGCATGCACGGCGCGCAGCCCCTTGGAGGCGGACTCCTGCACCAGCAGCGCGTTCAGGTCGATGCCGACCGCGTCGAGGTTCCACTCGCGCAGCAGCTCCAGCCATTCGCCGCGGCCGCACCCGATGTCGGCGACCGGCGCCGCGGGCAGCCCCTGCATCCAGGGCTGGTAGGCCATCAGCCGGGCACGGATCTCGTCGCGCGTGCCGCGGAACTGCTGCTCCAGCGCGGGATAGAACGCCTCTTCGGCCGCCGCGGTGGCGGGGCTGGACGCAGGCGAGGCGCCACCGGTACTTCCGGCCTGGACCTTGTCCAGTGCGCCGGACAAGGCCGAGACCTGGTCACGCAGCCAGCCGGCCTCGCGCTGGATCTGCGCGGCCAGCGAGTTGCGGACGAACTGCAGGTCCACGTCGGCGGCTTTGGCCATGACGGAATGCGTCAGATGGTCCAGGCCCCGGTGCAGACCGTCCAGGGAGGCTGCCAGTTCATCGACTTTGCCGGTGAGCTGTTGCTGCTGCTCGCGGACGCGCCGCAGCTCCGTCGGCCCATAGCGCAGCCAGCGAAGCGTCTCGGAGATCTTGCCTGCGAGGGACATGGTCAAGCGCTCCCCGCCGCGTGCCAGGCCACGGTCGCTTCCATGGAGCAGGGCCCGATGGACAGCGGGCGGTTGCCGGGCAGCACCTGGAAGGTGAGGCAGCGGTCCCACCAGTCGTAGTTGCCGGCCTGGTGCGCCGCACCGGCGTGCGCCGCGACCGTGAGGCTGTAGTGGCCCGGCCCGAGGTGGAAGCCCTCGAGCTTCCAGTTCACTTGCAGGCGGCCGGGCGCTTGCGAAGGCAGTTCCACTCCGTGGTGATGGGTGTTGGTGCCGAACACGTCGTTGCCCAGCCGGTCCCGGATCAGGATGCCCAGCGTCAGGTCCGGCACCGGCTGGCGGATGTCCAGCGCCAGCGCCAGCTCCGCCGGCATCTCGGTGACCAGGGCCCGCCGCGGCTGGCCCTCCTGGCGGAACTCCACGCTGGCGATGTGGACCTCGCCGGTGCCGGCGCGCCGCCCTTCCCCGGCGCTGGCCAGGTTCTGCTGCTGGCGGCTCAGGTCCGGCGCCAGCAGCATGTTGTAGGTCTCCAGCACGTGCGAGGGCGGGCCGTCTTCGGCCAGCTTGCCTTCGTGGATCAGCAGGGCGCGTGAGCAGAGCGACCGCACGGACGACGGATCGTGCGAGACGAACAGGATGGCCGCGCCCGCGTCACGCATCGTGCGGATGCGCTCGTAGCACTTGTGCTGGAAGTACGCGTCCCCCACGGCCAGCGCCTCGTCGACGATCAGCAGGTCGGGCTGCACCGCGGTGGCCGCGCTGAAGGCCAGGCGCATCTGCATGCCCGAGGAATAGGTGTGTACCGGCTCGTCGAAGTAGGAGCCGATCTCGGCGAAAGACTCGATCTCCGGCAGCAGTCGGGCCACCTGGTCTTCGGGGAGCCCCTGCACCAGGGCCATCTGCCGCGCGTTCTCGCGCCCGGTGAACTCCGGATGGAAGCCCACGCCCAGCTCCAGGATGGCGGCCACGCGGCCAAAGCGCTCGATGCTGCCGGTGCTGGGCTGCTGCACGCCGGTGAGCAGCTTGAGCAGCGTGCTCTTGCCCGCGCCGTTACGGCCCACGATGCCCACCGCCTCGCCCTCGTGCACGTCGAAGGTGAGATCGCGGAACACCCAGTGCGGCTCGTGCGTGGGATGGCCGGTCAGTACCTCGCGCAGCTGGGCCCAGCGCCGGGGGTAGCGGCGGAAGTACTTGCCGACGTTGCGCGCGGAAAGGACGACCCGTGCCATCCGGTCAGATCTCGTCCAGGATCAGGCTGCGGTTGCGCTGCATCAGGCGCAGCGAGAGCAGCAGCGCGACGAGCGCGATCACGAACACCGCCGCGACGTCGTGCCAGCGCACCGCCGCATCGGGGAACAGCAGCAGGTTCTGGTAGCCCTGCACCAGCGGCGTGGCCAGGTTCCAGCGCAGCAGCGGCTGGAAATCGGCCGGCAGCGCGGCCAGCGGATAGACGATGGGGGTCATCCAGAACCAGACCTGCAGCACCAGCGGCACCATCAGCCCCACGTCCCGGAAGAACACCTGCAGCACCGCCAGCCCCAGCCCCAGCCCCACGGCCAGCATGGCCTGGACGGCGAGCAGCGGCAGGAACAGCGCCGCGCGCCAGCCGGGCCACTGGTCCACCATCAGCAGCAGCACGGAAAACAGCCCCAGCTGCACGGCGAGCCCGAAGCTGGTGACCAGGAGGTCGACCGCGAGCAGCGCGTACCAGGGCACCGTGGTCTTCTTGATCAGGGCGGCGTAGTTGGTGAACAGGCCGACCATGCGCGAGAGCAGCTCGGAGAACCACTGCCAGGTGAGCAGCCCGGCGCACAGGAAGATGCTGTAGGTGTAGGGGCCCAGGTCCGGCAGGCCGGCACCCCGCATCAGCCTGCTGAATACCAGCGTGTAGATCGCGATCAGGACCACCGGCGGCAGCAGCAGCCACAGCCACCCGAACAGGGACCGGGCGTACCGGCCCCGCAGCTCCCGGACCACCGAGGCGAGGATGAAGCCGCGCCAAGTCCAGACCTGAGCGCCGCCTCGTTGGAGGGTAGCAAGCGAAAGCATGTGGAGGCGAGTCGCGAGGGGCGTGGCAGTATAACCTTGGCCCCTCTGGCGCCCCCGCGGGCGCGGCCCTGCGCAGCCCTTACGATCCGCACATCTTGGCAACACCCGACACGGCTCTCGCCGCCTCGCCGGAGGCACGCAGGACCGGCCGCAAACCGCTGTGGTCGTGCCTGGCCGCCGCTGCGATGGCCACGGTGTTCTGGCTCGCCCCCGGCCTGCAGGTCCTGGAAGAGCGCAGCCGGGACGGGCTGACGGCGCTGGTGGCTTCGGCCGAACCCGTGCCCGGCGTCGCGGTGGTGGACATCAGCGAAGAGTCGCTGCGCGCCATCGGCACCTGGCCCTGGAGCCGCACGCAGCTGGCCGACCTGGTGGAGCACTTGCTGGGTCCGCTGGGTGCGCGTGGTGTGGCGCTGGACATGGTGCTGCCCGAACAGGGCGACGCCGTGGGCGACGGACGGCTGGCCTCCCTCGCCCAACATGCGCCGCTGGCACTGGCGCACGTGCTGGACTTCAGCCCTCGCAGCGTGCCCATCGCGATTGGGGCTCCGGCGGGCGTGCAGGGGGTCGCCGGGTGGGGCCAGGCGCAGGCCACGGGATTCGTGGC
>CAZZAW010000125.1:0-7425 GCA_964652405.1 uncultured Ramlibacter sp.
GGATCATCGACCTGGGCCCCGAGGGGGGCCGGGCCGGCGGCCAGGTGGTGGCGGCAGCGACGCCCGAGCAGGTGGTGGCGAAGAAGACGCACACCGGCCTGGCCCTGCAGCCGGTGCTGGCCCGCTGAGCCAGGCCAGCGCGGCGCCGGACAGCGCTGACAGCCGCCTGTGAAAGCTTCCCACCCGGGCGGCTGCCGCCAGCCGCCTACGGTGGGAGCTTTCCATTCACAGGCAGCTTCCCATGCACAACCCCGTCTTCCGTACTGCTCCGCTGGCCGCTCTGGCTTTGGCCCTGGCCGCCTGTGGCGGCGGCAGCGGCGATCCCGAACCCACGCCGGCCACGGCCAGCGTGACGGTCAGCGCCGCGACCAACCCGACCTTCAACGGCGTCTATACCTCGACCGCGCTGGCCTTGTCCGACGTGGAGAAGCGCAACCCCGCGGGCAGCGAACCCGAGGTGTGCAGCTTCCGCTTCTCGGGCCTGCAGCGGGTGGGTGGCGGAGGCGGCATGGACGGCGACATCCGCTACCTGCCGGGCACGAACACCGTGCACGTGATCTTCGTGTCCATCAACGCGGTGGAATTCAACACGCGCTCGCGCCTGAACGCCACCGTGGACCGGGCCAACCACAGGGTCGACCTGAACGGCATGGTGCTGACCGCGTCCACGGGCGTGGACTCGACCATCACGCTGAACGGCAGCATCCCGATGCGGACCAACCGCCCCGAGGGCTGCTGATCAATCCAGCGAAGCGCCGGACTCCTTGACGGCGACCTTCCAGCGGGCCACTTCCTTCTTGAGGAAGTCGCTGAACTCCTGGGGGCTGCTGGCGACGATGTCGAAGGCTTGCGTGGCCATGCGTTCCTTCACGTCGGGGGCGGCGAAGCCCTTCACCGCGATCTGGTGCAGGCGCTGCACGATGGCTGGCGGCGTGCCGGCCGGCGCGGCCAGCGCCTGCCAGCTGGTCACTTCCACCGGGATGCCCAGGCTGGGCGCCGTGGGCACGTCCGCCAGCTGGGGCGAGGGTTTGGCCGCGGTCAGCATCAGCGCCTTCATCCGGCCGGCCTTGATGAAGGGCATGGCCGGGCCCAGGTTGCTGAACATGAAGTCGGGCGAGCCGGCCATGATGTCCTGCATCGCCGGCGCGCCGCCGCGGTAGGGGATGTGCACCGCGAAGCCGCCCACCGCCTTCTTGAACAGTTCGGCCGTCAGGTGGTCCGACGA
Source organism: uncultured Ramlibacter sp. (assembly GCA_964652405.1). Classification (GTDB taxonomy): domain Bacteria; phylum Pseudomonadota; class Gammaproteobacteria; order Burkholderiales; family Burkholderiaceae_C; genus Ramlibacter. The sequence continues at coordinate 1,226 of CAZZAW010000125.1, forward strand.
ACCGGTGCCCGACGAGGCGTACGACAGCTTGCCCGGATTCTTCTTCATGAAGTCGACCAGCTCCCGCGCCGTGTTGAAGCGCGAATTGGCGGGGACCACCAGCACGTTGGGCGTGGAGACCAGCACCGACACCGGGGCGAAGTCCTTGAGCGGGTCGTAGGCCAGCTTGGTGTAGAGCCCCGCGTTGATCGCGTACACCCCGATGCTGGCCACCAGGAGGGTATAGCCGTCGGGCGGGGACTTGGCGACCGCTGCGCCGCCCACCGAGCCGTTGGCGCCGGAGCGGTTCTCCACCACCACCGTGCCCTTGGTTTCGTCGCCAATGGCCTTGGCCATGATGCGGCCGATCTGGTCCGACGCGCCCCCGGCGGGGAAGGGCACGATCAGCTTCACCGGCTGGCTGGGCCAGGCGCCCTGCGCCCAGGCCGGCAGGCCCAGGGCGGCCAGGCCGGCGCCGGCCAGCAGCTGGCGGCGGGTGAGTTCGTCGCGGGTCATGGGGTGGTCTCCTTGTGTCAGGCGGCCTGCAGGGCCGTGTCGTTGCGGGCCTTGAGCTCGCGGGCGATGCGGCCCAGCGGTTCCAGGATCTTCGGGTCCTCGATGGGGGAGAGAAATTCGCCGATGGGTCCGGTGGGGGCGATGCCCGCCAGTTCCACCGCCGCGTGCAGGATGCGGATGGGCGAGTGCGCATCGCGGGCGTCCTCCAGCGGCATGAACTGCTCGCGCACCGCGCTGGCGGTGGCATCGTCGCCTGCGAGCAGGGCCTCGCGGATGCGGTTGGACAGCACCGGTGCCACGCAGGTGGAGCCGGAGGTGAAGGCGCGCAGGCCGAACTGGCGGAAGTGCGCGATCACCGGCCGCTCGCCGATGCCGCTGATCAGCAGGCTGCGGTCCACCCGCTCCACCAGGTCGGCCAGCACGGCATCCTGGCGCGGGTCCTGGCGGACGATGGCGTACTTGACCGCGCACACCGAGCCGTCGCGGACCAGCGCGGCGAGGTCCTCGTTGCGGAGGTAGCCCTCGTCCTTGACGTAGGCGATCACCGGCTTGCCGTAGCGTGCCGCCAGCTTGCCGATCCCGCGCGCCACGCCCACCGGCTCGGCCGGAAAGCGCAGGGGCAGGACCATGGCGGTGGGGAACGCCCGCTCGCGCAGCACCGCCACCTGCTCGGCCGCCTTGCCGAAGTCGGCGCCCATGGAAGGGATCAGCCAGTCGCCGGCGGCGAGCAGGGGCGTCAGCGCGTCCAGCGTGCTGGCCAGTTCGGCCACGCCCAGGTTGTAGAAGTTGGCATTGCCCCCGTACATGAAGGTGGTGACCTTGCCGGCGCGCAGGTGCGCCATCAGCCGGGCGTTGGCCTCGGGGTTCAGGCGCCCGTCCGCGTGGCGGGGCATGGGCGGCACGGCGATGACGGAGCGCTGCAGGTCGGCGGCGGTGACGGGAGAAGTCTTCAAGGCAGGTCCAGGCAATGTTGTTTGACAACTTTACCTATGGCCTGTCAGGTTGTAAAGGGGTCTTCAGCGGTCCAGGTGCCGGTCGAGCAGGCGGTTGCGCGCCTGGTCCAGGTGGTAGCGCATGGCGATGGCCGCGCTGTCCGGGTCGGCGATGCGGATGCCGTGCACGATGCGGTCGTGCTCGTCCAGTACGCGCGCGCGGCGCTGCTCGGAGGCCTCGCGGGTGAGCGTGAGCGTCACGTTCATGCCGCCCTTGACCCGGTCGGACAGCTGGTCCAGCGCCTCCACCAGCAACCCGTTGCCCGAGGCCACGGCGATGGCGCGGTGGAACGCGTAGTCCGCCTCCTTGGCGGCGGCCTGCTGGCCGAAGGCCTCGCCCAGCGCGCGCCGCGCGGCTTCGATCGCGCGCATCTGTTCCTCGGTGCGGTGCCGCGCCGCCAGGCGGGCCGAGAGTTCCTCGAGCGCCATCCGCAGCTCGAGCGCCTGCAGCACCTCGTGCAGGCCCAGCTCGTGGGTGAGTTCCGCCACCCGCTGCGAGGGGCTGCGCTGCACGTAGGTGCCAGAGCCCTGGCGCGCCAGCACCACGCCGTCGCTCTGCAGCCGCTGCAGGGCTTCGCGCACCACGGGCCGGGACACGGCGAAGCGCTGGGCCAGCTGGTGCTCGGTGGGAAGGCGGGCGCCTTCGGCAAAACCGCCGGCCATGATCTCGTCGAGCAGCTGGCCGTACACCGAATCCGACAGGCGCGGCCGTTCGATGGGCGAGGCGGGAAGGCCGGGGGAAGTTGCCATGGAGTCGATGGGGTGGGGCGATTCTACAAACGGCCCCGCGGCGCGTTCTGCACTGCAAGCGGTCACAGCCGGGACAGTCCGGATTGCGGCGGCCGGGCGCAGGCGGTCCAATCACGGCTGCTGTTTTCAGGAGTGAACACCATGCGCCGCCGACAACTCGTCCAACTCGCCGCTGCCTCGCTGGCCGCCCCGGCCTTCACCGCATCGGCCCAGGCCTTCCCCAACAAGCCCATCCGCCTGCTGATCGCCTTCCCGGCGGGCGGGCCGACCGACATCACCATGCGCCAGCTGGCGGACAACGCGGGCAAGGTGCTGGGCCAGGCGGTCGTGGTCGAGAACAAGCCCGGCGCGGGCGGGACGCTGCCCGCGCAGCAGCTGCAGACCTCGCCCGCCGACGGCTACACGCTGGCCCAGGTTCCGCTCGGCGTGTTCCGCCTGCCCTACACCACCAAGATCAACTGGGACCCGGTCAAGGACATCAGCTACATCATCAACGTGACCGGCTACGCCTTCGGGATCGTGGTGCCCACCGAGGGCCCGATCAAGAGCTGGGCCGACTTCGTCGCGTACGCCAAGGCCAATCCGGGCAAGCTGAGCTACGGCTCCACCGGCACCCTGACCAGCCCGCACCTGACCACCGAGCTGATCGCGCAGCAGCTGGGCCTGCAGCTCAACCACATTCCCTACAAGGGCAGCGCCGAGCTGGCCCAGGCCATCACCGGCGGCCACATCATGGCCGCCGCCGACTCCACGGGTTTCGCCCCGCTGGTGCAGGCCGGCAAGCTGCGCGTGCTGAACACCTGGGGCGAGAAGCGCCTGGAGAAGTTCGCCGACGCGCCCACCCTCAAGGAACTGGGCATCAACATCGTGCAGAACTCGCCGTTCGGCATCGGCGCGCCGCGCGGCACGCCGCAGGACGTGGTGAACCGCCTGCACGACGCCTTCAAGAAGGCCATGGAAGAGCCCAGCTACGTGCAGGCGCTGGCCCGCTACGACATGCTGCCCATGTACATGAGCCCGGCGGCCTACACCAAGTTCGCCCAGGACACCTTCGCCACCGAGAAGGCGCTGGTCGAGAAGCTGGGGCTGGCCAAGCCGAACTGAGCGGCAGTTTCAGGCGCCCTCCGACAAGGGGGCTGCCGGGGCCGCCTCACCATGAGGCATGGCCACCCACAAGCCCCTGGTCTGGCTGCCGGCCTGCCACCGGCACCTGGACCTGTCCGATCCCGGCGGCTACACCGTCCTGGCCGACCGCTACGCCCAGGCCGTGACCGAGCTGGGCCTGCAGCCGGTGCTGTTCCCCATGGCGGGCGCGGGCGACGTGCCCGACCTGCTGCCCCTGGTGGACGGCGTGCTGCTCACCGGATCGCCCTCCAACGTGGAGGCCTCGCACTTCGGCGGCGCTGCCCTGCCCACCGACCTGCTGGACCCGCGCCGTGACGCGCTCACCATGGCGCTGGTCCGGGCCGCCATCGCGGCCGCGACACCCCTGTTCGGCGTCTGCCGCGGCCTGCAGGAGATGAACGTCGCCCTGGGCGGCAGCCTCTACCAGCAGGTGCATGCCGTGGGCGGGATGCTTGACCACCGTGAGCCGGACAGCGACGACCTGGCCGAGCAGTTCGCCATCCGGCACGACGTGCTGCTCGCGCCCGGCAGCGCCTTCGCGCAGTGGGCGGGGGCCACGCAGGTGAAGGTGAACTCGCTGCACGGGCAGGGCATCAGGCAGTTGGGCGCAGGCCTCGTGGCGGAAGCGCACGCGCCGGATGGCCTGATCGAAGGCGTCAGGGTCAGCCATGCGCAAGCCTTCGCCTTCGGCGTGCAGTGGCACCCGGAATGGCAGCACGCCTCCCACCCGTTCTATGCCCGCACGCTGGAAGCGTTCGCGCAGGCCTGCCGCGAGCATGGCCGCCGGCGGCGCTCCTGAATCAATAGCAGCACGCGCCCGTCCGGCGCGCGCTACAGCCCGTTTCGGCTCGAAAGAATGGCTTGCGCCACCTGGGCGAAGCCGGCGCCCCGTTCACCCGTCGTGACGAAGCGCGGCGGGTGCGAGAGCTGGTCCGCGAAGCGCCGGATGTTGGCCACGCCCAGGCTGTTCGGGAAGTGCTGGAACATCAGCACGTCGTTGGTGGAATCGCCCACGTAGGCCCAGCGGGCGATCTCCCCGTCGAGTTCGCGGCCGTAGAGCTCGCGCACGATCCAGCGCGCGCCGGCCAGCTTGTTATGGTCACCGTACCAGCCGTTGACGTGGATGGAGCTGACGGTGGCGTTCATGCCTTCGTCCTGCATCAGCTGCACCACGCGGGCTATCAGGGGCTGCGGCAGCTGGGTGAACTCGCTGTGGTCGATCGCGATGTCGGTCTCGCGGCCGCCGCTGTCCTGCGAGCGCCGGGCCCCCGGCACCTCGGCCTCGATGCGGGCCAGCACCTGCTGCATGCGCGCAAAGTTGGCCTCGCGCACCGCGGCCTCCTGCTGGTAGAGCTTGCGCACGCCGCCGCGGCCATCGCGCACCAGCGCCACGGCGCCGTTCTCCGCCACGATGGCGTCCACCGGCCAGGCCGCGGCGAAGGCTTCGCTCCAGCCCACGGGGCGGCCGGTGATGGGGATGACGTGCAGGCCTGCCGCCTGCAGTGCGCCCAGCGCCTGCAGGGCGTCGGGGGTGATCGCCCCGTCGGTGGTGAGCGTGTCGTCGATGTCGGTGAACAGGCCCTGCACCGTCCGGCGCTGATCCAGGGACCAGTGCTCGAGCGGGCGCATCAGCCGGCGTTCTGCAGGGCCAGCCCGGCATGCTCGCGCAGCGGGTGGAAGTGGATCTTGGGAAAGCGCTCCTGCGCTAGCCGCACGTCGTAGGGGCTGGTGCACAGGAAGGCCAGGGTGTCGGCGGCGTCCAGCGCCATGCGCTGCGGGTAGGCGTCGGTGAACGCGCGCAGCTCGGCCGGCGTGTCGGCGGTGATCCAGCGTGCGCCCGTGTACTGGCAGCCTTCCAGCCGGATGTCGGCGTCGTACTCGGCCTTCAGGCGGTGCTGCACCACCTCGAACTGCAGCTGGCCCACCGCGCCCAGCAGCATGGCGCCGCCGGCCTGCGGCCGGAACACCTGGATCGCGCCTTCCTCGCCCAGCTGCGCCAGGCCCTGCTGCAGCTGCTTGGTGCGCAGCGGGTTCTTCAGCAGCACCGTCATGAACAGCTCCGGCGCGAAGAAGGGCAGGCCGGTGAACTGCAGGTTGGCGCCATCGGTGATGGTGTCGCCCAGCTGCACGCCGCCGTGCGTGGTGAAGCCGATGATGTCGCCGGCATAGGCCTCGTCCACCGCCTCGCGCCGCTGCGACAGGAAGGTCACCACCGAGGTGGGGCGAAGCTCCTTCGCGGTCCGCTGCACCTTGAGCTTCATGCCCGGCGTGTACTTGCCCGAGGCCATGCGCACGAAGGCGATGCGGTCGCGGTGGTTGGCGTCCATGTTGGCCTGCACCTTGAACACCACGCCGGAGAACGCCGGCTCGTCGGGCTGGATCACCTTCTCCTGCGGCTGGCGGTTGACGATGAGCGAACTCTTGCGCGGCTGGGGCGAAGGCGCCAGGTCCACCAGCGCGTCCAGCACCTCCATCACGCCGAAGTTGTTGACGCCGGAGCCGAAGAACACGGGCGTCTGCTTCGCCTCCAGGAAGGCCTGGTGGTTCCATTCCGGCGACGCGCCGGTCGCCAGCTCCATGCTCTCGGCGGCGGCCTCGTACTCGCCCGCGAACCGCTCGCGCAAGGTGCCCGCGTCGGACAGCGGAATGGTCTCGAAGTCCTGCGGCCGGCGCTCGCTGCCCGACTCGAACACGGTCATGGCCTGGGTGCGCAGGTTCATGATGCCGCCGAACGACTTGCCCTTGCCCACCGGCCAGGTCATGGGGACGCAGGGCATGCCCAGCTCGCGCTCGACCTCGTCCAGGATGTCCAGCGGCTCGCGCACCTCGCGGTCCATC
>CAZZAW010000126.1:0-7393 GCA_964652405.1 uncultured Ramlibacter sp.
GGGTTGGAGCGCGCGGTCTTGCCGATGGGCGACTGGTCGACGAACACCACGTCGCCCAGGTGGTCGGCGCCCAGCAGCCGCTCGTGGTGCCCAGGTGTCTCGGTCGCCTTGCCGAAGTGCCGGGTGAGCGCCGGCGCCAGGATGTCCTGCACCAGGCTGGACTTCCCCGAGCCCGAGACGCCGGTGACCACCACCAGGCGCTGCAGCGGGAATTCCACCGAGAGGTTCTTGAGGTTGTGCTCGCGGGCGCCTTCCAGCACCAGCCGGGGCGTGGCATCGGTGACCGCCCGCTTGAAGCCCATGCCCACGTGCTTGCGCGCGCCCAGGTAGGCGCCGGTCAGCGTGTCGGCCTGCCGCAGTGCTTGCGTGGTGCCGTCGAAGACGATCTGCCCGCCGCGCTCGCCGGGCCCGGGGCCCATGTCGATCATGCGGTCGGCGGCCAGCATCACGGCCGGGTCGTGCTCCACCACCACCAGCGTGTTGCCGGCGTCGCGCAGGCGCTTCATGGCCTCGGTGATGCGGTGGATGTCGCGCGGGTGCAGGCCGATGCTGGGCTCGTCCAGCACGAACAGCGTGTTCACCAGCGAGGTGCCCAGCGCCGTGGTCAGGTTGATGCGCTGCACCTCGCCCCCAGAGAGCGTGCGGCTCTGGCGGTCCAGCGTGAGGTAGCCGATGCCGACGTCGCAGAGGTATTTCAGCCGGGTGGTGATCTCCTCGAACAGCAGCTTGAGAGCCTGGTGCTCGCCTTCGCTGCCGGCTGCGCCGCTGCGCGGCTCCAGCCGGGCGAAGAAGGCCCGCAGCCGGTCGATGGGCATCAGCATCAGGTCATGCAGCGACAGGCCCGGCAGGGCTTCCAGCTGCTCGCGGCTCCAGGCCACGCCCACCGGCATGAAGCGCTTGCCGGGCTCCAGCACCGCGTCGGCGTCTTCCTTGCTGCCCAGCCGCCACAGCAGGCTTTCCAGCTTGAGGCGGGCGCCGCCGCAGGTCTCGCAGGGCGTGTAGCTGCGGTACTTGGACAGCAGCACCCGGATGTGCATCTTGTAGGCCTTGCTCTCCAGGTAGTCGAAGAAGCGCTTGATGCCGTACCACTGCTTGTTCCAGTTGCCTTCCTTGTAGTTGGGCGTGCCGTGGATCACCCAGTGCTTGTGCTCGGGCGTGAGCTTGTACCAGGGCGTGTCGCGCGGGATGCCGGCGGCTTCGGCATGGCGCATCAGGTCGTCCTGGGCCTCGGACCAGGCCGGCGTCTGGATGGTCTTGATGGCCCCGGCGCGCAGCGTGAGCTTGTCGTTGGGGATGACCAGCCCCCAGTCCACGCCGATCACCCGCCCGAAGCCGCGGCACACCTCGCAGGCGCCCACGGGCGAGTTGAACGAGAACATGGAGGGAATGGGGTCGGCGTAGCGGATGTCGCTGTCCGGGCAGTGCAGCCCGGTGGAGAACTTCCACAGGCCCTCGCCCTCGCCCACGTACACCGCCATCCGTCCGGCCCCGCGCTTGAGCGCGACCTCGATCGCCTCGATGGCGCGCGCCTTCTCCACGCCCTGGGCGCGGAACCGGTCGGCCACCACGTCCAGCACCTTGCGCGGGCCGGTGGGCGTGGCCACCTCGCGCTCGGCCTGCACCCGCGTGAAGCCGCTGGCGGCCAGCCACTGCTCCTGTTCCTCAGGCGTGGTGCTGCCCGGCAGCTCGACCGGGAAGGTCAGCACCAGCCGCGGGTCTCCCTCGCGCGTGCGCGCCATCAGCTCCGCGTAGATGGTCTCCGGGGTGTCGTGCCGCACCCGCTTGCCGCTCTGGCGGTCGTACAGCTCCGCCGCCCGGGCGAACAGCAGCTTCAGGTGGTCGTTCAGCTCCGTCATGGTGCCGACCGTGGAGCGCGAGGACCGCACCGGGTTGGTCTGGTCGATCGCGATCGCGGGCGGCACGCCGTCCACCCGGTCCACCGCCGGCTTGTCCATGCGGTCCAGGAACTGCCGGGCATAGGCCGAGAAGGTCTCGACGTAGCGTCGCTGGCCTTCGGCGTAGAGGGTGTCGAACACCAGGCTGGACTTGCCCGAGCCGCTGGGGCCCGTCACCACCGTCAGTTCGCCGGTGCGCAGGTCGAGGTCAAGGTTCTTGAGGTTGTGCTGCCTGGCGCCGCGGATGCGGATCAGTCCCTGGGTCATGCGGGCGGTCTTTCATGTGAAGGCCGAACATTCTAGGGACCGGCCCATGACAGGTTCTGTCATGGGGCTTTGCCGAAAGATGTAACCGGGCTAGTGCCTGGCCGGCCCGGAAGCGGCGCCCGCCGGCGCCGGGGCGTGCGACTCCACGCCGTGCTTCTCGCCGCCCATGTCGATCTTGTCGCCGCCCTGCATGATCACGTACAGCGAGACGGCGGCGAAGGCGACGAAACCCACGATCAACTTCCACATGTCTGGTTCTCCTGGATGGACTCTCAACAAAAGGCCCGCCGGGGCGGGCCTTTCAGTCAAAGCCCGGGAACTTCAATCCTTGGCGTAGATGTCCACGTCTTTCGTTTCACGGATGAAGAGCGTGCCGATGATGAAGGTGCCGATCGCTACGATCACCGGGTACCACAGGCCGTAGAAGATGTCGCCGGTGGCCGCCACCATCGCGAAGGCGGTGGTGGGCAGCAGGCCGCCGAACCAGCCGTTGCCGATGTGGTAGGGCAGGCTCATCGAGGTGTAGCGGATGCGGGTGGGGAACAGCTCCACCAGCATGGCCGCAATGGGGCCGTACACCATGGTCACCAGCAGCACCAGGTACACCAGGATCGCCAGCACCATGACCTTGTTCATCTTGGCCGGGTCGGCGGGCTGCGTCAGGCCGGCGGCCTTGGCGTTGTCGGTCAGGCCCTTGCGGAACTCGGCGAGGGCCTTCGCGCTCTCCGGCGAGAAGGCGTTCTTCGCGTCGTTGAGCGTGGCGGTCGGGGCGTTCAGCACCTTGTCGCCGATGGTGATGGTGGCGGGGCCCGTGCCGGCCTTGTTCTCGTAGGGGATGTAGGCCTGGGTCAGCGCGCGCTTGGCGATGTCGCACGAGGTGCGGAAGTCGATGTCACGCGCGATCGGGCTGCCCTGGAACGAGCATTCCTTGGGGTCGGCGGTCACCACCACCTTGGCCTTCTGCTGTGCCTCGACCAGCGCCGGGTTGGCGTACTTCAGCAGCATGGGAAACACCGTGAAGTAGGTCAGCGCCGCCAGCAGGCAGCCCGCCATGATGATGGGCTTGCGGCCGATCTTGTCGGACAGCGCGCCGAACACGATGAAGAACGGCGTGCCGATCAGCAGCGAGGCGGCGATCAGCAGGTTGGCCGTGGTGGTGTCGACCTTGGCGATGGTGGACAGGAAGAACAGCGCGTAGAACTGGCCCGTGTACCAGACCACGGCCTGGCCGGCCGTGAGGCCCACCAGCGCCAGGATCACGATCTTCAGGTTCTTCCACTGGCCGAACGATTCCGTCAGCGGCGCCTTGGAGGTCTTGCCCTCGGCCTTCATCTTCTGGAACGCGGGCGACTCGTTCATGGCCAGCCGGATCCACACCGAGATGCCCAGCAGGATGATGGACAGCAGGAAGGGGATGCGCCAGCCCCACTCGGCGAAGTCCTTCTCGCCGACCACGTTGCGCACGCCCAGGATCACCAGCAGCGACAGGAACAGCCCCAGCGTCGCGGTGGTCTGGATCCAGGCGGTGTAGGCGCCGCGCTTGCCCATGGGCGCGTGCTCGGCCACGTAGGTGGCCGCGCCCCCGTACTCGCCGCCCAGCGCCAGGCCCTGCAGCAGGCGCAGCACGATCAGGATGATGGGGGCGGCGATGCCGATGGAGGCATAGGCGGGCAGCAGGCCGACGATGAAGGTCGACGCGCCCATGATCAGGATGGTGACCAGGAAGGTGTACTTGCGGCCGATCATGTCGCCCAGGCGGCCGAACACGATGGCGCCGAAGGGGCGCACCAGGAAACCGGCGGCGAATGCGAGCAGCGCGAAGATGTACGCGGACGTGGGATCCAGCCCGGCGAAGAACTGGCGCGCGATGATCGCCGCCAGGGAACCGTAGAGGTAGAAGTCGTACCACTCGAACACCGTGCCCAGCGAGGAAGCGAAGATGACCTTCTTTTCTTCCTTCGTCATGGGACGGGGCGCGGCGGCAGTGCCCAGGGTGGCTGCGTTCGATGCCATGCGATGTCTCCAGAGTTGAGGCAGCGATTCTTGGAGACGGCTCTGACCCTGCTCTGACGCCAAACCAACAGGTGCTTGCGCGAATCCAACGCAGGCTTGCGCGAAACTGAACACGCTCTGACGAACTAGGGTGAAACCCGCCATCCCGGTTTCGCGATCCGGAAAGTTCGCGCGGGACCGCGCTTAAACTGGGCCGCATGGAACCGAGGGACCTGCTCCAGCACCTGGCCGCCCACATCGACGACGTACTGTGGATCCGCTCTCCGGACATGCGCGAAGTGCAGTACGTCTCGCCCGGCTTCGAGCGCATCTGGGGCCGGCCGATGCAGGCGCACTACGCGGCGCCGGCCCGGTGGACCGACTACATCGTGCCCGAGGACCGCGAGCGGGTCGCCGCGGCCTTCGACGAGCTGACCCGCGACCGGCCCAGCCTGGACATCGAGTACGGCATCGTGAGGCCCGATGGCGAGCGGCGCTGGGTGCGCGTGCGCGGCACGCAGGTCCGCGACGATGCCGGCCGGCTGGTCCGCATCCTGGGCATCGTCACCGACATGACGGAACGCAAGCGCGCGCAGGAGGAACTGGAGGCCGCGCGCCTGGCCGAACTGCAGACCGCGCGGCTGCGGGCCTCGCACGGCGAGCTGCAGGACCTGATGCACTCGCTCGCGCACGATCTGAGCGCGCCCCTGATCGCCCTGCGCTCGTTCAGCCAGCTGCTCGCTGCCGAGCTGGAGGGCCGCCTGGAGGGCAAGGCCCGGCACTACCTGGAGCGGATCGCGGCCAACAGCCGCCTGGGCCACCAGATGATCGAGGGACTGCTGGGCCTGGACCGCATCATGCGCGCGCCCTTCCGCCCGGAGCCCCTGGACCTGTCGTCCATGATGCGGGAGGCCGCGGCGGAGCTGCAGGCGCCGGTGGCCGTGCACGAGGGCCTCACGGCCGAGGCGGACGCCGTGCTGATGCGGATCGCCCTGCGGGAACTGCTGGACAACGCCTGCAAATTCAGGCGCGCGGACATCGCGCCTGAGATCGAATTCGGGTGCCGGGCCGGCGGAAGCGAGCCTGTCTTCTACCTGCGCGACAACGGCGCCGGCTTCGACATGGCCTACGAGGACAAGCTGTTCCGCACGTTCCAGCGGCTGCACGGCGACAGCGGCCTGCCCGGGACCGGCTTGGGCCTGGTGGCGGTCAGCCGCATCCTCAGCCGGCACGGCGGCCGGGTCTGGGCCGAGTCCAGCCCCGGCGAGGGCGCCACGTTCTACTTCACCTTGCCGGCGGGGTCCCAGGCGGCGGCGAACCAGTTGTCGCCTTCCAGGTAGCTGCGCAGCATGGGCAGCGAGTCCAGGCCCCAGAACAGCTTGCCGTCCACCTCGAAGGTGGGCACGCCGAACAGGCCGGCGGCAATGGCCTGTTCGCCGGCCGTTCGCAGCTCGGCCTTGACGTCCTCCCCCGCGGGATCGCGCGCGGGTGCGAGCGCCTGGCGCAGCGCTTCGATCCGGGCCGGGTCCGCGGCGTCCGCGCCGCCGCGCCAGACATGGTGGAACAGCGTCTCGCACACGTAGCGGTTCGGCCCGCAGGCGATCGCCAGGCGCAGCAATGGCAACGGATTGAAGGGATGCGCGGCCGGCATCTGCAGTGGGATGCCGTGGCCGTGCGCCTGCCACAGCACCTGGCGGTAGGTCCACTCGCGCTTGCCCGGGATTTCGGCCGGCCCCTTGTGGCCGTGCTGCTTGAGCAGGGCGGCGAACAGCAGCGGGCGGTAGCGCACCTCGTAGCTCAGCCCTTCCAGCGCCTGCGGCAGATGCTCGAAGGCCAGGTAGGCATAGGGGGAAATGAAGTCCAGCCAGAAGGTGATCTGCTTCATAGCGCCGCGGCCCTTTGCTCGATGCGTTCCCAGATGTCCAGCCGCTCGCGCCCGCTGAGCCCGCTCCAGGCGGCGATCTCCTCCAGGGTGCGCAGGCAGCCTTCGCACAGGCCGGCGTCGTTCATCCGGCACACCGAGAGGCAGGGCGAGATCACGGTTTCGGGATCCTTTTGGCCCGCAGCCCGCACCTCGCGGGCGCGTCGAGCTATCAATTTCGTAGCGTAGCTCAAGCGTTGTCCTGCACCACGTCGGCCACGGGCGCGCCGGTCAGGCGTTCCAGGTCCTGCGGCTTGAGCTGGAACACGCCGTGCGGGTGGCCGGCCGCGGCCCAGACCACGTCGAAGCGGAACAGGTCGCGGTCGATCAGCGTCACCGGCGGCTGCACGTGCCCCACCGGCGGCACGCCGCCGATGGAATAGCCGGTGCGCGCCTTGACGAACTCGGCATCGGCGCGGCCCAGCTTGTGGCCGACCAGGGCTTCGACCTTCCTCTCGTCGACCCGGCGGTCGCCCGAGGTCACCACCAGCACCGCGGCATCGTCCGACTTGCGGCGGAAGATGATGCTCTTGGCGATCTGCCCGAGCTGGATGCCCAGCGCATCGGCGGCCTGCTGCGCCGTCCGCGCGGCGTCGTCCAGCATCACCGGCGCGTGGGGGTGGCCATGCTCCTGCAGCACGCGCGCGACGCGCTGCACGCCTTCCGGCAACGGGTTCACTTCAGCTCCGCACATCGCCTGCCTACCCCGCCCGCTTGTTCAGGATGGCCGTCGAGGCCCGCGAGTTCGGCTTGCGGCCCAGGAACTCGCTGATGTAGGCCCCAGCGTCGATCAGCTTGTCCAGATCGATGCCGGTGTCTATGCCCATGCCGTGCAGCATGTAGACCACGTCTTCCGTGGCCACGTTGCCGGTGGCGCCCTTGGCGTAGGGGCAGCCGCCCAGCCCCGCCGAGGAGGTGTCGTACTGCCAGACGCCCATCTCCAGGCAGGCCAGCGTGTTGCCCAACGCCTGGCCGTAGGTGTCGTGGAAATGGCCCGACACCTCGTCGATGCCGTAATGCCTGAGGGCCGCCTCCATGGCGGCCTGCACCTTGCGGGGCGTGCCCACGCCGATGGTGTCGGCCACGCCCACGTGCTGCACGCCGATCTGCTTCATCAGCCGCGCGACCAGCTCCACGCGCTCCGGGGCAATCTCGCCCTCGTAGGGGCAGCCCACGGCGGTGGAGATCGCACCGCGCACCGCGATGCCCTTGGCCTTGGCGGCCTCGACCACCGGCGCGAAGCGCTCGATGCTCTCGGCGATGGAGCAGTTGATGTTGCGCTGGCTGAAGGCCTCGCTGGCGGCGCCGAACACCACGA
>CAZZAW010000127.1:0-7335 GCA_964652405.1 uncultured Ramlibacter sp.
GAGATGACCTTCCACTTCGGCCAGCTGATCGCCCACATCTGCAAGACGCGCAACGTGCGGGCCGGCAGCATCGTCGGCTCCGGCACCGTGAGCAACAAGGGCGTGGAGCAGAACGGCCGCATGGAATGGCCCAAGGGCTACAGCTGCATCGCCGAGAAGCGCGCGATCGAGACCATCCAGGACGGCAAGCCCTCGACCGAGTTCATGAAGTTCGGCGACACCATCCGCATCGAGATGAAGGGCAAGGACGGCCAGTCCATCTTCGGCGCCATCGACCAGAAGATCGCGCCGCTGAAGGCCTGAGGGGTCAGCCCTCGAAGAACTTCACCACGCGCTTGATGCTGCGGGCACCGCGATGGTGCACCTGGGCGTACACCTTCCACACCGTGCCGTCGCGGACGCCGATGATGGTGACGTCCTCGCTGCCTTCGTCGTAGCCGAAGCCGCCGGAGCCGAAGAACACCAGCTCGCCATGGGTGTGCCCCTGGAACGCCCCCTGCGTGTCCAGGGCCTGGGCCAGCTGGCTGTGGCTGAGGGTCCCGTCCGGCTTGATGTGCTTCATGAGCACCCCGCCCAGCGAGACCGTGCAGCAGCAGGAGCAGCCGTTCAGCAGCGTGGTGATCATCAGGCGGTGGCCGCCATACGGCACCAGGTCGCCGTCGAGCTGGGTGTAGTTGCCCACCGTGGCGGCGTGCACCACCGGCACGGGGTACACCCAGGTGCCGGCGATGTTGTCCTTGGGCGTGTCGTCGTCGCCCAGCGCGATCTGGAACCGCAGGTCGAGCGGGACGAAGGACAGGACCTTGGAGCCCTTGGTGAAGACCGAACGGCCCCGCCGCAGCGGCCGGTCCATGTCGTTGGCATCCGCCATGCCGCCGAAATAGAACTCGCAGGGACCGAAGACCTGGCTGCCCAGCACCGTGATCATGAGGTAGTGGGCCTTCAGGAACGTCTTCGGGTGCGCGAGCAGCAGCTGCAGCAACGCGTCGTAGCGCATGGTGTTGTCCTCCCCGGGCCAAGCATAGCGGCCCGCGGGCTTGAGCCCATCCGTGGCTGGCCCTAAGATGCCGCCATGCACCGCATCACCGGCCCCTACCGCGGCTACTTCGTCGCCGCCTACACCGTCGAGAGCAAGGGCGGCTACGTGGGCTATGGCCGCGCCTGCGCCACGCGGCCGGCCACGGCCTGGCGGGCCCAGGGCCAGGCCGACGTGATCAGCAGCATCTATCCCAACGAGCTGCAGGCCCTGGTGGCCGCCGAGCACAAGGTGCGGCTGGAGATCGACCAGCTGCCGCCGAACTGGGCGCCGTTCACCGAGCCCGGCTCGCTGGTCGACTCGCGCCTGGACTCGCGCTGAGCGCGAGCGCCGGTCAGCCCGGCAGCAGCACCTTGTTCACCACGTGGATGACGCCGTTGGACTGGTAGACGTCCGCGATCGTCACCGTGGCCGCGCCACCCTTGTCGTCCATGATCATCACGTTGCCGCCGCTCATGGTGGCGGTGAGCATGCCGCCGCTGGCGGTCTTGAGCATGGCCTTGCCGTTGCCGGCCTTGATCTGCTGGGCCAGCGCCGCCGCGTCCACGCGCCCGGGCACCACGTGGTAGGTCAGCACCTTGGTCAGCGTGGCCTTGTTCTCCGGCTTGAGCAGCGTGTCCACGGTGCCGGCCGGCAAGGCGGCGAACGAGGCGTTGGTGGGCGCGAACACCGTGAACGGGCCCGGGCCCTTGAGCGTCTCGACCAGGCCGGCGGCCTTCACCGCGGCCACCAGCGTGGTGTGGTCCTGCGAGTTGACCGCGTTGTCCACGATGTCCTTGGTCGGGAACATGGGAGCGCCGCCCACCATCTTGGTGTTGCTGCCGGCGGCGCCCATGGTCGAGTTCATTTCTGACGCGCTGCCGGTGCTGCTGGTGTTCATGGTGCCGGCGCAGGCGCCGAGCAGGGCGGTGGCGGCCGCGGCGATGAGCAATGTCTTCATGAGGAACTCCTGTAAAGCAAGCGAGGGCAACATAGCCCTGCCTGCCTTACGGCCCGGCCCCGGTGGCCGGATTCAATACCCCTACAGCCGCAGCCAGGGTGTTCCGGACTCTTCCGCCTGGGCCCTGGACAGCGTGTCCAGGAAGGTGTCGCACCACCAGTGCACGTCCTGCCGCTTGATGGTGGCCAGCAGCGCCTCGTGCCGTGAGCGGCGCTCCTCCACCGGCATCTGCAGCGCCAGGTGGATGGCGCCGGCGGTGCCCTCGGTGTCGTAGGGGTTGACCAGCAGCGCTTCCTTGAGCTGCTCGGCGGCGCCCGCGAAGCGCGACAGCACCAGCACGCCGGGATCGGCGGGGTCCTGCGCGGCGATGAATTCCTTGGCCACCAGGTTCATGCCGTCGCGCAGCGGCGTGACCAGCGCCACCCGGCTCGCGCGGTACAGGCCCGGCAGGCGGGCGCGCGCCACGGTGCGGTGCATGTAGCGCACCGGCATCCAGTCGAGCTCGCCGAAGTTGCCGTTGATCGAGCCGCACAGGCTCTCCAGCTCGTGCAGGATGTCCGTGTACGCGCTCACGTCCTCGCGGCTGGGCGAGGCGATCTGGATCAGCGTGGCGCTGTTGTGCGTCTCGGGGTACTTGGACAGCAGCTCGCGGAAGGCCCGCATGCGCTGCGGCAGGCCCTTGGAGTAGTCCAGCCGGTCCACGCCCACCAGCAGCTTGCGGCGCGAGTATTCGCGGCGCATGCGCTCGTGCATCTCGCGGCCCTCGGGCGCGTTCGCCAGCGCGGTGAACTCCTCCACGTCGATGCCGATCGGGTAGGCGCCCGCGTGCACCGTTCGGTTGAACACGCGCCAGCGGCCTTCCAGCAGGTCCTGCGCGCCGGCCTCGGCCTGGATGTAGTCGCAGAAGTGCTGGTGGTCGGCCTGGCTCTGGAAGCCCACCAGGTCGTACGAGCAGAGGCCGCGCACCAGCCAGTCGTGGCCGGGGATGGCCGCCAGGATCAGCGGCGGCGGCAGCGGGATGTGCAGGAAGAAGCCGATGCGCTGGGTGCAGCCCAGCGCGCGCAGCTCGGCGGCCAGCGGGATCAGGTGGTAGTCGTGCACCCAGATGATGTCGTCCTCGCGCAGCAGCGGCAGCAGCTTGCGCGCGAACAGCTGGTTCACCCGCCGGTAGCCCGCGATGTAACCCGCGTCGAAGTCCGCCAGGTCCAGCCGGTAGTGGAAGACCGGCCACAGCACGCCGTTGGAGTAGCCCACGTAGTAGGCCTCGTAGTCGCGCCGGCTGAGGTCCACGGTGGCGAGCTTCACCGGGCCGGCCTGGTGCATGTGCACGGGCGGGTCCCCGTCGCCCTCGTCCTCGACCAGCTTGCCGCTCCAGCCGAACCACACGCCGCCGGTGCCGTTCAGGACGTCGGCCAGGGCGACCGCCAGCCCGCCGGCCGCGGTCTTGCGCGGATCGGCGACGCGGTTGGAGACGACGACCAGGCGGCTCATGGCTGCTGCATCAGATCACCGTGTCCCAGGGCGCCGACAGCCGGACGGCCGCGTTGATCAGGCCCACCATCGAATAGGTCTGCGGGAAGTTGCCCCACATCTCGCCCGATTCGGCATGGGTGTCCTCCGACAGCAGCCCCAGCTTGTTGCGGCTCTTGAGCATCACCTCGAAGATCTCGCGCGCCTGCGCCTTGCGGCCGATCCGCGCCAGGGCGTCGATGCGCCAGAAGGTGCAGATGTTGAACGCGGTCTCGGGCTTGCCGAAGTCGTCGGCCGCCTCGTAGCGGCGCATGTACGGCCCGTCGCACAGCGACTTCTCCAGCGCGTCGACGGTCGCCACGAAGCGCGGGTCCCTGGGGTCGATGAAATTGACCTCGGCCATCAGCAGCGCGCTGGCGTCCAGGTCGCGGCCGCCGAAGCTTTCGACGAAGGCCTGGCGCTCCTCGCTCCACGATTCCTTCAGGATGCGCTCGCGGATGATGTCGGCGCGCTCGCGCCAGTAGTTGCCCTTGTCGCGCAGGCCCAGCGTCACCGCCACCTTGGCCAGCCGGTCGCAGGCGGCCCAGCTCATGAGCGCGGACGAGGTGTGGATGCGCGCGCGCGTGCGCAGCTCCCACATGCCGGCGTCGGGCGTGTCGTAGACGCGGAACGCCTGCTCGCCCACGGCCTCGAGCGAGGCGAACTCGTTGCGGCCCGCGCGGCGCAGCAGCCGGTGGTCGTGGAAAGCCTGGGCGGCCCCCAGCACGATGTTGCCGTACACGTCGTGCTGGAAGTGCTCGGCCGCCTGGTTGCCCACCCGCACCGGGCCCATGCCGCGGTAGCCCGGCAGGTGCTCCATGATGGCTTCGGGCAGGTGCTCCTCCAGCCCCACGCCGTACAGCGGCTGGATGTGGCCCCCGCGCGACTTGACGATCACGTTGTTGAGCCAGCGCAGGTACTCCTCCATGGTGGCCACTTCGGAGATGCTGTTGAGCGCCCGCACCACGAAGAAGGCGTCGCGCAGCCAGCAGAAGCGGTAGTCCCAGTTGCGGCCGCTGTCGGCGGCCTCGGGGATGCTGGTGGTCATGGCGGCCACGATGGCGCCGGTGTCCTCGAACAGCGAGAGCTTGAGCGTGATCGCGGCGCGGATCACCGCCTCCTGCCACTCCAGCGGCACCGCCAGCGCGCGCGACCAGTTGCGCCAGTAGGCGGCGGTGTCCTGCTCGAACGCGCGGGCCGTGTCCTCGATGCCGCCCATCAGCGTCTCGTCCGGCCCCAGGATGAAGTTCATGGGCCGGTCCACGACGAAGAAGGTCTCGGCCAGCACGTAGTGGATGGGCGCGTCGGTGTTCAGCCTGAGCGTCATGGCCGGCCCCACGTAGCGGACGTGGGTGCTGCCCTGCGTCACGCTGGGGCGCTGGCGGCCCCAGTCGAAGCGCGGGCGCACGCGCACGCGGATGCGCGGCGAGCCCGACAGCACCTTGACGCGGCGGATCAGCGTGAGCGGCCGGAAGGTGCGGCCGCGGTTCCAGAACCGCGGCGCGAAGTCGGTCACCTCGATGCCCTGGCCCTGGCTGTCCCACATCCGCGTGTGCAGGATGGCCGTGTTGGGCTCGTACTGGTGCTCGCTGCGCGCGAAGTCCTCCAGGTCGATGGCCCAGAGGCTGCCGTTCTCGCTGGGGTCCAGCAGCGCGTTGAAGACCGGGTCGCCGTCGAAGCGGGGCAGGCACGACCAGACGATGCGGGCGCGGTCGTCGATGAGCGCGCTGTACGCGCAGTTGCCGATGACGCCGAGGTCCAGCGTGGAGCGCGGGGCTTGTTCCAGGTTCATGCGGATGCTTTCGCGGTCAGGGCCGCCACGGCGTTCTCGAATTCGCGGCGCAGGTCGGCCGGGGTGGCCAGGCGCTGCCAGGCCACGGTGGGACCCTCGCCCACCTTCACCCCCAGGCCGCCCAGCCGCTGCACGGCGGCGAAGCCCACCTCGTCGGTGACGTCGTCGCCGATGAACACCGGCGTGCGGCCGGCGAACGGCGCTTCGCGCAGGAAAGCCTCGATCGCGCCGGCCTTGCTGGCATTGCCCGGCTTGGCCTCCACCACCATCTTGCCGCGCAGCAGCGTCAGGCCCGGCGAGCGCTCCACCGCCTGCTGCATCGCGGCCAGGCAAAGCGGCTCCAGCTCCGGCGCCTGGCGGTAGTGCAGGGCCAGGGAGGCCTGCTTGTGCTCCAACAGCAGCGCGGGATGCGCGGCGGCCAGCTGGCCCGCCGCGCGCTCCACCTCCTGCAGGGGATGGGCATTGACGCGGTCCACCCCCCCGGTGGCGCTGCGCCGCTCGGCGCCGTGCACGCCCGCCACCGGCAGGCGCAGCGGCGCGAGGAAGTTGTCGATCTCACTGATGGGCCGGCCGCTCACCACGGCCACCGCGCCGCCCAGGGACTGCTGCAGGGCGGTGAGCGTAGGCACCAGGGTCGAGGGGACCACCACGTCGCGCGGGTGCGCGGCGATGTCCACCAGCGTGCCGTCGAAGTCCAGGAACAGGGCGCAGCCTGGACTGAGGATGTCCACGAAATTCATGGATACGGACCGTAGCAGAGGCTGGCTCCCCGCGCGGCCCTACACGGCCGCTTGCCCTTGTAGGCGCAGTCCTACACGGGGGCGGTCACTGCGCGTACAACCCGGCCAGGCTGGCGAAGCCCTTGACCTCGATCGGGTTGCCGAAGGGGTCGCAAAAGAACATGGTCCATTGCTCGCCCGGCTCGCCGGGATAGCGCACCTGCGGCGCCAGCACGAAGTCGGTGCCGGCCGCCTCCAGCCGCCGGGCCATCGCCTGCCACTGCGGCAACTCCAGCACCAGCCCGAAATGCGGCATGGGCACCAGCTGGTCCCCGACGCGCCCGGTGCGCTCGGTCCTGAAGGGCTGGCCTAGGTGCAGCGAGAGCTGGTGGCCCTCGAAATCGAAGTCCACCCAGGTGTCGGTGCTGCGCCCTTCCCGGCAACCCAGCACGCCGCCATAGAAGCGGCGGGCCTGGTCGAGGTCGGTGACGTGGAAGGCGAGGTGGAACAGCGCGGGCATGGAAGCGAGCTTAGCAGTGCCCGCCGCGACGCTAGCGGCCGCCCAGCAGTTCACGCTGCGTGTTCAGCGCCCGCTGGTCGGCGCTCATGCGCACGCACACCGGATGGCGCTGGAAACCGGGGCTGGCGCAGCGCATGGCCTTGCAGAACTCCCGGGTCAGCGCCGCGTCCTGACGGCAGCCCAGGTCGGCGGGACGGCTGGCCTGGGCCA
This sequence comes from uncultured Ramlibacter sp., assembly GCA_964652405.1. GTDB lineage: Bacteria > Pseudomonadota > Gammaproteobacteria > Burkholderiales > Burkholderiaceae_C > Ramlibacter. Next base: position 6,727 of record CAZZAW010000127.1, read on the forward strand.
GGCGCACCGGGGCGCGCGGGCGGCGCTGCGGCGGGGGTGGGCTGGAGGCCACCGGCGGCTGGGCTTGCACCGGCTTGGGTGCCTCCACGGGGTCCGCCGCACGCGGCGCGGGGTTGATCGCTGGCGCTGGCGCAAGCGGCAGGACGCTGCCCGCCCCCATCAGCGCCGTGCTCACCTCCGGTGCGCGGGCCGGCGCCACCGATGCTTCGGGTGCGGGCGCTGCGGCGAGTTGCACCGGCACCGGCGCTTGCCGGATGGCCGGCGCGGGCACACGGTCCACGGCGACGGTCTGGGAATCCAGGGCCGGCTCGTTCCGCAGCAGCAGCCCGGCTGCCACGGCCAGGAAGGCTGCGGCGATTGCACCCGCTACCAGCGGGCTCCAGCGGGGCCGAGACGAAGCGCGCGGCCGCGGCGCCTCGCGGACCGGCTGCGCGGGAAGGGGGGCCGCGAGTGGCGCCACCTCGGCAGGCTGCACGGCTGCAGCGGGGACCGGGTCCACGGAACGTGCCGGGGCGCGGTCCCACACGGGGTCACCGACGGCGGCCCGCAGCGCTGCCGAGAAGGCGGCGGCATCCGCGTAGCGCGCCTGCGGATCCGGCGCGAGGGCCC
>CAZZAW010000128.1:0-7334 GCA_964652405.1 uncultured Ramlibacter sp.
ATTTGAGCCTCCTCAAAAGCCGGGGCGATTCAGGGCGGTGTCGTTCGCGCTGCCGTAGAACTTCTTGACCAGTTCGGTGAGTTCGGCCGGATTGAGCTTCTCCGCGACCCCGGCGTAGTGGGGGATGTCGACGAAGAGCACGGTGGCGCTGGAAAAGCGCTCATCGCCGTCGTCGCCGTCGCCGGAGGGCCAGCGCTCACTCAACTCCGCGGCCAGCCGCTGTTCGTAGAGCTTGGCCAGCTGGTGGCGCTGCTCCTCCAGCGCGGTCTGCACCGCCCTGTCGACCGCCATGTTCTGCAGGTTGGCCTGCATGGCTCGCTTGTTCAGCTGGGCCGCGGCCGCCTCGCGCAGCTCGCCCGGGCGGAACGGCTTGGTGATGTAGTCGTCGGCGCCGGTGGTCATGCCGATGCGCATGTGCGCGCGCTCCTGCAGCGAGGTGAGCAGGATCACGGGCGTGGCGGCGATGTCGGTGTTCTGGCGCAGCGAGGCCAGCATCTGGAAGCCATTGAGCTCGGGCATCTGCACGTCGCTGATGACCAGGTCGGGCTTGCGGGACTCGACCAGCATCAGCCCCTGGGCACCGTTGTCGGCGGTGAGCACCTCGTGACCGTCCTTCTTGAGCACCGAGGCGATCAGCATCCGCGTGCCGGCGTCGTCTTCCATCACGACGATCAGGGCCATGGCAAATTCCTGTAACGTGACCCGGCCTCGGGGAGGCCGCTGCGGGCCGATCTTACAGCGCAGCCGCCAGCGCCAGCGACCACTGCACCACGCCCGGCCGGAACGCCAGCTCGACGTGGGCCGCGCCCGGCTCCATGCGGTTGTCGGCCCCGGGCAGCGTCGCCGTGGCGGGCGGAAACACCACGTTGTCGCAGTTGGAGTACCAGCACGTGAAGAGGCCGGGGCGCGGCACGCGGTGCGCGGCAAGCTCGGTGATCCACTCGCCGTCCAGCCGCATCTGGACGCCGTTACGCAGCCGGCTGAAGCGCGCCAGCCAGGTGCCGCGATGCGGCGTGCCCAGCGTGATCACGTGCGCGACCCGGTCGTAGGCCTGGCGTTTGCGCAGCCAGGCACGGGCGGCCAGCCCGCCCATGCTGTGGCACACCAGCAGCGGCGGGCGCCCGGCGGCCCGCGTGACGCGGTCGACCGCCTCGTCGATGATGTCGGCGTAGTCCTCGATGGAGCCGAAGACCGGCTCGAGGTTCACGGCCACGAAGGCATGGCCGCGCCGGCCGGCTTCCAGCATCCAGGGCGTCCAGAAGCCGCGGTTGCACACGAAGCCGTGGATGAAGACGATGCCGGCGCGTCCCGGAGCCGATTCGAGCCGGTCCGGGACGGCGCGCCAGCGGTAGGGCTGGCGCCAGCCGAACACGCGAACGTCGTCCCAGATCTCGGTCCACCAGGCGGCCAGCAGCTGCCGCAGCGTCGGGCGGGGCGCCGGATCGCCGCGGCTGGCCCGCACCATGAGCGTGAGCTGCAGCGCGAGGATGAACGCATGTACCAGGAGGATGGCGACCGCGCCGGCCACGGCCGTGAGCGGGCTGTCGTCCCAGCGGGCCAGCAGCCAGACCGACGCCAGCGCCAACAGCCCCAGGGTGAGGGCCTGCTGCAGGCGGGCGACGCTGGAGCTGCGCGGCATCAGGCCAGCGCCACGTCCCGTCCGGTCAGGCGCCGGGCCAGGCCCTGCGCCAGCCGGTTCACGATGCCGTAGATCGACAGCTGCGGATTGGCGCCTATGCTGGTGGGGAACAGGGAACCGTCGTGCACCGAGAGGTTGTCGATCTGCCAGTGGACGCCGTCGGGCCGGGTCACCCCCAGCTTCTCGGCGCCCGCCAGGCCGCAGCCGCCCATCACGTGGGCGCTGACCACCTTGGTCAGCAGCGGCTTCATCGGCAGTCCGAGCACCGCGTCCCGGGCCTGCCCCCAGGCCGTGTAGGGCTGGGCCATCTCGTGCATGGGGAGCACCTGCCGCGCACCGGCGGCGAACTGGATCTCCATCATGGACAAAAGCGCACGGCGAGCGCCGTCCATCACGAAGTCGTTCAGCGGGTAGTCCAGCACCGGCGAGCCGTCCGAGCGCAGGCGCACCTCCCCGCCGGGGGACTGTTCGTGGAAGCCATCGCGCAGCAGCGCCAGCAGCACGTGGGTGTGCGGGAACTGGCGCAGGAGCTGTGCGTGCGACTGCCCATAGCCCATCACCGTGGAGGCGAAGATCACCGGATGAAGCGGCGGCGCTTCCAGCTTGTAGCCCATGGGCCCGTCGATGGCCTGGGTGTCGAGGAAGTGGTCCGAGTAGACGGTCTGCGGGGCGCCCTGCCAGCCCTCGACCTTCTGGCCCATGATCGCCGCGGACATGACCACGGGGTGCAGGAAGGTGCGCCGCCCCAGCCGGCCGTGGGGATCAGGGGCCTGCGAGCGCAGCAGCAGCGCCGGCGAGTTGATCGCCCCGGCCGACACCACGAAATGCTTCGCTACGATTTTGATAGCTACCGCTGCGCCTCCGCCGGGCGCCCCGGCCGGTTTCGACGCAGAACACAGCAGAGCCGTGGCCCTGCCGTTGGCCAGCTCGAAGCGGTCAGCCCGGGTTTCGACCAGCAGCGTGGCGCCCCGGTCCAGGGCCGCGGGCAGCGTGGTCACCAGCATGGACTGCTTGGCGTTGGTCGGGCAGCCCATGCCGCAGGACCCGAGGTTCCAGCAGCCCTTGACGTTGCGCAGGATGACCGCCGCCGGGATGCCCAGCTTCGCGGCGCCGCGGCGCAGCAGGTCGTTGTTCTCGTTGGGCGGCGTCAGCCAGGGCCCTATGCCCAGCCGCTGCTCGGCCTGCAGGAAGTAAGGCGCCAGGTCGTCATTGCCGTAGCCCTGAAGTCCATAGTGCGCGCGCCAGTGGTCCAGCGTGGCCACGGGCGTGCGGAAGGAGCTGGTCCAGTTGACGGTGGTCGAGCCGCCCACGCAGCGGCCCTGCAGGATGTTGATGGCCTTGTCGGCGGTCTTGCGCGCCGCGCTCTCCTGGTACAGCGTGGGATAGGCCTCGGCTTCCTGCTGGCGGAAATCGCTGCTGCTTTTCAGGGGACCTTCCTCCACGATGACCACGTCGAGCCCGGCCTTGGCCAGCAACTCGGCCGTGATCCCGGCCCCCGCGCCGGAGCCGACGATGGCCACGTCGCAGGTGATCTGCGCGGGGGCAGGCGAATAGGGGCCGCCACGCACCTTCCAGCCGCGCTGCAGGCCTTGGCGAATGGGATCGGGAAGGGTGCTCATGATGCTCAAAGGGCCACGGGGCCCGGATAGCCGAGCAGGCCCCAGGTGCCCGGGTCGGAGAAGTAGGCGCCCAGCGTGATGTCGTGCAGGGCGTGGTACGCCTGCTGCCGCAGGCTCAGCGAGGCCACGCGCATGGATTGCAGGGCCGCCTGGATCTCGGCGACCGAGGCGCCTTCCCAGGAAGTCGAGAGGCCGGCGAGCGCGCGGCGGCCGGCGCTGCTGGCCAGCAGTGCCAGCAACTGGGAGAGCTCCGCCTGGGCGTGCGCTGGCAGGGCTGCCACCAGCGCGTCGATGCGCGCCAGCAGGCCTTCCAGCGCCGCCTGGCGCGCCGGCTCGGCCGTCGGCAGGCTGCCATCCAGCACGGCCCGGCCCACGTGCGTGAAGACCAGCCGGCCTGCCGGCGAAAGGCGCGACTCCCGCAGGCCCGGCTCGATCAAAGCCAGCGCGCCGCCGCCCACCGCCAGCACCGCGGCCGAGGCCAGGCCCAGCTTCAACCAGCTTCTTCGTTGCATCGCTGCACTATGGCATGGGCGTCCGCCGGGGGCCTAGAGCTTGCCGCCTAGATAGACTCGTGGTTTGCATGGACGCCGCCCGCCAGATCCGATCCGCCGTGGAAGCCGTCTCGTCGCTGCGCGAGGCGGCCGCGGTCCAGCCAGGCCTCGGGCAGGCCATTGCCGAGGTCAAACGGCTGCAGTCCCGCCGCTTTGCCGGCAGCTATGCCGACCTGCTGCGCAGCGGCGAGCATGCCGCAGCGGCCCGCTTCTTCCTGGAGGAGCTCTACAGCGACAAGGACTATGCGGAGCGCGACGCCCAGTTCGCGCGGATCGCGGGTGCGATCGAGAAGCTGTTCCCGGCCCAGGTGGCCCACACCGCGGTGGCGCTGGCCCAACTGCATGCGTTGACCGAAGAACTGGACCAGGCCATGGGCCTCGCTTGGGGTTCTTCTGCGGATGCTGACCCTGCGGCACGTTACACGGCGGCCTGGCGAGCGGTGGGGCGCCGCGACGACCGCTCGCGCCAGCTGCGCGTGGTGCTGGACGTGGGGCAGGAGATGGTGAGGCTGACGCGCACGCCCGGCCTGCGGATGATGTTGCGCATGATGCGAGGGCCCGCGGCGGCGGCGGGCCTGGGCTCCCTGCAAAGGTTTCTGGAGAGCGGCTTCGATACCTTCGCCGCGATGGCGGGCCGGCGGGGCAGCGCGGAAGCGTTTCTTCGCACCATCGAAGCGCGCGAATCCGACCTCATCGCCATGCTGTTCGACGCCGACTTTGTCGCTTGCGAGACGCAGCTGCGGCACATCCTAGGACAAGCCCGCTAACCTGCCGCCGCCGCGGCTCGCACAATGGCCGCAAAGGAGAAGGACATGGACAGGTTCTGGCTGAAAAGCTATCCCGAAGGCGTGCCGCACGACGTGCAGCCCGAGCAGTACCGTTCGCTCACGCAGCTGCTGGAAGAATCGTTCCGCAAGAATGCCTCCCGGCCGTTCTCGGTCTGCATGGAGCGGTGGATGACCTACCGCCAGCTCGACGAATTGTCGGCGGCGCTGGGGGCATGGCTGCAGGCACAGGGGCTGGAACCCGGCGCGCGGGTCGCGCTCATGCTGCCCAACATCCCCCAATTCCCCGTGAGCATGGCCGGCGTGCTGCGGGCGGGCTATACCTGCGTCAACGTCAATCCGCTGTACACGGCGCGCGAGCTGCAGCACCAGCTGAAGGACTCGGGCGCGACCGCGATCATCATTCTCGAGAACTTCGCGCACACGCTGGAGGAGGTGATCGACAAGACGCCGGTCAAGCACGTGGTGGTCGCCTCCATGGGAGACCTGCTTGGGTTCTGGTACGGCAGCTGGATCACCTTCGCGGTCCGGCACCTGGCCAAGATGGTGCCGGCGTACAAGCTGCCGCTGACCGACGGCCGGAGAGTGACGCCTTTCAACCGGGCCATCGCCGAAGGCACCGGGCTGGCGCTCAAGCCCGTGGCCCAGACGCTGGATTCGATCGCCTTCCTGCAGTACACGGGCGGCACCACCGGCCTGTCCAAGGGCGCGGTGCTGACGCACAGGAACATCGTGGCAGCGATCCTCCAGGCCGAAGCGTGGTTCACGCCGGCGCTCAAGCGGGTGGGCGACGTGGCCAACACCAACGGCATCGCCGCGCTGCCGCTGTATCACATCTTCGCGCTCACCCTGTCGCTGCTGGCGATCCGCTGGGGATCGCACATGACGCTGATCCCCAATCCTCGCGACTTCGGCAAGTTCATCGAGGTGCTCAAGCGCAGGCCTTTCCACCTGCTCCCCGCCGTGAACACGCTGTTCAACGCGCTGCTGCAGCACCCGCAGTTCAAGACGGTGGATTTCTCGCAGCTGTGCGTGTCCCAAGCCGGCGGCATGGCAGCCTCGGAAGGCACCGCCCGCCACTGGCAGCAGGTGACGGGCTGCCCCATGGTGGAAGGCTGGGGCATGAGCGAGACCTGCGCGATCGGCACCAACAACCCGGTGCTCAGCCGCGAGTTCTCGGGAACGATTGGCCTGCCGCTGCCCGGCATCGAGATCGCGATCAAGGACGACGACGGCAAGTCCCTGCCGCAAGGTGAATCCGGCGAGATCTGCATCCGGGGCCCGAACGTGATGACGGGCTATTACAACCAGCCCGAGGAGAACGCCAAGGCGTTCACCGCGGACGGCTTCATGCGCACCGGTGACATCGGCATCATGGACGAGCGCGGCTACACGCGCATCATCGACCGCAAGAAGGACATGATCCTGGTCAGCGGCTTCAACGTCTTCCCGAACGAGCTGGAGAACGTGATCTCGCTGTGCCCTGGCGTGGTCGAGTGCGCGGCGATCGGCGTACCGGACGAGAAGCAGGGCGAGGCGATCAAGGTGTTCGTGGTCAAGAATGATCCCATCCTCACCGAAGAGGATGTCGCCAAGTACTGCCGGCAGAACCTCACCGGCTACAAGGTTCCCAAGTACATCGAATTCCGCGACGACCTGCCCAAGACGAACGTCGGCAAGATCCTGCGCCGCGAACTGCGCAGCGGGAAGTGAGCGTCGGAAACTTGCCGTAGTCTGGCGTCATGCGCAGCTCCCCCGTTCTGCCGCCAGGCGTCTTTGTGCTCGAGCGTGGGTGGCTGTCTGCCAACAACATTCTGCTGCTGGGTGGCGACGGGGCGGCGCTGGTGGACACCGGCTACGTGGCCCACGCCGAGCAGACGGTCAGACTGGTGGAATCGGCACTGCAGGGGCAGCCCTTGCGCCAGCTGCTGAACACACATCTCCACAGCGACCACTGCGGCGGCAATGCGGACCTGCAGGCTCGCTATCCCGGTGTTCAGACCCTCATACCTCCCGGCCAGGCTGAGCATGTCCGCCATTGGGATCCTGTTGCACTGAGCTATGGGCCGACCGGGCAGGAATGCCCGCCTTTCCGGATCTCGGGTGTGCTGGAGCCCGGGACGCGGATATCCCTCGGCCAGAACGGCTGGGAAGTCCATGCGGCGCCTGGCCACGACCCACATTCCGTCGTGTTGTTCGAGCCACAGTCGCGCACGCTGATGTCGGCCGACGCATTGTGGGAGAACGGCTTCGGCGTTGTGTTCCCGGAGCTCGAGGGAGAGAGGGCTTTCGAGGAGGTCGGCACGACGCTGGACCTGATCGAGAACCTGCGACCGCGGACGGTCATTCCGGGGCACGGGCCGGTGTTCACCGAAGTGGCCCCTGCGCTGGCAAGGGCCCGGCGCCGGCTGGAGGGGTTCGTTGCGGATCCGCAGCGCCATGCGCAGCATGCCGCCAAGGTGTTGCTGAAATTCAAGCTGCTGGAGCGGCAGGAAATCAGCCTTGTTTCGTTCTGCCGATGGGCGGCCCTCACGCCCTACTTCACCCTGGTCCACCACCGGTGGTTCAACGACGTGGACCTGCCTACCTGGATCGAACAGGTCGTCAACGAACTCGTGAAGAGCGGCGCGGCGTCACGCGAGGCCGACCGCGTCATCAACATCTGACATCGCGCGCCACAAAAGCAAAAGGCCCAGCATTTCTGCTGGGCCTTTGCCGCTGTAAGAGCCTGACGATGTCC
>CAZZAW010000129.1:0-7327 GCA_964652405.1 uncultured Ramlibacter sp.
AGAGCACCTGCAACAAGGACACGAGCTGCCTCAAGGGCTTCTGCCCCAGCTTCGTGACCGTCGAGGGCGGAAAACTGAAGGGCAAGGCCAAGGCGCAGGCGCCTTCGCCGTATGAGGGCCCCGAGATGCCCCAGCCCCTGCTGCCCGCGCTGCAGGGCGCCTGGGGCATCGTGGTCGCCGGCGTGGGCGGCACCGGGGTCATCACCATCGGCCAGCTGCTGGGCATGGCGGCGCACCTGGAAGGCCGCGGTGTGGTCACGCAGGACGCGGCCGGGCTGGCGCAAAAGGGCGGCGCCACCTGGAGCCACATCCTGATCGGTGACACCGCCGCCGACATCCACACCACGCGCGTCAGCATGGCCGGCGCCGACCTGGTGATCGGCTGCGACCCGATCGTCACCGCCGGCAAGGAAACCGTGCTGCGCATGCGCGAAGGCCGCACCCGGGTGGCCCTGAACTCGCACAGCACGCCGACCGCGGCCTTCGTGAAGAACGCCAACTGGGCCAACCCGGCCGAGGTCTGCGTTGCCGAGATCGCCGGCGCCGTGGGCCCCCAGGCGGTGGGCGCGTTCGATGCCGACGCGGCCGCCACGCGCCTGATGGGCGACAGCCTGTACACCAATCCCATGCTGCTGGGCTACGCCTGGCAGAAGGGCTGGGTGCCGGTGGGCCGCGAGGCGTTGCTGCGGGCCATGGAGCTGAACGGGGTCGCGGTGGAGAACAACAAGGCCGCGTTCGAGTGGGGCCGCCGGGCCGCGCACGATCCGGCCGCCCTGGCCAGGCTGCTGTCGCCCGGGCAGGTGGTCGAGTTCAAGAAGCGCGAGACGCTGGACACCCTGGTCGCGCGCCGCGTGGAGTTCCTCACGGCCTACCAGAACGCGGCCTATGCCCAGGACTACCGGGACTTCGTCGAGCGCGTGCGCGCCGCGGAAGCGCCCCTGGGCAAGACCCTGCTGGCCGAAACCGTGGCCCGCTACCTGTTCAAGCTCATGGCCTACAAGGACGAGTACGAGGTGGCTCGCCTGCACGCCGAAACCGGTTTCCAGGAGCGCATCGCCGCCCAGTTCGAGGGCGACTACAAGGTGCATTACCACCTGGCCCCGCCCCTGCTGGCCCGGCGCAACGACAAGGGCGAGCTCCAGAAGCGGCGCTACGGGCCCCTGATGGGCCTGGGCTTCAAGCTGCTGGCCAGGATGCGGGGGCTGCGCGGCACGCCGCTGGACATCTTCGGCAGGACGGAGGAGCGCCGCACCGAAAGGGCGCTGATCCGCGAGTACCGGGCCAGCATCGAGGAAGTGGCGGCCGGCCTCACCGCGGGCAACCACGCGCTGGCCGTGGAGATCGCGGCCGTGCCGGAGCAGATCCGGGGCTTCGGCCATGTCAAGGAACGTCACCTGGCCGCGGCCCGCCCGCGCTGGGAACAGCTGATGCAGCAATGGCGGCAGCCCGCGCCTGCGCGGCAGGCCGCCTGAGGCCGTCCCCACGGGGGGTTACAGGTTATTACAGCGAGGGCGGCGGCATACAATCCGGCTCTTCCGCCCGGGGCGCCCTGAGGGCGCGCCGGTTCACGGACGCGTGAGACAACAATCAACGTTCCTGGAGCCCCTTCGTGTTCATTTCCTCCGCCTTTGCCCAGACTGCGCCCGCCGCAGGGGGTGACTTCCAGTCCTCGCTCATGAGCATGCTGCCGCTGGTGCTGATGTTCGTGGTGCTGTATTTCGTGATGATCCGGCCCCAGATGAAGCGCCAGAAGGAGCATCGCGCCATGATCGAAGCGCTGGCCAAGGGCGACGAGGTGGCCACCGCCGGCGGCCTGCTGGGCAAGGTGACCCGCCTGGGTGACAGCTACCTGGGCGTCGAAGTCGCCAACGGCGTGGAAATCCAGGTGCAGCGCACGGCCGTCGTACAGGTCCTGCCCAAGGGCACCATCAAGTCCTCATGAACCGTTACCCGGTCTGGAAGTACGCGATCATCGTGATCGCGTTGCTGGTGGGGGCCATCTATACCCTGCCGAATTTCTTCGGCGAGGCGCCGGCGGTCCAGGTGTCTTCGGCGAAGTCGACGGTCAAGGTCGACGCTTCCACGCAAGCCCGCGTGGAGCAGGCGCTTCAGGCCGCCGGCATCCAGCCGGAGGCGATCACCCTGGACACCAACTCGGTGAAGGTCCGGGTGGACAGCACCGACACCCAGCTCAAGGCCAAGGACGCGATCCAGAAGGCGCTGGTGCCCGATCCCAGCGATCCGCCCTACATCGTCGCCCTGAACCTGCTGTCCGCGTCGCCGCGCTGGCTGTCGGCGCTGCACGCCGCGCCCATGTACCTGGGGCTGGACCTGCGCGGCGGCGTCCACTTCATGCTGCAGGTGGACATGCAGGCGGCGCTGACCAAGAAGGCCGAGTCGCTCGCCGGCGACCTGCGCAGCCAGCTGCGGGACGCCAACGTGCGCCACGCCGGCATCACGCGCAACGGCCAGGCCGTGGACGTGCGGTTCCGGGACGCCCAGGCGCTCGCGGGCGCGCGCCGCGTGCTGGCCGAGCAGTTCGCGGACGTGCAGGCCACCGAGACGACCGAAGGCACCGACACCCGGCTCACCGTCACGCTCAAGCCGGAGGCGGCCCGCAGGGTGCAGGACCAGGCGCTCAAGCAGAACATGCACACGCTGCACAACCGGATCAACGAGCTGGGCGTGGCCGAGCCGGTGATCCAGCAGCAGGGGCTGGACCGCATCGTGGTGCAGCTGCCGGGCGTGCAGGACACGGCCAAGGCCAAGGACATCCTGGGCCGCACCGCCACGCTGGAGATGCGCCTGGTTGACGAAAGCAGCGAGGGCCGGGCCGCTGAACTGGGCACCGGGCCGGTGCCTTTCGGCTCGGAACGCTTCCTCGAGCGCGACGGCCGGCCGGTGATTGTGAAGAAGCAGGTGATCCTCACGGGGGACAGCCTCACGGACGCCCAGCCCGGCTTCGACTCGCAGACGCAGCAGCCCAAGGTCGACCTGACCGTGGACGCCAAGGGCGGCCGCATCATGCGCGACACCAGCCGCGAGAACGTCAAGAAGCGCATGGCGATCCTTCTGTTCGAGAAGGGCAAGGGCGAAGTGCTGACGGCGCCGGTGATCCAGAGCGAGCTGGGCAACCGGTTCCAGATCTCCGGCTCCATGACGGTCAACGAGGCCAACGACCTGGCGCTGCTGCTGCGCGCCGGCTCGCTGGCCGCGCCCATGGAAATCATCGAGGAGCTGACCATCGGCCCCACCCTGGGCGCCGAGAACATCGCCAAGGGCTTCCACAGCGTGGCCTGGGGCTTCGCTGCCATCGTGGCCTTCATGGGCGTCTACTACATGCTCTTCGGGCTGTTCTCGGGCCTCGCCCTGGCCGTGAACCTGCTGCTGCTGGTGGCGATCCTGTCGATGCTGCAGGCGACGCTGACGCTGCCCGGCATGGCCGCCATGGCGCTGGCGCTGGGCATGGCCATCGACTCCAACGTGCTGATCAACGAGCGGGTGCGCGAGGAGCTGCGCAACGGGGCTTCACCGCAGGCCGCCATCAATGCCGGCTACGACCGGGCCTGGGCCACCATCCTGGACTCCAACATCACCACGCTGATCGCCGGGGTCGCCCTGCTGGCCTTCGGCTCGGGGCCTGTGCGCGGCTTCGCGGTGGTGCACTGCATCGGCATCCTGACCTCCATGTTCTCCGCGGTGTTCTTCTCCCGCGGCCTCGTGAACCTCTGGTACGGCCGGCAGAAGAAACTCAAGTCCGTGTCCATCGGCACGGTCTGGCGCCCCACCACGGACGGCGCTATAACCAAGGCGGAGCAGGGCTAAAAGATGGAGTTCTTCAAGATCCGCCGCGACATCCCGTTCATGAAGAACGCGGTGGTGTTCAACATCATCTCGTTCCTCACGTTCGCGGCCGCCGTGTTCTTCCTGGCGACCAAGGGCCTGCACCTCTCCGTGGAATTCACCGGCGGCACCGTGATGCAGGTGAGCTACCCGCAGCCGGCCGACGTGGAAAAGGTGCGCCGCACCGTCGCCGGGCTGGGCTTTTCGGACGTCCAGGTGCAGAACTTCGGCACCGCCCGCGACGTGATGATCCGGCTGCCGGCGCAGAAGGGCGTGAGCTCGGCGCAGCAGAGCGACCGCGTCATGACGGCCCTGAAGGCCGTCGATCAGGGGGTGAGCCTGCGCCGCACCGAGTTCGTCGGCCCGCAGGTCGGCGAGGAGCTGGTGACCGACGGGCTCAAGGCGCTGGGGATGGTGGTGGTCGGCATCATGGTGTACCTGGCTTTCCGCTTCGAATGGAAGTTCGCCGTGGCGGCCATCATCGCCAACCTGCACGACGTCATCATCATCCTGGGCTTCTTCGCCTTCTTCCAGTGGGAGTTCTCGCTGGCCGTGCTGGCCGCGGTGCTGGCGGTGCTGGGGTATTCCGTCAACGAGTCGGTGGTGATCTTCGACCGGGTGCGCGAGAACTTCCGGCGGTACCGCAAGATGAACACGGTGGAGATCATCGACAACGCGATCACCTCCACCATCAGCCGCACCATCATCACCCACGGCTCGACGCAGATCATGGTGCTGTCCATGCTGCTGTTCGGCGGGCCCACGCTGTACTACTTCGCCCTGGCCCTGACCATCGGCATCTGCTTCGGCATCTACTCGTCCGTGTTCGTGGCGGCCGCCATCGCCATGTGGCTGGGGGTCAAGCGCGAGGACCTGGTCAAGGCGGCTCCCAAGAAGGAAGACCCGAACGATCCCAACGCGGGCGCGACGGTGTAAGGCGATCCATGAGCACCGTGCAACGGCCCCCGGCGAGCGTGCCCCTGGCGCGGCAGGCGCGCGGGCTGTTCGTGACCGAGCTAGAGACGGTGCTGGCGCCGCTGTCGGACGCCATCCGCAACAGGATGATCGAGCTGGTCGATGCCGCGCCGAGCACGCGCGACATGCAGGACCGGCGCGACGCCATGCTGGACTTCGAACGGCAGCGCGCCGGCTGGCAGGCCGCCACGGTCCAGGCCTGGCGCAAGGCCATGGTGCCGCCCACGGCCACGGCCCGCGTGCGGCTGGAGGCCGCGAACTTCGAGCTGATCGGGGACGAGGTTGTCGAGAAGAAGATCCTGTCCTCCCGCCTGGCCCTGCTGATCCTGGAAAAGGCGACCTGGGAACTGAACGACCTCAAGGTGCGCATGCAGCACCTGGAGAACGGGCAGGAGCTCGCGAACGAGGATGTGCTGCGGGCCGAGGCGGTGTCGCAGCTGATGGTGGAGCAATGGGTGGCCAGCAACCTGCCGCGCGAGAGCTGGGTGCTGGTGCAGGACGTGATCCACGAGCACATGGTGGCCGCCCTGGTCGATGCCTACCGCAAGACCAACGAGTTCCTAGTGGCCCAGGGCGTGATGCCGGACATCGACCTCAGCACCCGGGTCAAGCGCGGTGCTGTGGCTCCGCGCCGGGCCTCGGCCCCGCAGGCGCAAGGCGATGCGGCCGCGGGCAACAGCTCGCCCTCGCCGCTGGGTGCGGGCGGTGAGACGGGTGCAGGCGGTGGGTATGCCGGCGGGTATGCCGGTGGCTATGCGGGCGGGTACGCGGGCGGCGGCGCAACCGGTGGCGGCGGTGGCTCCGGCTACGGCGCCGGCATGGGTTCGACCGGGGGGGCATCCGGCCCTGGCGGACCTGGCGGGGGCGGCGGCGGCGGCGGGATGGCTGGCGGCGGGATGCCTCGGGACGGCCTTTCCGGCGGTGGCATGCCGGGCGGTGGCTTTGCGGGCGGAGGCGCAGGCGGTGCGGCATCGGCTGGCGCCGGCATGTCGGGCGGCGGCGCAACGGGGGCGTATGGCGGCGGCGGTGCGACCGGCCGCGGCGGCATTGCCGACGAAACCCGGCTGATGACCTCCAGCACCCCGCTGGCTCGCGCCCGCATGCGGGCCAGTGGCGTGATCGGCCAGCTCAAGCGGCTGCTGACCGAAAAGGCGGGGTTCGATCCCAACCACGGCGCCAATCCCTCGCCTGCTCTGGCTGAAGCCATCACGCACCACGCCACGCATGTCCAGACGCAGGTGCACACCCAGGCGCAGGGCGCCACGGTCGCCCAGGACGACGGTGTCGTCTATGACGATGCCGCGGTCGAGCAGGTCGCGGTCGACCTGCGTCGCCGCACCGGCGAGCTGAAGAAGAAAGCCGCCACCTCGACCGAGAAAGCCACCATCGAGATCGTGGCGCTGATGTTCCAGAGCATCCTGGCCGAGGAGCGCATCCCGGCGGCCGTGCGGGTATGGTTCGCGCGGCTGCAGATGCCGGTGCTGCGGGTGGCCATCGCCGAGCCCGAGTTCTTCGGGTCGCTGCAGCATCCGGCTCGCCAGCTGATCGACCGCATGGGCTCCTGCGTGATGGGGTTCAACGCGGCGGCCATCGGCGGCAGCGCGCTGGAGGCCGAGATCAAGCGGGTGGTGCAGGTGATCGAGCAGTACCCGGAGACCGGCCGGCGCGTGTTCCAGCTGGTGTACGACGAGTTCCAGAAGTTCCTGTCGAAGTTCCTCACCGAGAGCGGGCAGACGCAGAAGCTGGTGAGCGTGGCGCAGCAGGTCGAGCAGAAGGAGACGCTGGCGATCCAGTACACGATCGAGCTGCGCAAGATGCTCAACGACATGCCGGTGCGTGACGAGATCCGCGAGTTCCTGTTCAAGGTCTGGGCCGAGGTGCTGGCCGTGGCCGCGGTCAAGCACGGCCCGCAGCACGAAGAGACCATCGCGCTGAAGAAATCGGCGGCCGACCTGGTCTGGGCCGCCAGCGCCAAGCCCAACCGCAACGACCGCGCCCAGGTGATCAACGACCTGCCCCGCCTGCTGCAGCGGCTGCGCCAGGGCATGACGCTGCTGGGCGTGCAGGGCGCCGCCCAGGAGGCGCACATCAAGGTGATCGGCGACACGCTGGCCGATGCCTTCCTGTCCAAGACCGAGGCCATTCCGCAGGCCCATATCGAGGCCATGGCCAAGCGCCTGGCCAACCTGGAAGACTTTGTGGCCGACGACCCGTCCACCGACCTGCCGCTGGACGCCGAGAGCATCGAGCTCATGCTGGGGATCGATGCCACGGGGATCGAGGTGGTGGCTGATGGCGGCTCCAAGCCGAGCGACGCCATGCTCGCCTGGGCGCTCGAGCTGCAGCTGGGCAACTGGTTCTCGCTGGACCACAACGGCAGCGCCCATCAGGTCCAGTACGCCTGGCGCAGCGAGCGCAAGCAGCTGCACCTGTTCGCCACGCCCGATGGCCGCAGTTTCCTGATCCAGGCCCGCCGCCTGGCGGCCTACCTGCAGGCGGGGCTGCTGCT
>CAZZAW010000130.1:0-7315 GCA_964652405.1 uncultured Ramlibacter sp.
TCTCGTCGCACAGGTAGGCCAGGTTGGTGTCGTCCATCTGCACGTAGCGGCAGCCCGCTTCGTACAGCGAGCGCAGCTCGTCGCCGTAGGCCTTGGCCACGTCGTCGTAGAACACCGGGTCCAGCTCGGGGTAGGCATCCTTGCTGATGCCGGCCCGGCCGCCCCGGAAGTGCAGCATGGTGGGCGAGGGGATGGTCACCTTGGGCGTGCGGCCCGCGGCCACCTGCGACTTCAGGTACTCGAAGTCCGCCTTCTGGATGTCTTTCGCGTGGCGCACCTTGTCCGTCACGCGGATCACGGGCGGCGCCAGCTCCTCGGTGCCGTCGGGCTTGCGGATGGTCACCGGGATGTCGGTCTTCACGCCACCCAGCTGCTCGAGGAAGTCGATGTGGAAGTAGGTGCGGCGGAACTCGCCGTCCGTGATGCTCTTGAGCCCCACGTCCTGCTGGAACTTCACGATCTCCGCGATCGCCTTGTCTTCGACCTCGCGCAGCTGCGCCGGCGTGATCTCGCCCTTCGCCTTCTTCTCACGGGCCTCCAGCAGGTACTGGGGGCGCAGGAAGCTGCCGACGTGGTCGTAGCGGGCGGGGAGTTGCATCATGGTTTGTCTCCTGGATGAAGTTCGGATGTTGCTACAGGTCAAGCACCAGCAGGGGGCTCCTGGCGCGCGAACAGCAGGGCGTGAACTGGTCGTGGCGGGCGCGTTCCTCGTCGGTGAGGTACATGTCGCGGTGATCGCACTCGCCCTCCAGCACGCGCGTGAGGCAGGTGCCGCACACGCCTTGTTCGCAGGAGGTGAGGATCTCGATGCCCTGGGCCGCCAGCGCGCTCACCACGGTCTGGCCGGCGGGAACCTCGTGGACGGCGCCCGTGCTGGCGATCTTGACCTGGAAGGCCTTGTCACCGCCCGTCTCCTGGGGTGCGGCCGTGAAGTATTCGGTGTGCACCTGCTGCGATCGCCAGCCCAGCCCGGCGGCCGCCTGCGTGACGTGCTGGATGAAGCCACCGGGCCCGCACACGTACAGGTGCGTCTGGGAGTGGGGCGCGGCGAGCAGCGCCTGCAGATCGAGCTTCTGCGAGGGCGGCCCGTCGTCGAAGTGGTAGTGCACTTGCGCGGCATACGGAGACGCCGCGATCTCGTCCATGAAGGCGGTGCGTGCACGCGAACGGGTGCAGTAGTGCAGCTCGAAGTCCGCGCCCACCGCCGCCAGGCGCTGGGCCATGCACAGCAGGGGCGTGATGCCGATGCCGCCGGCGAACAGCAGCGTGCGCACGGCATGCACCAGCGGGAAATGGTTGCGCGGCTCGCTGATCGCCAGCGTGGCGCCTTCCTGCAGCGCGTCGTGCATGGCGGCCGACCCGCCGCGGGACGCCGGGTCACGCAGCACCGCGATGCGGTAGCGGCTGCGGTCGCTGCCGTCGTTGCACAGCGAGTACTGCCGCGTGATCCCCCCCGGCGCCTGCACGTCGATATGCGAGCCCGCGCTGAAGGCGGGCAGGGGCGAACCGTCCAGCGAGGCCAGCTCGAAGCTGCAGATGCCTTCGGCCTCGGCACGCTTGCGCGCCACCCGCACCTTCAGTTCGCTCATGCGGCGGCCTTGAGTGGCTGTTCGGCGGCGATCCAGCGGTCGATCACGCGCCGCGCCTGCACGCCGCCCGCGTCGATGTTGAGCATCAGCAGCTTGCGGTCCGGGAATCGCGAGAGGTTGCGCTGCTGCTGCTCCAGCACGGCCGTGTCCTCGGCGAACACCTTGCCCTGGCCTTCGCGGATCTGGGCGGTGAGCTGCGTGTCCTGCGGCTTGAAGTGGCGCGCCATGCCCCAGAAGTACCACATGCTGGTCTCGGTCTCCGGGGTGATGAAGTCCACCACCACGGCGGACGCCTTGTGCTCGGCCGGCGCGTGGTAGCCGCCGTGGCCCGCGTGCGCCACGCCGACTTCGATCATCACGTGGCTGGGCGGGTAGAAGTGGCAGATCTGCCAGCGGTCCACCGGCACGTCGTCGGCCAGGCCGTTGCCCCGCAGCGCCATCCGCCAGAAGGGCGGCGCCATCACGTTCTCCATGAAGCGGCTGGTGGTCACGTGGTCGCCCTCGGTGCGCGTGGTCACGGGAGTTTCGTCGATTTCCTTCTGGCCGATGCTGGTGGAGTGCACGTAGGTCTCGTGCGTGAGGTCCATCAGGTTGTCGACCATGAGGCGCCAGTCGCACTGGATGTGGTACAGGCCGCCGCCGTAGGCCCATTCGGGGTTGTCCGCCCATTCCAGGGCGTGGATACGGGACGGATCAGCCAGGGCCGGATCGCCCGGCCAGACCCAGACGAAGCCGTACTTCTCGACCACCGGGAAGGCCTTGAGGCGGGGAAAGCCCTGCACGCGCTGCCCCGGCATGGACACCGTCTTCCCGTCGCAGCCCATCACCAGGCCGTGGTAGCCGCAGACCAGCTGGCCATCGCACACCGTCCCCAGCGACAGAGGCGCGCCCCGATGCGGGCAGAAGTCCTCGAGCGCCGCGGCCTGGCCGTCCTGGCCCCGGTAGAAGACGATCTTCTCGCCGCAGACCTGCCGGCCGAGCGGCTTGGCATCGATTTCGTCGGGCGTGCAGGCAACGTACCAGGCGTTTTTCGGGAACATGGGAACATCCTTCTGACCGGATGATTGTATACAACAGAGCCATGGAAGCTCAGGGAATTCCCGGTGAACGCCTATTATTAGTCGTTAATAACTACATGTGACGGGGTTTTGCTTGCTATCATGTATACACATGAGTCTGCCCCCCGACTCCCCTGATGCCTCTTCCCAGGCCGTGAAGGCGCAGCTGCGCCTGCGCGAGATGGTGCTGGCCGGCGAACTGCCGCCCGGCGCGCGCATCGCGGAACTGGCCATCGTCGAGAAGCTGGGGGTGTCGCGCACGCCCATCCGCGCCGCCCTGATGCGGCTGGAGCAGGAGGGGCTGCTCCAAGCGCTGCCCGGCGGCGGCTACGCGGTGCGCAGCTTCACCGAACGCGACGCTTCCGAAGCCATCGAGCTGCGCGGAACGCTCGAGGGGCTCGCCGCGCGGCTGGCCGCCGAGCGGGGCGCCGACCCTTCGCTGCTGGCGCGCGCCCGCGAGTGCCTGGCCCAGGTGGATGCCGTGCTGGCGCGGCCGGCGCTGGACGACGATGCGTTCACCCGCTACGTGCACCTCAATCAGCGCTTCCACAACCTGCTGGCGGAGATGGCGGCCAGCTCGCTGATCGCCCGTGAACTGGACCGCGTGGTCAGCCTTCCGTTCGCCTCGCCCTCGGGCTTCGTGGTGCAGCAGGCCAATTCGCCGCAGGCCCGCGACATGCTGGTCGTGGCCCAGGACCAGCACCGCCAGGTGCTCGACGCCATCGAGCGGCGCGAAGGCGCGCGGGCCGAGGCCATCATGCGGGAGCACTCGCGCCTGGCGCAGCGCAACTTGCGCGAGGCCATGGACAGCCACCAGGCCGACCAGATGCCCGGCGTGCGGCTGATCCGCAGGCGCAGCTGAACTTCTTTTCCACCCAACAGGAGACATCCCATGCACAAGAGAACGCTTCTCCAGGCCGCCCTGGCCCTGGCGCTGGCCTCGGGCGCGACGCTGGCCCAGGCCCAGGAGGCCTTCAGGATCGGCCTGATCCTGCCGATGACGGGTCCCTTTGCCTCCACCGGCAA
This sequence comes from uncultured Ramlibacter sp., assembly GCA_964652405.1. Taxonomy (GTDB): domain Bacteria; phylum Pseudomonadota; class Gammaproteobacteria; order Burkholderiales; family Burkholderiaceae_C; genus Ramlibacter. The sequence goes on from CAZZAW010000130.1 coordinate 3,674, forward strand.
GCAGATAGAGGCGGCGGCGCGCCTGTACATGGCGCAGAACGGGGCCACGGTGGCCGGCCGCAAGGTGGAGCTGATCGTCAAGGACGACACCGGCACGCCGGACGTGACCCGGCGCCTGGCCCAGGAGCTGGTGGTCAACGACAAGGTCAACGTGCTCGCGGGCTTCGGCCTCACGCCGCTGGCGCTGGCCACCGCGCCCATCGCCACGCAGTCCAGGACGCCGCTGGTGGTGATGGCGGCGGCCACCTCCAGCATCACGCAGGCCTCGCCCTACATCGTGCGCACCAGCTTCACGCTGCCGCAGGTGTCGGTCGCCATCGCCGACTGGGCGCCCAAGAACGGCATCAAGAAGGTGGTGACGCTGGTCACCGACTACGGCCCCGGCCTGGACGCCGAGAAGTTCTTCAAGGACCGCCTGCAGTTCAACGGCGGGCAGGTGGTGGAAAGCCTGCGGGTGCCGCTGCGCAACCCCGACTTCGCGCCTTTCCTGCAGAAGGTGCGCGACGCCAAGCCGGATGCGGTGTTCACCTTCGTGCCCTCGGGCGCCGGGTCGGCGCTGATGAAGCAGTTCTCCGAGCGCGGGCTGGACAAGGCGGGCATCCGCCTGATCGGCACGGGCGACGTGACCGACGACGACATCCTCAACGGCATGGGCGATGCGGCCGTGGGCGTGGTGACCTCGCACCACTATTCCGCGGCCCACAACTCGCCGGTCAACAAGAAGTTCATGGACGCCTTCATGAAGGCCAACCCCAACCTGCGGCCCAACTTCATGGCCGTGGGCGGCTATGACGGCATGCGCGTGATCTACGAGGCGCTGAAGAAGACCCAGGGCAAGGGCGACGGCACCGCGCTGCTGGAAGCCATGAAGGGCCAGATCTTCGAGAGCCCGCGCGGCCCCATGTTCATCGACGCCCAGACCCGCGACGTGGTGCACAACGTGTACATCCGCAAGGTGGAGAAGAAGGACGGCCAGCTCTGGAACATCGAGTTCGACGTGATCAAGGACGTGAAGGACCCCGGTAAGTCCTGATGCTCACCATCCTGTTCGACGGCATCGCCTACGGCATGCTGTTGTTCATCCTGGCGATCGGCCTGGCGGTCACCATGGGCCTGATGAACTTCATCAACCTGGCCCATGGCGCCTTCGCCATGGCCGGGGGCTACATCCTGGTGGTCCTGATGCAGAAGGCCCAGCTGCCGTTCCTGGTGTGCCTGCCCATCGCCTTCGCCGGCACGGCGCTGCTGGGCGCGGTGCTGGAGCGCACCCTGTACCGGCCGCTGTACCACAAGCCCCACCTGGACCAGGTACTGTTTTCCATCGGCCTGACCTTCATGGCCGTGGCCGCCACCGACTACTTCATGGGCTCCACGCAGCAGATCGTGCAGCTGCCCCAGTGGCTGCGCGGGCGCACCGAAGTGGGCGAGGGCGCGTGGATGCTGGGCATGGGCCACTACCGGCTGTTCATCATCGCGGTGTGCGCGGCGCTCACCGTGGGGCTGCAATATGTGCTGTCCCGCACGCGCTTCGGCAGCCGGCTGCGCGCGGCGGTGGATGACCAGCGCGTGGCGGCGGGCCTGGGGATCAACGTCAACGTGGTGTTCCTCACCACGTTCGCTTTCGGCTCCGGCCTGGCCGGGCTCGGCGGCGCGCTGGGGGCCGAGGTGCTGGGCCTGGACCCGACCTTCCCGCTCAAGTTCATGATCTATTTCCTGATCGTGGTCGCGGTCGGCGGCACTTCGTCGATCACGGGCCCGCTGCTGGCCGCGCTGCTGCTGGGCATCGCCGACGTGGCCGGCAAGTACTACATCCCCAAGATGGGGGCCTTCATCGTGTACGCGCTGATGATCGTCATCCTGATCTGGCGCCCGCAAGGGCTGTTCGTGCGGACGGGGGCCAGGGCATGAGCGCCGAAGCCCTGCTGCGGGCCCGCCGCTGGCGGCCCTGGGAGCTGCTGCTGTGGGCGGCGGCGTTCGCCGCGCCTGCGCTCCTGCCGGGCCACGCGCTGATCATCAACGAGATCGCCATTGTGGCGCTGTTCGCGATCTCGCTGGACCTGGTGCTGGGCTACACCGGCATCGTGTCCCTGGGGCATGCCGCGTTCTTCGGCATGGGCGCCTACTCGGCCGCCCTGTTCGCCAAGCACCTGATGCCCGATCCGCTGGCCGGGCTGGCCTTCGGCATCGCCACCGCCACGCTGCTGGGCGCGGTCTGCTCCGTCACCATCCAGCGTGGCAGCGACCTCACCCGGCTAATGGTCACGCTCGGCGTGGGCCTCATCCTGCTGGAGCTGGCCAACAAGCTCGACTGGCTGACGGGCGGCGCCGACGGCCTGCAGGGCGTGGTGATGGGGCCGCTGCTGGGCCGCTTCGAATTCGATTTGTCCGGCCGCACCGCCGCCTGGTATTCGCTGACGGTGCTGCTGGTGCTGTTCTTCCTGCTGCGCCGCCTGGTGAATTCGCCGCTGGGCGGCACGCTGCAGGCGATCCGCGACAACCGCCTGCGTGCCATGGCCGTGGGCATCCCGGTCGCCTCGCGCCTGTCGGTCTCGTACACCGTCGCCGCGGCGGTCGCAGGGGCGGCCGGCGCCCTGCTGGCCCAGACCACCGGCTTCGCCTCGCTGGACGTGTTCGAGTTCCACCGCTCTGCCGACGTGATGCTGATGCTGGTGGTGGGCGGCACCGGCTGGCTGTACGGGGGCGTGGCCGGCGCCATCGTCTTCAAGCTGATGCAGGACGCGCTGTCGGCCATCACGCCGCAGTACTGGACCTTCTGGCTGGGCCTGTTTCTGGTGGTGCTGGTCCTGGTTGGCCGCGACCGGCTGGTGCGGCCCTGGACCTGGTTCGTAAAGGGCGGTTCATGAGCGGCGACACCGTCCTGTCGGCCCAGGGGCTGGTCAAGCGCTTCGGCGGCATCGCGGCCACGCAGGACGTCACGCTGCACCTGCCGCGGGGCGCCCGCCATGCCCTGATCGGGCCCAACGGCGCGGGCAAGACCACGCTGATCAACCTGCTCACCGGCGTGCTGGAGCCCACCGCCGGGCGCATCCTGCTGGAAGGCGAGGACATCACCCGCCTGGCACCGCACCAGCGGGTGCGGCGCGGCCTGGTGCGCACCTTCCAGATCAACCAGCTGTTCGGCTCCCTGACGCCGCTGGAGACCCTGGCCTTGGTCGTTTCACAGCAAAAAGGCCTGGGAGCCCGCGCGTGGAGCGCGTTGGGTGCTAGCAAAACGGTAGCAGACCGCAGCCTGGAGCTGCTCGAGCAGTTCCACCTGGCCGAGGTGATGAACCAGCGCACCGAGCACCTGCCCTACGGCAAGCGGCGCCTGCTGGAGATCGCCATCGCGCTGGCCTGCGAGCCGCGCGTGCTGCTGCTCGACGAGCCGGTGGCCGGCGTCCCGCCGGGCCAGCGCGAGGAGCTGCTGCACACCGTGGCGGCCTTGCCGGCCGACGTGTCCGTGCTCCTGATCGAGCACGACATGGACCTGGTGTTCAGCTTCGCGCAGCGCATGACCGTGCTGGTCAACGGCGCGGTGCTCACCGAAGGCACGCCGGAGCAGATCGCGGCCGATCCGCAGGTGCGGGCGGTCTACCTGGGGACGGAGGCGGCACATGGCTGAACTCCTCCGCGTGGAGGGGC
>CAZZAW010000131.1:0-7220 GCA_964652405.1 uncultured Ramlibacter sp.
CTCCAGCACCGTCAGGCGGGGGAACAGGTTGGTGAGCTGGAAGGCGCGGCCCAGCCCGGCGCGTGTCCGCTGCGAGGCCGTGAGGCCGGACAGGTCGCGCCCGCCCAGGCTCACGGTGCCGCTGGTCGCGCGCAGCTGCCCCGAGATCAGGTTGAAGTAGGTGGTCTTGCCTGCCCCGTTCGGGCCCACGATGGCGGTCAGCGTTCCCGGCTCGAAGGAGCAGGTCACGTTGTTGACCGCCACGTGGCCGCCGAAGCGGATGGTCAGGTCCTGGGTGGCGAGAAGGGTCATGGTCTCCCGATGGTCATGCTCAGGGGCAGGTGCCGATCACGTAGTAGCCGGGACTGGTCTGCTTGAGGGTCTTGGTCACGAAGGTGTTGTACAGCCCCATGTTCTGGTTGGAGCCCTTGGCGTAGGTGTAGCCGCCCGAGGTGGTGGCCCGTCCGGCCGTCACGTGCGCATAGTTGCTGGAGGTGTAGCAGGTAGCCGGCTGCGGCGCCGAGCCGGTGGTGGTGCCGCTGGCGGCGCTGGAGGCGGCGCCCTCGGTGCCGTTCGAGTCGGCGGCCCGTACCGTCCACGAGTAGGTGGTGCCGGGGCTCAGTCCCGTGTCGGTGAAGGCGGTGCCGGTCACGCCCAGGGCATTGACCTTGTTGCCGCCCCGGTACACGTTGTAGCTGGCTGCGCCGGTGACGGCGCCCCAGGTGATCTGCATGGTGCTGGTGGTGGCGTTGGAGGTCGCGACGTTGGTGGGTGCCGGCAGCGTGCCGGGGCCGGGGCCGGAGCCGCCGCCCGAGGAGACCCGGTCCACCATGGCCTTGATCGCCGCCATCTGCGTGCCGGCCTTCTGGGCGAAGTTCGAGCCGTACCAGCCGATCCAGTCCCAGCAGGCGTTGGGATTGGCCAGCGAGCCGCTGGCCGCGGTCTGGCGGCTGGTGTTGTCCACCTTGGTCTGGGGGAACAGCACGATGATGCTGTTGGTGTCGGCCCAGCGGCTGTAGCCGGTGTTCTTCACGAACCGGTCGCCGATCTTGTCGGTGCTCTGCTGGCAGCCGTGCAGGGCCACGTGGACGCGGCACTGCGAGCCGCTGGCGCAGTTGGCGGGCACGTAGGCCCAGCCGGTGGCGGCCATGCCGGGATTGCTGGTGAATTCCGACTGGTTGAACTCGATGTAGTTGCCGGCCGCGGGCGCGTTGTTGCGCGGATTCAGCGTGCCGTAGAACTTCTGCAGCACGGCCTTGGCGCCGTCGTAGCTGCAGTTGCTGATGTAGGGCGAGGCGGCCGTGCCGCAGCTGTTGTTGCCCGTGCTGTCGAAGTCGGTCGGGAAGGTGTGCGAGGCGCCCGAGCGCACCACGTGCTCGAGGTTGGCCGTGGTCACGCCGTTGTTGGTGTACTGGGTCTTGAGCGCCGTGGTGGGGTTCTGGCCCACGGTGGTGTCGCTGGTGCCGATGAACAGGTAGACCTTCTGGTTGGCGATGTTCGCCTTGTTGTCGATGGCGCCGCTGGAGCTCCAGTTGTTGATGCTGTTCTGCATCGTGGTGAGCTGCGTGCTCGAGATGCTGGCGTTGTACATGCACGCCGTGTAGTTGTTGTGCCCGGCGCACATGTAGGGGCCGGCGGCGAACACGCCCACGCCCTTGAAGGTGGCCGAATAGGCGATGCCGAGCTGGTTGGCCATGAAGCCGCCCGAGGACAGGCCCGACACGGTGGTCTGGCTGGTGTCCACGTTGTACGCGGGCAGGTTGATCGCGGCCTGGGCGGCGCCGGCCGTGAGGGCGGCGGCAGCCGCCAGCAGCTTGAGTCTCAGGAAAGTCATTCGAAGTGTCTCCAGTGGATGGTTGGGCAAAGCAACCCCCTCGGCCTCTCTGCTGGAGGCTGTACTTCTCAAACCTGGCGGGGACCGGGCGCGGACGCGCCCGGGGGGCTTCCTCAGCGCTTGTTCTTGATGGGAACGTTCATCTCGGAAGGCAGGATTTCCTTCACGAGGTGCAGGTCGGCCATGGCGCCCTGCTTGGCGCCCGGCGCCACGCGGAAGTGGTACATGGACTGCATGGCCTGGTGGTCCTCCTTGCGGAAGGTCATCATGCCCTTGGGCGTCTCGAAGCTCATGCCTTCCATGGTGGCGATCAGCTTGTCGGTGTTGGTGTCGCCCTTGGTCTTCTTCAGCGCGGTGACGATGGCCATGGCCGCGGAGAAGCCGCCCGCGGTGAAGAAATCGGGCGGGCTCTTGAAGCGGGTGTAGTGGTTGGTGACCAGCCAAAGGTTGGGCTGGTTCTTGGAGAAGCCGAAGTAGTAGTAGCTCGCGCCTTCCATGCCGGGGAACTGGTTGTAGGCCACCATGGCCGGCAGGATGTTGCCGCCGGTGGCGATCTCGATGCCGTAGCGCTTGAGGTCTAGGTCGGCAATGCGGAAGGGGTTGCCGGAGCCGGCCCACACGATCCAGATCACCTTGCGGCCGGGCTGGTCCTTGAGCTTGTCGATCAGGCGCTGGGCACCGGCGGTGAAGTCGGTGGTGGTGGGCGGCAGGTATTCCTCATGGACGATCTTGGCGGTCTTGATCGACTCCTTGAACGCCTTGACGCCGTCGCGGCCGAAGGCGTAGTCCTGCGCCAGGGTGGCGATGGTCACGCCGGGCTTGTCCAGCGCCACCGCGTTGGAAATCGCGTCCTGCGAGCTGTTGCGGCCGGTGCGGAAGATGTACTTGTTCCAGCGCTCGCCCGTGATCGAATCGGCCACGGCGGGCTCGACCAGCAGGATCTTCTTGTATTCCTCGGCGACCGGCAGCATGGCCAGCGCCACGCCGGAGGACGTCGGGCCGACGGCGAGGTCGACCTTGTCGTCGGAATAGGCGGTGGCCAACAGCGACTTGCCCAGGTCGGGCTTGCCCTGGTCGTCCTTCTCGATCACGGTGATCTTGCGGCCGTTGACGGCCATCGTTCCGCCGGTGGCGTACTCCAGGCCCATCATCAGGCCGGTCTGGGTCTGCTTGCCGTAGGCCTCGAGCGGGCCGGTGCGGCTGTAGATGTGGGCGATCTTGATTTCCTTGCCGGCCTGCGCGAAGGCGAGCGGCGTGGAGAAGGCGGAAGCGGCGAGCGCGGCGAGCGCGACCCAGGTGCGGCGTTGCATGACGGTTGTCTCCTTGTGACTGCAATGGCTCAGCGCACCGTTTGCATGCGCCGTGCCAGCACGCAAGTGCTTGATCTACAAGGGAAACATGAAACCGGACGCAAGCAATGTCTGGAAGTCAGACAATACGAAGTGTCTGAACTTCAGGCATTGTCTGAGAATCAGACAGCCGTTCGTACAGTTTGGCCCGGGAAATTCCAAGCAAGCGGGCTGCCGCGACCTTGTTGCCGCCGGTGGCCGCCATGGCCGCCGCGATGGCTTCCCGCTCCAGCTGGGCGACCTGCTCCGCCAGCGGCCGCAAGGCGTGGCCGGACGCGGCAGCCGCGACCGTCACGGGTGCGATGCGCTCGACGCCCGATTCGCGCAGCACCTCCTCCAGGTGATGCACCTCCAGGTGCTGCGAATCGCTGCGCATGGCGGCCTGCTCCAGCACGTTGCGCAGCTCGCGGATGTTGCCGCGCCAGGTCTGCGCCGACAGCAGCGCCATGGCCTCGGCGCTGACCTCGGGGGGCGCCGAACCGCTGCGCAGCGCCATGTCCTCGCCCAGCACCTCCACCAACGAGGGGATGTCGGCGCGCCGCTCGCGCAGCGGCGGCACGCGGATCGGCAGCACGTTGAGCCGGTAGTACAGGTCTTCCCGGAACTTGCCCTCGCGCACCAGCGCGCCCAGATCGCGCGAGGTGGCCGCGATCACCCGCGCGTCGAACGGCACCACCTTGTTGGAGCCCAGCGGCTCGATCTCGCCTTCCTGCAGCGCGCGCAACAGCTTGGGCTGCAGGCTGGGCGGCATGTCGCCGATCTCGTCGAGGAACAGCGTGCCGCCGTCGGCCAGCTTGAATTTGCCGTCCCGCCCCTTGCGGTCGGCGCCGGTGAAGGCCCCGGGCGCGACGCCGAAGAACTCGGCTTCCAGCAGCGTGTCGGGCACGGCCGCGATGTTGATGCTGACCAGCGGCCCGGACGCGCGGGCGGACGCGGCATGGATGGCGTGGGCCAGCAGTTCCTTGCCGGTCCCGGTCTCGCCCAGCAGCAGCACGGGACTGGAGGACAGCGCGGCGCGGCGCGCCTGCCGCTTGACCTCGACGGCGGCCGGGCTGCCGCCCACGAAGCTGGCCAGCGTGTACTTGGTGCGCCGCTGCGTCGCCAGCTCGCGCCGGGCGTCGTCCAGGTCGCGCTGCAGGTGCGCGAACTTGTGGATCAGGGGCTGCAGCGTCGTCTCGGGATGGTCGAACAGGACGATGCCCAGCGCGCCTATCACCTGCCCGTCCTCGTCGCGCAGCGGAATGCGGCTGACCACGAAGGTGCCGGCCTTGTTGGACAGCAGGTCGATCAGGATGGGCTTGCCGGTGCGCAGGACGCGGTGCATCTCCGTGTTCTGCACCACCTCCGAGACCGGGTGGCCCACGAAGTCGTCCACGTTCTGGAAGCCCAGCGCCGGCAGGAAGCGCTTGTACTGCTCATTGATCCAGACCACCCGCGCCTCGCGGTCCACCAGCAGCATGCCCTCGCTGGCGTTGGCGAACAGGTCGAACATCGACCGCGCCGCCAGCTCCAGGATGCTCTGGCCGTCGCGCGGCAGCGTGTTGTCTTGCATGCCGCTATGGTACGCCGCGTCCCGCGGCGCGCCGTCCTCGTCAGCCGGCTGCGGCAGTCCTGGCGGCGCGGCGCCGCAGCACGCGCGGCAGCACCAGGATGGCGATCACCACGACCAGCAGCGCCAGCGACATGGGGCGCTGCAGGAAGACCAGGAAGCTGCCCTCGCCGATGGACACGGCGTTGCGCAGCTGCGCTTCCGCCAGCGGGCCCAGGATCATGCCCACCACCACGGGCGCGGTGGGAAAGTCGAAGCGGCGCATCACCACGCCCAGCACGCCGATCACGTAGAGCAGCACCAGGTCGAAGGCGCTCTGGCGCATGCCGTAGGCCCCCACCGTCGCGAAGATCAGGATGCCGGCGTACAGCTGCGGCCTGGGGATCTTGAGCAGCTGCACCCAGAGCTTGACCAGCGGCAGGTTGAGCACCAGCAGCATGACGTTGCCGATGTACAGCGACGCAATCAGCGCCCACACCAGCGCCGCCGACGCGGTGAACAGCTGCGGTCCGGGCTGGATGCCGTAGTTCTGGAACGCGCCCAGCAGGATGGCCGTGGTGTTGGAGGTCGGGATGCCCAGCGTCAGCAGCGGAATGAGCGCCGCGGTGACGCTGGCGTTGTTGGCGGCCTCGGGCCCCGCCACGCCCTCGATGGCCCCCTTGGTGCCGAACTCGGCCAGGTTCTCGCCCTTGGCCAGCTTCTTCTCGGTGGCGTAGGAGAGGAAGGTGGGGATCTCGGTGCCGCCGGCCGGGATGCAGCCGAAAGGCGCGCCGATGGCCGTGCCGCGCAGCCAGGCCGGCAGCGAGCGCCGCCAGTCGTGGCCGGTCATGTAGACGCGGCTCATTGCGTTCTGCGACTCGCGAACCTTGCCTTCGTACAGCGCCGAGTACATGACCTCGGCCACCGCGAACAGGCCCACCGCCACCAGCACGATCTCGATGCCGTCCAGCAGCTCGGGAACGCCCAGGGTGTAGCGCGGCTGGCCCGAGATCTGGTCCAGGCCTATGCAGCCGATGGCCAGCCCCAGCAACAGCGCCGCCATCCCGCGCAGGGTGCTCTTGCCCAGCACCGCGCTCACGGTGGTGAAGGCCAGCACCATGAGCATGAAGTACTCGGGCGGCCCGAGCTTGACCGCGAACTCGGCCACCACGGGCGCGAACAGCGTCACCACGACCGTGGCGATGGTGCCGGCCACGAACGAGCCGATCGCCGCCGTGGCGAGCGCGGCGCCCGCGCGGCCACTCTTGGCCATGCGGTTGCCTTCCATGGCGGTGACCATGGTCGCCGTTTCGCCGGGCGTGTTCAGCAGGATGGACGTGGTGGAGCCGCCGTACATCGCGCCGTAGTAGATGCCGGCAAAGAAGATCATGGAAGCGGTGACGTCCACCTTGCCCGTGATGGGCAGCAGCATGGCCACCGCCACCGCGGGTCCTATGCCGGGCAGCACGCCGACGGCGGTGCCCAGCACGCAACCGACGAAGGCCCAGACCAGGTTGATCGGGCTGATCGCAGTGGCGAAGCCCTGCAGCAGCGCGTTGAGGATGTCCATGGTGTCAGCCTCCCATGCCTACAGCCAGCCGGTGGCGGTCAGGCCCGGGAGGTTGATGCCCAGGAACTTGGTGAACATCCAGTACACGGGGGCCGAGATCAGTAAACCGGTCAACAGGTCAGCGGCCAGCGAGCTGGGACGCGACGCATCCTGCCCCTGCGCCCGGCGCAAGCCTTGCACCGCCAGCATGTAGCACAGCGTGCAGCTCAGGATGAAACCGATGGTGGTGATCAGCGCGGCGTTCGCGAGCAGGCCGGCGGTGATCCAGGCGAACCCGGCCCAGTAGCCGTGCGCCGCGCCGGAAGGCGCGTCCATGGCCCGGAAGCCCCCGGTGCGCGCCTCGCGGATGATGAGGACGCCGCAGAGCGTGAGGCCGGCGGCCACCACCCAGGGCAGGAAGTTGGGGCCGACGCCGCCGTAGCCGGCGGCCGCCGGGATCACCAGGGCGCCGGCCGCCAGCGCCAGGCCCAGCAGCAGGACGCCGGCGCCGACCAGGGTCTGCGGCAGGGAAGCGGGGGGCTCCCGCATCAGACCATGCCGGACTTGACCATGGTGGCGCGCAGGCTGGCGAACTCGTCGTCGACGAACTTCTCGAACGCCGGGCCGCTCATCACGGCCGGGGTCCAGTTGTTCTTCTCCAGCGACTCGGCCCAGGACTTGGTCTTGAGCGCGGCCAGCACCATGTCGGTCAGAGCCTTGCGCTGGGCGTCGGTGATGCCGGGCGCGCCGTAGACGCCGCGCCAGTTGCCGATCTCGACGTTGACGCCCTGCTCCTTGAGCGTGGGCACGTTGATGCCCTTCAGGCGCGAGCCGGAGGTGACCGCGATGGCCTTCATCTTGCCGCCGTTGATGTACTCGGCGAACTCGCTGTAGCCGCTGCCGCCCACCGTGACGTTGCCGCCGAGGATGGCCGCGGTGGCCTCGCCGCCCCCGCGGAAGGCCACGTAGTTGATCTTGGAG
>CAZZAW010000132.1:0-7197 GCA_964652405.1 uncultured Ramlibacter sp.
CCGGTGGAGTGCTGCACGCCTTTGGGCTTGCCGGTGGAACCGGAGGTGTAGAGGATGAACAGCGGATGTTCGGCGTTCACCGCCTCCGGCTTGCATTCGGCGCTCTGGCCCTTGAGCACCTCGTCGAAGGTCTTGTCGCGCCCGGCCACCATGTTGCAGGGGGTGGGCGTGCGCATCAGCACCAGCACGGTCTTGAGCGTGGTGCACCCGCCCATGGCGATGCCTTCGTCCACGATGGACTTGAGCGGCAGTTCCTTGCCGCCGCGCATCTGGAAATTGGCGGTGATCACGGCGACGGCGCCGGCGTCGATGATGCGCTCGTTCAGCGCCTTGGCCGAGAACCCGCCGAACACCACGCTGTGGGTCGCGCCGATGCGGGCGCAGGCCTGCATCGCCACCACGCCCTCGATGCCCATGGGCATGTAGATGATGACGCGGTCACCCTTGGCGATGCCCTGGGCCTTCAGCGCGTTGGCGAACTGGCTCACGCGGGCCAGCAGTTCCTTGTAGGTGACCCGCGTGACGGCGCCATCATCCGCCTCGAACACGATGGCTGTCTTGTTCTCGGTGGGCGTGCCTACGTGCTTGTCGAGGCAGTTGGCGCTGGCGTTGAGCTCGCCATCCTCGAACCACTTGTAGAACGGGGCATTGGATTCGTTCAGGGTGCGGGTGAAGGGCTTGGTCCAGACCACGTTCTCGCGGGCCAGCCGCGCCCAGAAGCCCTCGAAGTCCTTCTCGGCCTCGGCGCACAGCTTCTGGTAGGCCTCCATGCCGGAGATGCGCGCGCCCTTGACGGCGGCTTCGGGCGGGGGGAACACACGGTTTTCAACCAGGACCGATTCGATCGCACTCATGGCTTTGTCTCCGCAGGTTGGAATGGGGCGGTAATGTCAGCCGATGCACTTACATTGCACTGACTGGCTTCAAGCTTACAAATTTAACCGCCCCGGGGAGCGTCATCCCGCGTCACTACAATCGCGGCCATCCGTAGAAACCCCTCCCCGATGCAAGACCCCAATCCCCTGCAAGGCAAGCATTCGCCGCTGCGGCCGCTGCCCAACCTGATCTTCGCCAGCCGCTGGCTCCAGCTGCCGCTGTACCTGGGGCTGATCGCCGCCCAGGCGATCTACGTCTACCACTTCTGGGTGGAGCTGGTGCACCTGATCGAGGCCGCCTTCGGCAGCCAGACCGCCCTGCAGCAGCTGGTGACCAGCATCGGCTACAAGAGCACGGCGCCGCTCACCTCGCTGAACGAGACGGTGATCATGCTGGTGGTGCTGGCCCTGATCGACGTGGTCATGATCTCCAACCTGCTGATCATGGTCATCGTGGGCGGCTACGAGACGTTCGTGAGCCGGATGAACCTGCAGGGCCACCCGGACCAGCCCGAGTGGCTGAGCCACGTGAACGCCTCGGTGCTCAAGGTCAAGCTGGCCACCGCCATCATCGGGATCTCCTCGATCCACCTGCTCAAGACCTTCATCAATGCGGACAACTACAGCGACCGCGTGCTGATCGCGCAGACGGCGATCCACATCGCCTTCCTGCTGTCGGCGATGGCGATCGCCTACACCGACAAGATCATGAGCTCCATGTCCGTGCCGGGGCACGGCAAGCACTGAAGCCGCCTAGCGCGCGTACGCCTCGAGCGCGTAGCGCTTGAGCATGCGGTGGCTGGTGAAGAACGATCCGTTGCGCGAGATGGCCCGGCGCATCACCTCCGTCCAGGCCTGGGGCTGCTCGTGGAACAGCGGCAGCACGGTGTTCTCGAGCTTGTCGTAGAGCGCCTTGGAGTCAGCCGCGTCGTCGTGAGGCCCGTCCTCGCCGATGGCCCAGCCCGTCTCGCCTTCCGCGCAGCCTTCCAGCCACCAGCCGTCCAGGATGCTCAGGTTGGGCACGCCGTTGAGCGCGGCCTTCATCCCGCTGGTCCCTGAGGCTTCCAGCGGGCGCTGGGGCGTGTTCATCCAAACGTCGACGCCGGAGACGATGTAGCGCGCCTTGTGCATGTTGTAGTCGGGCAGGAACACGATGGGCACCAGGCCCTGGAGTTCACGGGCCACGGCGTGCAGCTGCTCGATGTGCTTCTTGCCGGCTTCGTCCCTGGGATGCGCCTTGCCGGCCAGCACCACCTGGATCGGGAACTTCCTGGCGATCCTGCGCAGCCGCTCCAGGTCGCTGAACAGGAGATGCGGGCGCTTGTAGGCGGTCATGCGGCGGGCGAAACCCAGGGTGAACCGGTCGGCGCTCAGGCCGTGCCCGGGCGCCACCTCGGAGGCATAGGCCAGCAGGGCCTGCTTGGCCTTGTCATGCGCGCTCCTGATTTCCTCCAGCGGGATGCGGTCGGCTTCCAGCAGCAGCTCGGGCTCGCTGCGCCAGTAGGGAATGTGCCGGTCGAACAGCTCGTGCAGGCTCTCCGCCGCCCAGGTGGCCGAATGCACGCCGTTGGTGACCGCGTGCACCTCGTAGCCGGGAAACAGCGCCCGCGAGGTTTCCGCGTGCCGCTTGGCGACCCCGTTGACCCAGCCGCTCAGCGACAGGGCCAGGCGGGTCATGTTCAGGCGCTCGGCGCCGGCCAGCGCCACCAGCTCCTTCTCGTCGATGATGCCACCCAGCGCCGGCACGGCCGCCGCGTAGTCGAACTGGTCATGGCCGGCAGGCACCGGCGTGTGCGTGGTGAACACGCACTGGCTCTGCACCGCCGCCGCGGCCGCCTTCAGCGGCACCGGGTTCCTGCCGGCGCGCTGGCGGCGCAGCAGCTCCAGGGTCAGGAAGGCCGCATGGCCTTCGTTCAGGTGGTACTTCTTGACCGGGACTTCGAGGGCCTGCAGCACCCGCACGCCGCCTATGCCCAGCACGATTTCCTGGCGCAGGCGGTAGCCATCATCACCGCCGTACAGCGAATCGGTGATGCGGCGGTCCTCGGAATGGTTCTCCGGCAGGTCGGTGTCCAGCAGGTACACCGTGGCCTTCTGCGACTCGCTGTGGCAGCTGTCGACCTCGTAGCGCCAGGCCGTGACGGCCACGTCGCGGGTGCCGATGCGCACCAGGACCTTGGCGTTGGTGCGCTTGAGGCGCTGCTCAGGCTGCCAGTCGGCCGTGCGCTCGACCTGCCGGCCAGCCTCGATCTGCTGGGAGAAGTAGCCGGCACGGCTGGCCATGGTGACACCGACGATCGGCAGGCCGAGGTCGGCCGCGCTTCGCATCATGTCGCCGGCGAGCACGCCCAGGCCACCGCTGTAGGTGGGAATGGCGGAATCGAGGGCCATCTCCATGGAGAAATAGGCCACGCAGGGATGCAGCGCGAGTTGGTCGTTGCTCATGGTTGTCTCTTGGAAAGTTCACTGACTCGCCGTAGCGCGGCAGCAGTTGCACACGGTAGCAGGGCTGCGGCGTTTCGTGGGGTACGCGCGGACCTGAGCCCAACAGTAGAGCCCGAATGCCAACTACTGCCGCGCTGAATGGATGAGCTTCAGTTTCCGGCGCCGGGACCGACCATCCGCTCCGGCCGCACCCACTGGTCGAACTGCTCAGCCGTGACAAACCCGGTGGCGACGGCCGCTTCGCGCAGGCTGGTGCCTTCGGCATGGGCCTTCTTGGCAATCTGGGCGGCCTTGTCGTAGCCGATGTGCGGATTGAGCGCGGTCACCAGCATCAGCGAACGCTCCACCAGCTCGGAGATCCGCTCCCGGTTGGGCTCGATGCCCACGGCGCAGTGGTCGTTGAAGCTGGCCATGCCGTCGGCCAGCAGGCGAACGCTCTGCAGGAAGTTGTGCGCGATCATGGGACGGAAGACGTTGAGCTCGAAATTGCCCGACGCCCCGCCCACATTGATGGCCACGTCGTTGCCGAACACCTGGCAGCACAGCATGGTCACGGCTTCGCTCTGCGTGGGATTGACCTTGCCCGGCATGATCGACGACCCTGGCTCGTTCTCGGGAATGCGCAACTCGCCGATGCCGCTGCGGGGACCACTGGCCAGCCAGCGAACGTCGTTGGCGATCTTCATCAGGCTCGCGGCCAGTGTCTTGAGGGCGCCGTGGGCGTGCACCAGCGCATCGGCCGCGGCCATCACCTCGAACTTGTTGGTGGCAGTGACGAAGGGCAGGCCCGTCAGGCGCGCCAGTTCCGCCGCCACCTTCTCGGCGAACCCCGCCGGCGCGTTCAGGCCGGTGCCGACGGCGGTGCCGCCCAGCGCCAGCTCGCACAGGTGCGGCAGGCTGGCGTGCAAATGGCGGTCGGCCTGTTCGAGCTGGGCGACATAGCCCGAGAACTCCTGGCCCAGCGTCAGCGGCGTGGCGTCCTGCAGGTGGGTGCGGCCTATTTTCACGATGTGGCGAAAGGCCTCCGATTTGGCCGCCAGGGTCGCCTTGAGCTTCATCAGCGAGGGCTGCAGCCGGTGGCGGATCGCCTCCACCGCGGCCACGTGCATGGCGGTGGGAAACACGTCGTTGGACGACTGGCCGCGGTTGACGTCGTCGTTGGGATGGATCAGCCGCCCCTCCCCGCGCGGTCCGCCCAGCAACTCGCTGGCGCGGTTGGCGAGCACCTCGTTGACGTTCATGTTGGTCTGGGTGCCCGAGCCGGTCTGCCAGACCACCAGCGGGAACTCCTCGTCGTGCTGTCCGGCGAGGACTTCGTCCGCCGCAGCGATGATGGCCGAGGCCTTGCGGTCGTCCATCAGGCCCATGAGGTGGTTCACCACCGCGCAGGACCGCTTGACCTGCACCAGCGCCCGGATGATTTCGCGCGGCTGCCGCTCGCCCGAGATGTCGAAGTTCTGCAGCGACCGCTGCGTCTGGGCGCCCCACAGGCGGCGTGCCGGCACCTCGATGGGGCCGAAGGTGTCTCGTTCGATGCGGGTGGACATGGCGGAGTGAGGCAGTGGAAGCTCCCGCCACCGTACCAGACACGGCGCCGCCGTGGGCGCCTGCCGCGGCTCAGCCCTTGCCGGTGGCCAGGGGCAGCCCGGCCTCGCGCCAGCTTTTCATGCCCCCGTCGAGCGCGACCGCACGCTGGAAACCCATGGTGTGCAGCGTGGCTGCCGCCAGCGTGGAGATACGGCCGAACTCGCAGCAGGCGACGATGCGGCGGGTCGGATCGGGCAGCTCGTCGTTCACCCGCAGCTCGAGCTGGCCGCGCGGAAGCAGCTTGGCCCCGGGCACGTGGCCCGCCTCGTAGGCCTCACGCTCGCGCACGTCCAGCACCACCAGCTCGGGGTCGCTCGCCTGCACGCGCCGCCCCAGCTCTTCGAGCGACATGAAGGGAACCACGGCCGCGGCTTCGGCCAGCATCTGCGCCACCGTCTTGCCGCCGCTGAGGTTGGTGCGCAGCGCCTCGGTGATGTGCCTGGGCATCTCGAGGTTCAGGCTCTCCATCATGCGGATGAAGGCCGCGCGCTCGCGCACCTGCAGCCGGGGGTTGGACGCCAGCTCGGCGCCTATCGTGGTGTGGTCGCGGCCCTTGTACTCGTGAGCGGGGTGCACCCTGGTGCCCGGATCCAGCTTGAGCAGCTTGCCGAACAGGCTGTCGTACAGGGCCCCGGCATCGCCGGTCGGCAGGTCCGTGCGGCCGGTGCCGCCGATCAGGAGCGTGTCGCCGGTGAACACGCGCCCGCCCACCAGCAACGACATGGAGTCGGCCGTGTGTCCCGGCGTGTGGAGGACCTGCAGGCGCAACTTGCCCAGCGCCACCATGTCGCCATCGTCCACCCGCATGTCGACGCGGGGCGCTGCCGTGGCGCGGTGCATCACCACCGGCACGTCCAGCATGTCTGCCAGCTGCCGGCTGGCCGTGAAATGGTCCGCATGCGTGTGCGTGTCGATCACGAAGCGGAGGCGCAGGCCGTCGCGCGCCGCCAGGGCCAGGTAGCGGTCGACCTGGCTTTCCTCGGGATCGATGACGGCTGCGGCGCAGGTGTCGGGGCACCCCACGAGATAGGAGCGGC
Source organism: uncultured Ramlibacter sp. (assembly GCA_964652405.1). Lineage (GTDB taxonomy): Bacteria > Pseudomonadota > Gammaproteobacteria > Burkholderiales > Burkholderiaceae_C > Ramlibacter. Next base: position 5,945 of record CAZZAW010000132.1, read on the forward strand.
AGCCGCCCGCGGCAATCTGTTCGAAGCGCATGGCGGGCCATCTTGCGAGGCGGGGCGGCAAGCGTCAAGCACGGGGAAAACCCGCAGCTGTACGATAATCGAGGGCTCCACGCACACTCTCGCCATGCCCACCACGATCCGACAAGCCGACCTGATCGAATCGGTCGCCGCCGCGCTCCAGTACATCTCCTACTACCACCCGGCCGACTACATCGCCCACCTGGCGCGCGCCTACCAGCGCGAGCAGAGCCCGGCCGCCAAGGACGCGATCGCGCAGATCCTCACCAACAGCAAGATGAGCGCCACCGGCCGGCGGCCGATCTGCCAGGACACGGGCATCGTCAACGTGTTCCTCAAGGTTGGGATGGACGTTCGCTTCGAGGGCTTCACCGGCAGCCTGGAAGACGCCATCAACGAAGGCGTGCGCCGCGGCTACAACCATCCCGACAACACGCTGCGCGCCAGCGTGGTGGCCGACCCGCAGTTCGCGCGCAAGAACACCAAGGACAACACGCCGGCGGTGATCTTCACGGAGATCGTGCCGGGCGACAAGGTGGACGTGACGGTCGCGGCCAAGGGCGGCGGCAGCGAGAACAAGAGCAAGATGATCATGCTCAACCCCAGCGACAGCGTGGTCGACTGGGTGCTCAAGACCGTGCCCACCATGGGCGCCGGCTGGTGCCCGCCCGGCATGCTGGGCATCGGCATCGGCGGCACGGCGGAGAAGGCGGTGCTCATGGCCAAGGAGTCCCTGATGGACGACCTGGACATGTACCAGCTGCAGGAAAAGTCGTCCAAGGGCGGGAACCTCACGCCGGTCGAGGAACTGCGCCTGGAGCTCTACGAGAAGGTCAACGCGCTGGGCATCGGCGCGCAGGGCCTGGGCGGGCTGACCACCGTGCTGGACGTCAAGATCAAGATGTACCCCACGCACGCGGCCAGCAAGCCCGTCGCCATGATCCCCAACTGCGCCGCCACCCGCCACGCGCACTTCGTCATGGACGGCAGCGGTCCCGTCTACCTGGATGCGCCCAGCCTGGACCTGTGGCCCGACGTGCAGTGGACGCCCGACACCCAAAAGAGCCGGCGCGTGAACCTGGACTCCCTGACCCGCGAGGAAGTCGCCAGCTGGAAGCCGGGCGAGACGCTGCTGCTCAACGGCAAGATGCTCACCGGCCGAGACGCCGCCCACAAGCGGATCCAGGACATGCTGGCCAAGGGCGAGAAGCTGCCGGTGGACTTCACCAACCGGG
>CAZZAW010000133.1:0-7187 GCA_964652405.1 uncultured Ramlibacter sp.
CGGCGACGACCGCCAGGTACGCGGCGCCGACGGCGTGCTGGACCTCGAGCCGCGTCAACGTCTGATCGGCCCGGGCGCGGGTGACCGCGCTCTCGGCCTCCTGCACCGCGGCGCGCCGCTGACCCAGGTCGATCGGCTCCCAGGAGAGCAGGGCGCCGACGGCGCTGCCCCACACACTTTGGCCGCTGACGGCGGCGAACGGCGGGCCGGAGATCGACGGCACGGCCGCCTGCGGGAACAGCAGGCCGGTGACGTTGTTGACCGTGGCGCGGTTCACCTGCCACAGCGCGTCGAGGCGCGGCAGGTACTGGGTGCGCGCCAGGTCTACGCCGGCCGCCGCGGCGGCGACGCCCTCGATCGCCGCGCGCACCGCCGGATAGGCGGCACCGGCGTACTCGATCGCGGCGTCGAGCGTGAGGGGCTGAGGCAGGGTCTGGGCGGTCGGCGTCGTCGTGGCGCACGCGACTGCGAGAGCGACCGCCACGATACGCGACCGGCGGGCGGCCGGACGCATCTGGTCGGTCACTGTAGTCGAAAACCGACTAGAGTGACAACCGGGGCGGCCCTGGCGGAATCACCGGCGAACGGCCGTTCACGGCCGGCCGCGTCTGGCCGATACGAGGCGCTTGCCGCGCCCCTTGGGCCCCTCGTGGGTCTCGTGGCGCAGCTCGCCGACTTTGTCGCTGACGATGGCGAGCACCGCCCGCCCCAGCGGCGTCAGCGTGTAGAAGCGCGGCGCCCGCGGCCCGGCCCCTTTCTCCACGGCGCAGCGCAGCCAGCCGTTGCGCTCCATCCGCTTGAGCAGCGGGTACAACGTGCCGGGGCTGATCTCGTAGCCGTGGCGGCGCAGCTCGGCGAGCATCCACTGACCGACCACGGGATGCGCGGCGGCGTGGTGCAGGATGTGCACCTTCCAGAACCCCTGGAGGATCTCGCGGGTGACCTGCTTGAGGTCGGGCGCCGCCATTCCGGCACTGTATGCCGGCGCGACGCCGGTGGCAACCGCTGCGGCACGCGAATGCGCCGACCGCTTGGGTCGGCGCCGTATCATGCCTGGATGCGTCGCCTGCTGATCGCCCTGCCGCTCTTGGTGTCCGTTGCCTGCGCCAACCGCACCCCGGCGGCCACCGCGCCGTCGGCGCCCGTGACGCCAACGCCAGCCGTGACGCCAACGCCGACCGCGGCGGCCGTCCCCGAGGCCATCCGCTGGGTGCGGCAGTCGGCGGAGTATCGCGCGGTGCTGCTCCAGACCTATCGACTGGCCACGGCGCACGTGGAGCGAACGGCGGCGGGACGGGCCGCCGGCAGCTGGGCCGTGATCCTGGATGCCGACGACACGGTGATCGACAACTCGACGTATCAGCTCGAGCGGGCCCGGCTCGGCGCTGGCTTCTCGCCCGACAGCTGGAACGCCTGGGTGAAGCGCCGCGAGGCGGCGCCGCTGCCAGGCGCCGGCGAGTTCCTGGCCCGGGTGCGCGCGCTCGGCGGCCGCATCGCCATCGTGACCAATCGCCTGGAGTCGGAGTGCGACGACACCGCCGCCGTTTTCGCCGCCCATCAGCTCGCCTATGACGCGATGCTGTGTCGGCCCGACGGATCGCCCTCCGACAAGAACCCGCGGTTCGAGGCCGTGGCGGCCGGGAAGACCGCCGCTGGCGCGCCGTCCCTCGAGGTCGTCGCCTGGATCGGCGACAACATCCAGGACTTCCCGCGATCGAGCCAGGCGCTGGCCACGGCGCCCGCGTCGGCATTCGCCGAGTTCGGCGCCCGCTACTTCGTCGTGCCCAACCCGATGTACGGCAGCTGGCAGTGAACGGCCGCGGCGATCACGGGCGCGCCGCGCAATAGCGCGACCCGCGGCAGGTCAGCGGCACGAACACCTCGGCCTGGATGCGCCACTCGCCATCGGCCTTGCGCCATTGCGCCAGGTAAGTGCCGGCGATCTCGACGACGCCGTCGGGCTCGGTCCAGCGCCCGGTCCACGTGCCGGATTCGGCAGCGACCGCCCAGGCGGGCAGGAGCTCGACCCGCTGCGGCGTGCGCACGTAGACGGTGTCGGGACGGCGCTGGAACTGCTGCGCCATGCGCTCGCTGTTGGCGGCGGTACCGATGGCCTGCGCGCTCGTCGAGGTGACGATCGAGACGTCGGCGCGCCAGTGCCGCGCGATGCCGGCGACGTCGTGGGCGGCAATCGCCCGATTGGAGGCGGCGCGGGCGGTGCGGATCGCCGCCGCGTCATCGGCCGGCGCCGGCTGTGCCGACACCACCACCGTCGTCGCGAGCCAAAGTGGCAGGCACAGGACCGCGCATCCACGCGCGGAGAACGGGCGAAGCGTCAGGCTCATGCGTCCGCACGATACACTGCCGGCCATGCACCGCCGTGAGTTCCTGGCGCTGCCGGGCATCGCCGCCCTGGCCGCGCCGCGTCCCCTCCGCCACCCCGCGACCCAGGCTGCCCAGGCCCCTGAGGACGACCGTCTCCAGGCCGTCTCCGCCGTCGTCCGCGACGCGATGGCCCGGTATCACGTGCCCGGCGTGGCGCTCGGGCTGTGGGCCGCCGGCCGCCAGCACCTGCGCGGGTTCGGCGTCACCAGTCTCGACGACCCGCGGCCCATCACCGCCGACACGCTCTTCACCATCGCGTCGATCTCCAAGACGATGACCGCCACCGCGGTGCTGAAGCTGGTGGAGATGGGCAAGCTCGAACTCCACACGCCGGTCCACGAGCTGCTGCCGGCGTTTCGCGTCCGCGACCAGGCGGCCACGGCCCAGGTCACGCCGTGGCATCTGTTGACGCACACGCCGGGCTGGGAAGGCCAGCTCACCACCGAGGACCGCGGCGCCGAGGCGCTGGCCCATTTCGTCGCCGCGATCATGCCGACGCTGCCGCAGCTGGCTGCGCCGGGCGAGGCGTGGAGCTACAACAACGCCGGCTTCGCGCTGTCGGGGCGGCTGATCGAAGCGGTGACCGGCCAGGGCATCCACGACGCGCTGCGCGACCTGGTCTTCGCGCCGCTCGGCCTGCCGCGCACCTTCACGCGTCTGACCGACGTGCTCACCTATCCCGTGACCCTCGGCCACCGCGAGCGCGACGGCCGCACCGAGGTGATTCGCCCGTTCCAGACGACGTCGAGCACGACCGCCGGCGGCGTGCTGACGTCGGTGACCGACCTGATGCGCTACGCCCGGTTCCATCTGGGTGACGGCCGCACCGAGGACGGCGGGCAGTACCTGCAGCGGCCGCGGCTGGCGCAGATGCAGCAGGCGCAGGTGCCCAAGCACGGCACCGACGACGAGATGGGCCTCGGCTGGCACGTCCGCCGGCTCGGCGACGTGACGACGCTGGCGCACGGCGGCACGTTGAACGGGCACTGCCTGCTGGTGCAGCTGGTGCCGGCGCGCAACCTGGCGTTCACCGTATTGACCAACCACGTCGACGGCTGGCGCCTGGTGCAGGACGTCGAGCGGGCGGTGCTGCAGCGCTACGCCGGCCTCGCTCTGGCGCCTGGGCAACGCATCGGCCATCGCGGCGTCAACGAGGCGATGAGCTTCCACGCCATGCCGCTGGGCACACAACCGCCGCTTGCCGAGTACGTCGGCACGTTCGCGCGGCCGCCGGTCGGCGAAGTCACCGTGCGTCGGGACGGTGCCCGTCTGATCGTGGCCACCGGCGGCGGCCAACCCGACGCGGCCGTCACCTTCTACGGCCCCGACGTCGCCTACGCCGTGAGCGGCGTCTACACCGGCCTGCCGGTGGAGTTCGTGCGCGACGGCCGCGGCGCCGTGCGCTGGGTGCGGGTGAACGGCCGGATCGCGCGGCGCACCTGACGGCACGGCGGTCACCGGCGCCGCCGCCTTGACGGCCTTCCGCCGCTCACGGGACGATGGCGGCGTGCGCGTGCTGGTGGTGGAGGACGATCGCAGCATCGCCGAGTTCGTCGCGGCGGGGCTGCGCCAGGACGGCCACGCGGTGGAACTCGCCGCCGACGGCGTCGCCGGGCTCGAGCTGGCGCAGCAGTCGGCCTACGACGCCGCCGTCGTCGACGTGATGCTGCCGCGGCTCGACGGCCTGAGCTTGGTGACGGCGCTGCGCCGGGCCGGAGTGACGACCCCGGTGCTGTTCCTGAGCGCGCGCCACACCGTGGACGATCGCGTCAAGGGCCTGCAGTCGGGCGGCGACGACTACCTGGTGAAGCCGTTCGCGTTCGCCGAGCTGCTCGCCCGGCTCCAGGCCATCACGCGGCGCGGCCCGGTGAGCGCCGAGCCGACGATTCTGACCGTCGCCGACCTGCGGCTCGATCGCCTGACCCGGCGGGTCGAACGCGGCGGCGTGCCGATCGAACTGCGGCCGCGCGAGTACGCGCTGCTCGAGTTCCTGATGCGCCAGCCCGGCCGCGTCGTCTCCAAGACGATGATCATCTCGCACGTCTGGGACTACAGCTTCGACACCGGCACCAACGCCGTGGACGTGCTGGTGCACCGCCTGCGCGACAAGATCGACCGCACCTTCGACCCCAAGCTGCTGCACACCGTGCGCGGCGTCGGCTATGTCCTCAAGGTGGGCTGACGCGCTGCGGCACGCCCTGCCGCTGCGGCTCGGGTTGTGGTACGCGGCGTTGTTCGCGGTGAGCGCGGCGGCGCTGCTGGTCTTCACCTACGCGCTGCTCGCCCGCACGCTGGCTGCCCAGGACCACGACGTGCTGGCGTCGATGCTGTCGCGCTATGCGCTGGAGTACCAGCGCGCCGGCCTCGGCGGCCTGCAGCGCCTGGTCCAGGCCGATGCCCTCGAAGGACGCCACGAGCGCCTCCTGGTGCGCGTCGTCGCCGGCCGCGCCGAAGTGATCTACGCCTCGCAGCCGCGCGACTGGCGGGCCGTCGACCTGGCCAGCGTCGAGGCGCTGCGCCGTGGCTCGCCGTGGATGCTGCAGGCCAGCCCGATCGACGGATCGACCCTGGAGATCGGCACCGTCGAACTGCCCGACGGCGTCCGCGTCCAGGTCGGCCGCACCTCCCACGTGCGCGACGAGGTGCTGGCGCAGTTCCGCGCCCGCGCGGTGCAGGTTGGCCTGCTGCTGGCGGTGATTGCGGCCGGCGGCGGCGTGGTGATCGCCCTGGTCGGCCTGGCGCCGATCCGCGCCCTCGACGCCACGACCCGGGAGATTCTCGAGACCCGCCGCTTCGACGCCCGGGTCGCCACCCGCGGCACCGCCGATCCGCTCGACCGGCTCGGCGCGCGCATCAACGAGATGCTCGGTCAGATCCAGCGGCTGGTCGGCGGCATGCGCGGCGCGCTCGACAACGTGGCGCACGATCTGCGCACCCCGCTCACGCGCTTCCGCAACGTCGCCGAAGCGGCGCTGACCCAGGGCGACGAGGCCGCGGTGCGCGACAGTCTCGCCCAGGCGCTCGAGGAGGCCGACCGGCTCGGCGCGACGCTGACGGCGCTGATGGACATCTCGGAGGCCGAGACCGGGACGATGCGGCTGGCGGTGGCGGCGGTGGCGGTCGCCGTCGTCGTCGACGAGGCGATCGCGCTCTATGCCGACGAGGCCGAGGATCGCGGGCTGGCATTGACCTTGGCGGTGCCGCCCGGACTGCAGGTGCGCGCCGACCACACGCGGCTGCGCCAGGTGCTGGCGAACCTGATCGAGAACGCCGTGAAGTACACGCCGCCGGGCGGACGCGTGGACGTGACAGCCGCGGCGGACGACGCCGGCGCCACGGTGACGATCCGCGTGCGCGACACCGGCATGGGCATCGCCGCGACCGATCTGCCGCTGGTGTGGGATCGGCTCTATCGCGCCGATGCCAGCCGATCGGCGCGCGGGCTCGGGCTGGGGCTGTCGCTGGTCAAGGCGGTCGTCGAGGCCCACGGCGGGCGGGTCGGCGTGACGTCGGCGGTGGGCGAGGGCAGCACGTTCGCGGTGACGCTGCCGGCAGCGCCGGCCTGACCGCCGCGGCCGCGGCGGCCCACCTGTCGCATCTGTAATCCTCGCGACAGACCGCTGCCAGGGGCTCGAACGTCTATCCAGGTGTGACCCCGCGTCGGGGTGATTTCCAGGAGGAGTGAGTCCCATGCACGCATCTCCCGTCTCCAGGCTGGCGGCCGCAGGCCTGCTGAGCCTGGCGCTCGGCACCGCCTTCGTCGGCGGCCGCGCCACCATCACCGCCGCCGCCCCGGATGTTCCGGCGGCGCCGGCCCGTCCCGACCTCGTCGCCGCGTCCGTTCCCGTATCCGGCTACAGTGCCGTCGTCGATCGCGTAGCGCCCGCCGTCGTCACGTTGCGGGTCCAGCGTCGTGTCGTGGCGTCGCAGACGGCGCTGCCGGCGCCGTTGCGTGAGTTCTTCGGCCGCGGCTTCGGCGACGACCGGCGGCCACGCCGCGAAGGCGGCCTCGGCTCGGGCGTCTTCATCCGCGACGACGGCTACCTGCTCACCAACCACCACGTCGTCGACGGCGCCGACCGCATCCAGGTGGAGCTGGCCGACGGCCGGACGCTTGCCGGCACGGTGGTCGGCACCGACCCGGCCAGCGATCTCGCCGTGGTACGCGTCGACGCCAAGGGCCTGCCGACGGTCGGCTACGGCGACTCGAACGCCGTGAAGGTGGGCGACGTCGTGCTGGCGTTCGGCAACCCGCTCGGCGTCGGCCAGACCGTGACGATGGGCATCGTCAGCGCCAAGGGCCGCGCCACCGGCGTCGGCGACGGCAGCTACGAAGACTTCCTGCAGACCGACGCGCCGATCAACCAGGGCAACTCCGGCGGGGCGCTGGTCGACACCGCCGGCCGGCTGGTGGGCATCAACGCCCAGATCGTGTCGCCGTCGGGCGGCAACATCGGCCTCGGCTTCGCGATTCCGTCGGCGATGGCCCGCGCCGTGGCCGACCAGCTGATCACCGACGGCGTGGTGCGACGCGCCAAGCTCGGCGTGGTCGCGCAGTCGCTGTCACCCGACCTGGCGGCCAGCCTCGGCCTGCCCGACGCGCACGGCGCGCTGGTGAGCCGCGTCGAGGACGGCAGCCCGGCGGCGAAGGCGGGCCTGCGCCAGGGCGACGTCATCACCGCGATCGACGGCACGCCGGTGGCCGACGCGAACGTCCTGCGCAACACCATCGCCGGGCTGCGGCCCGGCAGCGCCACGACGCTGGCTGTGCAGCGCGACGGCCAGCGCCAGGAGTTCACGGC